>JAAURB010000022.1 GCA_012033335.1 Oscillatoriales cyanobacterium RM2_1_1
ACGACACGCCACACAAATGTGATTTTGTTTACCCCTCATCTTGCCGTTTTTACGGATATGGCTGGAACCACAGTCAGGACATTGCATCAGATTGAGCCTCAATTCATGGCACTATTATGCAACGCCAAGTTTTCAATGGGCGAGAAGTCCAGTGAATAAGGCGGAAGGTAGACCAGCCGTGTTCCCGCTGCCCTCGGATAGCCCAAGCAAATAGGCGAACTAACCCCAGATTAACGCCTGACTCATCGATGAAAACTAAATCGTTGACTCGGACATCTCTAACCTCATCCCAGTAATCACGTCGTAGGGGTCTGCACCCGTTCACTGGCTTTTTCGCTAGGGCAAAGGGCCAGGACTTACACCTTCAGCTCACATAATGGCCTTCTTGTCAATGCGTAAGTCCTAAGGCCGATGTTGATATCCCTGCTACGGTGCCTCATGGTCATCCAGTAGGAATTCAAGAATAAGCAAAAAGGGTCAGCTAACCGGTTGAAGCTTCAAAAGAAGATTGGGAGAGTACATCAACGCCTTGCTGATACTCGTAAAGACTGGCATTTTAAGCTTGCCCATCACCTTTGCGACGGTGCCGGGATGGTTTTTGTGGGGGATTTGGACTTCCGCATCATGGCCAAAGGGATGCTGAGTAAGCACACTCTAGATGCTGGGCTAGGCCAATTCACGAATCAGATCCTCCCGTGGGTGTGCTTCAAGCGGGATGTGTTTTGTGGCAAGGTTGATCCCCGTGGCACTTCAAGTTGGTATCAGCGTTCATAGCCCTAGAATTTCAGCTAATCAATCCGGAATCCGATAAAATCCCTTGAAAAATCAATTACTAAGTAAACTCGAATACAGTAATCATTAGCAATGACCTTCAGCACTACAGTGAATTGCGATCCTGCGATCACCTTCGGGATATCTCAGGAACAACTTCAGGCCATCTTACGGGACATCGAATCTGAGCTTTACCAGAGCAAGGTATATCGCATTGCACGGGCCAATCTCCGCAAAAGATTGGGAGATTCTGCCAAAAAAGGTGACATTTTAATCCGGGCAATTGGACGAGAGGCAATTCAACTGGCGGTTAAGAATCTGGTGCAGCAAAGTCGTCTGGCTACTCAAATGGCGTTGCTCGGTTCTTTAGCTGACGCTGCACCTGAACCTGCTACGGCTCCTGAAGGTCATGAGTTGCCTACTGAAGCCTCTCCTGCAGGGTTTTCCTTTGCTGCGCCCGATGCATCCTCTGCCCCGTTCGAGGTGATTGATGTTTCAGTTGAAGTTCCTGTTCTGACGGGGCCAGAATTTATGCCCTCAGAAGAGAATGGAGACGCTCAAACTGATGGGGATGTTCCGGCGGACTCCCCAGATCAGATGGAGATTCAGATTGCTGTGCGGGAGGAATCTGAAATCGGCCCGGGCTCTGGAGTTGATGCGACGGTCTGGAATGTAGCTGCCCTCGGTTTCCCGGCGATCGCCCTCCCTAAAATCAAGCGGAAACCCACCAAAGCAGAATTGGCCGCTCAACAGGTAGAGCAGCGCAACAACTGCATCCGTCAAATTGGTCAGGAGCTCCAGCAAGCTCGTCAAGCCCTGTCTCTGTCCCTCCTGCAACTTCACCAGAAAACCCTGGTTCCCGTCTCAAACTTGGAGGCTTTAGAGCAAGGTGAAGTGGCGAAATTGCCCCAAGATATCTATATTCGGGGGTTAATTCGTCGGGTGGGAGCAACTCTGGGCTTAGACGGGAATGCCCTAGCCGCGATGCTGCCTGAGGCCGATTCTCAGCAATTTATTGATTCCTCCTGGTCAAAGCTAGAGCCAGAAGGGGGTATTCAGTTGAATTCTGTGCATCTCTATCTGGGTTATGCAGCGGTTCTGGCGGGTTCCCTAAGTGGAGTAGCCTGGCTGGCTCAGCAATCTGTTCCGGACAGCGCCTTACCTCCCGATGTTCCAGATCTGGCCCCGGAGACTTCTAAACATTCCCAGATGGAACCAAAATCCACCCCTGGATTAAGGTCGGCTACGGCTAATATTGTACTGGGGGCAGATATTGCCCCGCCCCAACGCATGGAAATGAATCGAACTCCCCAGGGAATGACAAGTGTAGGCTTCAGCAGCTACAGTTTTGCTGGAGGTTGAGGATCGCAGAAATAGAGTGAAACAGCCAAGGGGCTGTTGCCAACCCGTCAAATGCCTGCACTCCAGGATTCTCATCTGATATCAAATCCGATCGAAGGGGATCTGGAGCTTCGCCCCAGGAAGGGGGCAGTGCCCCCTTTACCCCTACATCAATCTTCTGATTAATTGTGTCCTTAAACTATGGCAGCCGTAAAGTCTGCCTCAGTGATGGCGCTAAGGGCAACGCCATCGAGGGTCACCAGCAGTTCACTGCCGACCCGGATAACGACAGTTGCTCCACTTTGTTCTAAGGTCAAATCCGCAAAGGACAAGCCTCCGGCCAGGGCTAGAACGTCTTCTCCATCGGTAAAGTCAGCAATCAGATCGGCCCCAGCGTCGGCAAACAGGACAAACTGATCGGCTCCCTCACCCCCATCGAGGGTATCAATACCCAGATCGCCGATTAACTGATCATCACCAGCCCCGCCCACCAGAGTATCATTGTCCTTGCCACCAAATAGGGTATCGTTACCCAGATCCCCGCAGAGAATATCCCGGCCTTCATTACCACTGAGGAAATCATTGCCAGATCCCCCACAGAGTGAATCCTGGGAACCCGAACTGCCTACGGGTTGATCGCTGCCAATATCCCCGAACAGGGTGTCGTTGCCCTCATTGCCACAGAGCTGATCGTTGCCGCGATCTCCCAGCAACAAATCATCCCCGGCTTCCCCAAACAGCAAGTCATCCTCCTTGCCGCCCCACATCAGATCATCGCCCGCTCCCCCCTTGAGGGTGTCACTATCGCGGTTGCCAAAGACAAAATCGTTCCCAGCGCCCCCTAGCAGAATATCCTGACCCAGGGAAATTTGCTCTGGATCGTTAGTGTCTCCGAATAAGGTGTCATCCCCTAAATCTCCGAATAGGGTATCATTTCCCAGTTCACCCCTAAGTTCATCGTTGTCCTTGCCGCCGTAGGCAAAATCATCATCCTGTCCGGCATAGACGGTATCACTCCCCGCACTGCCCTGGATCACATCTTCGCCCTGATTGCCAAAAAGAACATCTTGATTGATCCCATCTCCAGTAGCGGTGGATTGACCTGGATCGCCAATCAGGGTGTCATTGCCCAGATTGCCGAATACCCGGTCATTCCCTTCATTGCCGTAGACTAGATCCTCCCCTTTGCCGCCGTAGAGTTGATCGTTATCTGCACCGCCGTCGAGGCTATCGTTGCCTTCGTTGCCCCCCAGAAGATCGTTCCCGTCTCCCCCCTTTAACAGATCTGTCCCTTCCAGGTCAGGATTGGCCAGATTATTGGTGCCGCCAAATAGGGTATCATTTCCGGCATCTCCTACCAGAGAGTCTATTCCAAAAGACCCAAACCCAAGGTCATCAGCGGTACCCCCATCCACTAAGTCATTGCCCACTCCCCCATCCAACAGATCACTACCCGAATCGCCAAATAGGTTATCATCACCCCCCTGGGCTAGCAGAATATCATTGCCGCCAAATCCCAACATAGCTTCATCTGCATCAGTGCCGACCCGGAAATCATTGGCTTCTGTTCCAGGAATTGTGATTGTTACAGAGTTTCCCGCTAGGGGTTCTGGGGAGAAAGGCAAAGTTGGTAGATCGATTCCGGCTACAGTGGGCATGGAACCACAGAAATTGCAAAGCTGCTCAAACTCATCTCTAGGAATTGAACCATCCTCTGCTAGCACCAATCTGACGGTTGCCGTGTTGGAAACTGCCCCTTCATTGTCAGTTGCCCGGTAGGTAAAGGTGAATTCATTTTCTGGGGCCTCTGGATCGGGAATGAAACTAAATTGATCGACTTGATCCTGAACCAAGTCTTGAACCTGACTCAGGTCAGTAATTTCCAGACCTTCGAATAGGAGTTCACCATCATCGGGAGTCAACAAGCTGGTCAAGTCGAAACTGACCACTTCGCCGTCTGGATCAGTGGCGCTCAAGGCTGGAATATTAACCGGTTGACGGCTTCTGGGGATATTCTCTACGACTATGTCTTCGGCAATCGGGGGACGGTTGTTGTCCTGTGGAGGAGGGATTTGCCCTTGAGTTACATTCAGAATGATATCGGCTGAATTGGAGGAGGCTCCATCATTGTCAATCGCAAAATACCCCAGCAACAGTTCGCCAACAAAGCCAGAGTTGGGCCTGAATGTCAACTGATCAGCCTGCTCGGGGGATAAATTCTGCACCTGACTCAGATCGCTGACAACCACACCATTCAGGAATAGAGTCCCTTCATCCGCCTCCGGCAAAGTAATAATAGTAAAGCCAACAATCTCACCATCCGGGTCAATTGCCACCAGGGGCGGGATTTCAACCCGGGTGACATTATTCTCAAACCCTGGAATAATCACAGATTCAGCAATGGGACTGACATTGCCCACTAGGGGAATCGTCACAACACCAGGAGCTGCGGAGGTGGCCCCTTCATTATCTACAGCAACGAACTCAAAGGTTAAGTCCCCGACAACAGTATCATCGGGCACAAAGCTGAGCTGGGCTGCTTCTTCCGGAGTCAGGGAAATATCAGCCCCCAGTGCAATCGGTTGCCCATTGAGCAAAAGCTGCCCGGAGTCAGGGAGCTCAGTGATGATGAATCCCTCCACCGTACCATCTCATCTGTTCCAGTCAGGGGTGGGATCTCAATCGGCTGATCATTGCGCATTTCATCCAGGGTGATGTCTATGGCCACAGGGCGCTCGTTGCCCTCCAGCACTGGAATCGTGTAGACCGCTGGCGTTGGATCGGCGAGTCCTTCATTGTCAATGGCAGCGTAGGTAAAACCAGCTTCCCCGATAAATTCGCGATTGGGCTGGAAGGTGAGTTGATCCGCCTGATCGATTGGAATCTGTTGACCAAGCTGAATCGGTTCCCCGGCCAATAGAAGCTGTCCCGCTAGCTCGGGAGTGAGGGAGACAATCTCAAAGCTGACTACTTCCCCATCACTATCTGTCCCGGTGAGGGCCGGTAGCACCGCAGGTTGGATCTCGTTATTCGGAATGGAGGGGGCGGTGACATCATCGGTTTCCGGGGGTACGTTCGGGGGAGGGGGAGAAACAATGGGCAACCGGAATAGAGCTGAAGTGGAGCTTTCAGCGCCGTTGTCATCAATGGCAAAATATCGGAAGTCATCAATCCCGATAAAGTCAGGGTTAGGGGTGTAGAACAGTTCATCGGCTCGATCTGCGGGAATCGGGGTAGTAGAATCTTCAATCAACTGATCCCCAAGAAATAACTGGCCATTCTGGGGTAAACTCAGCAACCGAAAACTGACGACTGTGCCATCGCTGTCGGTTCCCTGGAGGGGACTGACTGGTACCTGGGTTTGATTAACCTCGATCTCCGGATTCGTCACATTCTCCGCCACGGGGGGGCGGTTAACTACTGGAATATTAAAACCAACCGGGATCGAGACCGCATTTTCATTGTCAATTGCAACGTAATTAAAACCTGAAACTCCCTTGAAATTCTCACTGGGGGAGAAGGTTAAATTGTCGGCATCTGCAATAGGAATGATCTGGTCTGGAGTAGTAAACGCTACGCCATTGAGAAAGAGCTGACCATCTGTTGGGAAAGTCTCAATCTGGAACCCCGTCACCGTTCCATCGGCATCCGTACCAACCAAAGGATTTAGATCGACCTGAACGGAGTTAGAAAGAACGCTGGGATTATTCACCACTTGGGCCACCGGAGACTGATTGGGACTGACCGCAAGGGTGATTAGGGCCGGAGTTGCAGATTCTCCCCCTTGATTGTCAGTAGCCGTGTAGGACAGAGTGGCAGTTCCAGTGAAATTAGGATTGGGTACGAAAGTAAGCTGGGTTGCTTCCTCTGGGGTCAACTGAGCCACCTGGGTAATATCCGTTACAGGTTCACCCGCTAGTAATAACTGACCGTTGGCGGAAAGTCGTTCAATAGAGAAGAAGCTAATAGTTCCATCTGGATCTGTCCCAATTAGGGGAGGAATTTCTACTGGAGTTGCGACATCGCGAATCGGCGGGGCAATGGTAATGTTTTCCACGGTAGGTAACTGGTTATCATCACCATTGGCCACAATTGGAATGGTGACAATCCCGGTATTGAGCGATCGCAACCCTTCATTATCATTGACAACATAGCCAAAGAAATCCGTCCCAACAAAGTCACTATCCGGTGTAAAGGTCAGTTGATCGGCTTGCTCAATATCAATATTCTGGAGTTGGCTGACATCGGTAATCGCCTCATCCCCAAAAAATAATCGTCCTTCTAAAGGCAACTGAGTGATGCTAAACTCGGCGATAGTCCCATCTACATCGCTACCATTCAACAGAGGCTCAATTGGAACTCGAACCGCCTGGTTATTGATGGCATCTAGGAAAATCGTGTCTGCAACGGGAGGAAAATTGGCGAGGCTGGGAATGACATAAGTGGCTGGAGTTGGATCTTGACCCCCTTCGTTATCAACGGCAGCATACTCAAACAGGGCAAAGTCAAAGGGCGGTTCTGTACTCGGAGTAAAGGTCAAATCCCCCCGCCGTTCAACTGGAATCAGAGCATCTGAGGTAATGGGTTGGTCATCGAGAAATAATGTGCCTTTCGTCGGTAGCTCGGTCACTCTAAAACTGACCACTTCTCCATCGGTATCACTGCCCTCTAAGGGTAAGAGCCCCACCTGAACGTCATCAGGACGCACGAAGTCACCGACCACATCCTCAGTTTCGGGTAGATTATTGGGGATATCAATCACATTGATCGTAGTAGTGGCTGGGCTGCTGTCGAAGCCGTCCTCTCTAGCTTTATCCCGAACAATCACTTCTACAGTTCTTGGGGTAGTAGTAGGGTTGATCGAGGTGTTGTTGTAAACGATGCCATTGATGATCGATTCATAGTCAGCTAGACTAGCGGATCCTTCAATGAGAATATTCACTCCATCACTGGTTACCGTGAGCCCGAGCTGACTGATTAACGTCTGGGCTGCTGCAGTGAAAGCCAAACTTTCCTGGGAGCCATCTAGGGGATTGGTCAGGGTGATGATTGCCCGCTCTAAGTTCTCATCATCTGCATCTAGAATCAGGGATTGATTGGCGATCGCAACGGGGGGATCCCTCTCTGTAAAGGTAGTTTCAAAATTAACTGTTCTAGGGACATCCGGTAAATCGTCAGTGGAATCGAGATCCAGTTCTGGTGGTTCTTCTAAGGTGCTGATTTCCACACTGCGTAATTCGTGGAAGTTGGTGCCGTCTCCCGTAGAGGCCGCAAACCCAAATTTAAATGTATCTGGGAACGAGCCATCAGCGGGCCTCACATCTAAACTATCGATTAGGAGTTCATCCGGCTGAATGATCTGATCGCCATTTAGATCTAGAGAGATCGACAGCAGCCCCTCCTGGGTCAGGAGGATTTCAACCGTTCTACGGCTCTGTTGGTTGCGATCATTGGTGTTGGCATCAATCTCAATCGGCAATGTCCCCGTTGTCTCAATGAACTCGTAGTTGTCAGCTTCACTGCCACGAATGGTAATTGCATCGGGGGTCTTACCCGGCCCCTCAACCCGACCCTCATTGGGCCTAGCAAAGTTGCCAAATTCGTCAAAGCCAATCCCTAAAAATCCCCCCTCTAAACCAGGTCTCCCCTGATCCGTTCGAGGAGCATATCCCAGAGACCCCCCAAAACCACCGCTGGTAGTGGGATTGGCTTCCCCATCAATCAAGAAAAAACTGATCCCATCAGCCCGTTCACCATTTGGATTCCCAACGCCGCCATAGGAGAAAAACTCAAATTCCAGTTTTAATCCGGCATCTGAACGAACAGGAAAGTCGTAGATGACAAAACCGGCCAGATTATTGCCATTAGAGGTCAGACGCAATGCCCCATCTCCCTCCAAATCCGGTGTAAATCCTGAGGGAACACCGGGAATCCCCCCAACCTGAGGATTCCGATCTGATCTGGCCGTCAGAAATGGATCTTCTGGATCATTGACATCTCCAGAGGAATCATCTGTACCAAAAATCCATCGCAGTTCATCCGTTAAAGGTTGAGGAGAAAGGTCAGCATTGGCAAACGTCTCATCAACCAGCAAGATCAGAACAGCCGGATAGGCCGCCAGAACTTCAGGGCGAAATGGCAAAATCCGATTGACTTTCTGGAGGGAAATCCCTGTTGGAGCCTCCCTTATTGGAGCCTTCCCTGTTGGAGCTTCAGTGACCAATTCAAACTCCCAGTTACCCCCCAGGGCTGAATTTCCAGTCAGGGTTTGAGAAGCCGCAATCCTTGTCCCTGTCAGTTGGGCCAGGCTATAGACAAAGGCTTTTCCCGATTCTCCTGCTGCTAGCTGACAACCATAGAGCAGGATTTGTGCCCCTGGGCAGAGGGAGGTTTGCCACTGATAGAATTGGGGGGTATAACCCTTGAGGTTTTGTGAGGTGAGTACGGTATTCCCCAAAAGCAGTTGCCCAGGTCGTCCATGGGAAATGATATGTAAGGATTGAATCCCTCGATAGTTGGCGATCGCCTGGGTCATTTGGGCGATCGCATCCTGATTTGCATCCAAAAAAATAATACGGGCTCGAGAATCGACTCCCCGCAATAAACTAAAATAATCCGGGATAGAGGGATCAACGACAATAAGGGTTGAACAAAACTCTAATGTCCGGGTATCTTTGAGTGAATTTACTGACATAACTTGCACCTGATAAATCTAGTTGGTACTGGAGCACTGAGGGCTTTGACACATAGGGGGATTGAACTTGAGTAGTTACAGTTTATACGAAATTAAGTAATTTTAGGGAGATGATCCTGCCCTTGAATTACACTCGATCTTTGGAGAGAATACCTGTGATCCGAGTCGTTATATGTCTGTGATATCCTCAGTCCAGTACTGAGAAACTCCGTAAAAACCCAGTAAAAATTTAACCCTAACTGATAAACTCCTGCGCAAATGAGCTGTTTTAATTAATCGTTGATGCTGGCAAATTATCTAAATTCCAAATAATACTGAGCAACCCAGACTTACACCAAGAGGGAATTTGGTGGGTTTGGATATAACCAGACATGAGTACAAATATGTCCGATACTCCCAAAAAAAACCAGACCCCCCTCTGAAAAACCCTCATCCCCTGTCCTTTTGAATATCTCTAATCCTTGATCTACTTTGGGTTTGGGCGGTTGAGTACATTCTAGATAATTTAATAAATCTAACCAAGGCTACAATCCCTGAGAATCAAGGGAGGCCATGCTATAACTTCTCTACAGTCAAAGAAAATCCTCTGGAATTCAGAACTACCGATCAACTTCTTATTCGTCGGGGTGAGGTTCAATCACTCAAGTGGAAATCCTGAGTTCCATATCAACTTTTACCAAGAGATTCAAGCTTATGAGTGGACAAAGCATTTCCCAAGAGGTAGCCCTCAGAATTGGTCTGGCTGCCAGGGTATTGCCAGAGGTAACAATAGGAGATTTAATCGAAGCTCTACAAAACTTCACTGGAAATGATATTACAGAAGAAAAGCTGAGCAAGATTACGGTGACGAATCTGAAGACAGCATTCGGGCAAACCTATAGTCTGGACGGGGAAGAAGATGGAGAAGACAATCGGTTTCACCTCAGCGAACTGAAAGAGGCTGTCAAAATTTTGTGGGGCGAGGTCGATGAAGAAGACAATCATTTTCCTGTAGAACCCTACGAGGAAGGAGATATGCCCAACTCTATTCGGATTGCGGTAGCGTCCAATAATGAAGAAGAGTTGGACGGGCACTTTGGTTCTTGTTTGCGGTACTTGATCTATCAACTCTCAACCACGGAGATACGACTGATTGATGTGCGCTCAACCTTTGGAGTAGAAGAATTAGAGGATAAGAATCGCCATCGAGTCAACTTAATCAAAGACTGCCAGGTTTGCTATGTGGTCTCAGTTGGTGGGCCAGCGGCAGCAAAAGTTGTGCAAGCCAATATCTACCCGATGAAAGTACCGGAAGGGGGTTCTGCCCGAGAGGTTCTAGGGAAACTCCAGCGCCAGATTGCAACGGCTCCACCGCCGTGGTTTGCGAAATTAATCGGAATTGAAGCAGGTCAACGCCTGAAAAATTACTCCTAGAGGCAGTTCCTGAAACTCTTCTATTCTGCCTTTAGAATTTGATGGAGCCGAGTTTGATCCTGAATATTGGGCTGGAAACGGCCCTTTTCCACATCTCGAACCCAACTTTGACTTTTGCCGATCCGATTAGCCAGTTCTCTTTGACTCAACTGTAGTTGCTGGCGAGCCCGGATCACCTGGGAGCCAACAAATTGGGCGTGACCAATCACTTTAGTTTTGCCTTGAGCTTTACTTTGTTTTGAGCTGCGCTTGACCGATAGTTTTTGCTCCCAATCTTCAGGCAGATCAAAGCCCGAAAGTCGGGCATTCATCAGGCGGTTCCATTTGCCCCGAGGAGCCCCATCGGTGAGACGGCGATCGCTACCTCCATCTTCTAGCCAGAACTCTAATGCCGCCTCCGGGTCATCCGGCAGGTCTGCCAATTTTGCCCAAAGAGGCTGAATCTCAACCGGATAGGTTTCCAAATCAAACAGGGGCTTCAATCCATAGCTAGCCAACGCTTCCAGGTCGCTTTCAAAGGTTCGCATCATCCGTTTATGGCTACTGGATTGAGAGGATGCCTCCATCAGCCGTTCCTCTCCATAGGCAATTCGCATTAACGTTTGAACTGTAATCCGCTGGTCTTTGCCCATTTTGGTCTTAAATAGAAGCCAGAGCATAATTCGAACAGCCCCCTCATGCTGCTGCCAGATACTCATCGCCTGGGTCAATACGGATTTTGGTAGACTTCCATACTGGTAAAAAGCAGTTCGATGCCGATATCCCTCCTGATTCAGAAAGTATCTGGCCCATTCCCCCGCTTTGATTTTAAAAGTCAATCCCGTGAGATGCTTACAGCCCAGATCATCTTCCTGGACATGGTGTTGCATCTCAGTAAGCTGCCACAGACGACCCTCCGGAACTGAAAATCCAGGAATTTTTCCCTGCCGAGGCCATTCAATTGTCACTAGAACTTTGCAGATCTGTTGCATCAGATTCTTGATCAGAGTGAGTTTTGCCAGTTTACTGAGGTCTTTACGCTTCTCTAACCCCAAATACCGCTCAATCTGCTGATCATTGATCGTGAATTCCTGTTCCCAGGGGCGCTCCAGGGCCAGGGTATGGGCTGCACAAATCAGGTTTAGGCAGGTGGCTCGAATATCCAATTCGGCGATCGCTGCCCGGGCTGATTCCTGCTTCAGGGGCTCTGCAAAATCTCCATCACCATGCTCGGTAATGCGAAACATTAGGGTGCCTCGACCCTGGTTCACAGCCCGCTGATAAAAAAGATAGCCAGATTCATCGACTTCCCAGGGTAGGGATTGTCGTTGAGCCAGAATATTAGAGAGTTGCCAGATCACAATCGCTGAAGCAAAAGTATTGGTTTTGCCATTGAGAAACAAATCCAGATTAGTAATCGGTCGGGGCTCGGCTTTGTTCCGACCTTTCTTAGCCTGAAGAGGAACGGGGGAATTAACGGGACATGCCATCAGGCACAGGGGTTCTGGAGAATATCCCTCACATTGGTTACAGAGGGTTGGATCAATCCAGTATTCACCATCCTCTGTAACTTTAATCGCATCTGTTGGGCATTTAGAGATGCAATCATTGCACTGAACGCAATATTTGGTAATAGAATAGGGCATAGAAATTATGAAGTTTTTGCATCTGGTATTTGCAGTTTCTCAATAACCAAAAACAAGAGAACGTTTTCCCCCAAAAACTATTTCACCCATTACCGCTTGATACTGCAAATAGTATTTCATATTGTTATCATTGCCCCGTTAGATCGATATGTTCAAATTGAGCATTTTATTTTTTCTTTATTTTCTTGATTGAAAGTTCTCAGAGTTTCCTGGATGGCAACTTATAACATCGACCATAACGACTGAGAGTAATCAGGAATGATTCATGAGAAATGACTATGAATTAATAGCTTGGGAAGGCAGATTGATGCTGTGACTGATATCTAGGGCATGGGTAAAATAAACCCCCAAGGGAAATACAGAGGTTTCAAGTTGAATCAACCCATCTATTAAATAACAGACCTAAACTTTCAAACACCTTTTAATATTGCATTTAATAAATCGATGATGTTTTCTTTTTTTAGAACTCTACTCCGCAGGCTTGAAAAAACTTAAAGAATTCTTGTTAAAGGGACTGGTAAGATTGGCAAATATAAGTTTTTTTGACCTGGTAAGGTATCAATAGTAAAGTTATATAGTGATTTTCAATCCCGTGAGGTATGGATTTGAGAGGTGGTGGCACTCTGCGCATCACCTCCCATACTCCAGCAGTGCGAGAAATGCTGGATGGCAGTCCTAAATCAATCCTGAAAAAAGTGAGAGTGGGGTTCGGGGGCGTTGCCCCCTAATGCTCTTTTGTCAATCCGGGAAAATACCTGTGATTTCTAAGTTCTAAAACCCTTACCTGAAAGACGATTACCATTCCATTTTCTAGTAAGAAATATGAAATGAATCTAAATTGCTAAATCCTCCTGGAAATGAGAGTTCTAGCGATCGCATTCTCCGACAATGACAAAAGAGTGATATTTTGCTAGCTTCTCATCTTTTTGAGTCAATCTTTGAGCTGTTTCTGAGCCATCTTCTGGGAATCTTTCGGAGAGTTTTTGGATTGTGACTTTTTCCAGGAAATTCCGGCTTCATGAAACAGAGCGTAGTAGCTTGATCTGGCAGCAAATACAACCCCAAATTGCTCCATGATGTAGCCTTCGAGTTCATGCAATTCCCAATTAGCCTTGTTTTTCAGCCAGCCTATAACCTGTCGTTTCTGTCTGGTGGTCAGATAGCCTTTTGATCCTTGATAGGCTAGTTTGAGTCCTTCTACTCCGTTGAGAATAAAAGCTTGCTTCCACTTACTAATAAATCCAGAACTAACCTGTAAGATAGTTCTGATTTCTTCATGGGTATAGCCTCTCAGGGTCATACTGACTGCTAAAGCTCGCTTCAGTTCCCTGGGGTCTGGATTAGAGGCAATAAAGGTAGCTATTTCTTCCATTAGACTACCGGGTAATTTTTGTATCAGACTTCGCAGATAATAAATCACTGCGAATAAATCACTGCGATCGCGCAGTTTCAGGAACAGTTTCAAGAATGATTTCAGAAATGGGTTTGAAGCAGTAAAATGATTGACCGTATACCGAAAGTTGTCATGATTAATGAAATACTGCTAACCATGAGAAAGAGTGCATAACTAGACTTTGATTCGATAAATCTAACCAGGCTGGTTTGACCAGACTAGAATGATGTCAATTGATCAAACTTGTCCAGGGTGCAATCAACAGATGGCACAGGTGAGATTTATTTTTTTCCAGGAGCAACCAATGGTGGATAGAATACTCACATACCGTGGCCGTAATCTATCCAATCAAATCGGATCAAACACACATTTGATTAGTCTGGAGCCGATCCCCTAGAATGCCTGGCATGGTACTTTGAACGGCGCTTGGTTTGACAGTTGAATCGAATAAACTCTGGCTCCAGGATCTAGCATTAATATGGTGAATCAACGCTCCTCGGCCCGAAATTACCCGATAACGATAGGGAATTCCAGCAGGAATAAAGACACTGGCAGGACTCTCCACAATTTGAGTGATATCGTCCAGGCAAACCTCGATTTTGAGTCCATTCAAGTTGGCTTCACGACCGAGCAATAGGATTAAACTATCGACCTGATGCACCCGAACAGTTTGATCAAGAGATTGTATCCGGGGAGTTCGAGAAATATCCTGAACCAGACAGAATTGGCGACAATCGGAAACCAGAGAATGGTCAAGCATCAGATAGGATTTACCGATTCGCCAGTGAATCATCTGAAAACTGGTATCCTGGGCGATCGCCGGTGGAGTCACCAGTTGCTCGACCTCGGGTAGTTGATCCTGGGCAATCTGAGTTCGTGCCCCAACTAAAGCTGGGTTCAGCCAGTTATAAGCCATTTCATCCCGACGGGTGGCTCTCGCATGAAGAGCCGAACGGTGGGTAAAGGCATAACTCCCCATAACCGGTTGATTATCGGCAACCGGGGTACGAGAGTAGGCGGCGACTCGACAACTCAGCTCTCGCAATTGATTTTCGGGGGTCAGGGTTCTCAAGCCGTCATAATGCAGATTGGCCATCAGTTGGCAGAGATCCGTGATACCGACGCGCTCCCCTAGACCATTGACAGAGGTCGAAATCCAATTGGCTCCAGCGTCAATCGCTGCTAAAGCATTGGCGATCGCCAGACCCCGATCATTGTGGAAATGGACTTCAAGATCGGTATTGGGAAAGGTCTGCTTCAGGGTCTTCACAATAGAAGATGTGATTTCCGGCTTGAGAATCCCAACTGTATCAGAAAAACAGATCCGATTGGCCCCAGCCTTGACTGCCGCAGTGAACGCCTTGAGTATTAACCCTGTATCCGTGCGGGAGGCATCTTCGAGGGTATATCGTACCAGTAGTCCCTGCTGACGACCATAGGTGACAGCGTCCATAATCCGATCTAGGATCTCCTGAACCGACCACCCCACGACCCGAGTGCGTTGGCTGACATCATTAATTCCCAGAAATAGACCCACCCATTCTGCCCCGGAGTGGACAGCGGCATCAATGTCAGTTTGACAGGAACGGGCATGGGTGATGATGGGACAGGGCAAGCCTAGGGCAACAATCCGTTGTACCAGTTCCATATCTTCAGGGCCAGCAGCAGGATGACCACACTCAATTTGCTCTACGGGCAAATCAGCCAGCATTTGAGCAATTTCAACTGCTTGGTTGACCTTAAACTTGACTCCAGGGGATTGACGACCTTCCCGCAGCGTTTGGTCAATGATCCGAACATAACCCTGATTGAATGTCATGGCTTTTTCGAGGATAACAAAATTGACTTTGGCTCTATTATCCGTCAGGCTAATCGCCGGGCCTCTAAAGTTTGAGGAAGTTTTAAGGGTTCATCCAAATCTTTAAACTCTAGCTGCCAGCCATTATTGAGAGTGAAGATTTTGCCATTTTCAGATGGGGTCTGACTGATGACTTCTTCTTCTAGATCTTTCTTGGCAACATAGACCGTTAGTTTGCCTGTAGAATCTTGACGGAGCATGACTTTCACAGGTTTACCTCAGTTAATTGATGATCAAGTTCTGGCTGAGCTTTCTCAAGGCTCGACTGGGGATCGAGCAATTGGTTGAGTAGATAATTGTGGACACTCACAAAGCTTAAGAAAAAGCTAACAATAATCAAAACATCAAGCATGGGGATTTCCTAAGAATGAAGAACAGATAATACAAATTGACCGCTGACAAATAGGTCTCAGCCAATCCAAGCCTGGGTTGAAACCGGGCAAATTGGCATCTGATATTTTTGCCAGTCAAAAATTCGAGAGAGTTGTTCGATAGTGACAAAGCCATATTGGTAGAGCACCATGGGGAGGGAACCGCCACTTCGTTCAAAGTGCCGTAGGGCAACCGCAATTTCTGAAGTGGAAATCAAGAGTTCCTCCTGGAGAAATTGCAGAATATGATTGTCGTGGCGATTACCTTTCATGGCGATACCTCTCCTTAATGGGATTTTCGGGGATTTTCAGAGATTAGCTGAGCAATTAGTTCATCGGTTGGACATAGGCCAGGGTGAGGCTGTCTTGACTGAGGAAATGATCAATATGGAACGCTCGATCTTCAGTTTCTAGCAGCATCTTTTCGTACATATAACGAGTGGCGCGATCTCCGATACTCTCAGCCTGGGCCGCCTGTCGCCGCAGCAGGTCAATGGCCGCCTGTTCTGCTTGCAAATCATGCTCTAGCATTTGACGGCAGTCAAAAATGCCATCGGGCTCTGGGGTAAAACAACAAAGCTCGTCGAGTTTGGCAAAGCTGACAACTGGAACTCCACCCAGACCATTCAAGCGCTCTCCAGCATCATGTACATATCCCCGCACCGCATCATAGCTGTCCTGGAAAAATTGATGCACAGAGTAAAACTCAGCCCCTTCCACAACAAAATGATGCTTTTGATATTGCAGATAAAGGGCTTGAAAACTCGCTAAAACGATATTGAGACCTTCACAGATGGGAACGGTGACTTCCTGACCTAAACCAATTGGGTTGTTGGCAACTTGTCCTAAAGTCTGAACTGCAGTAGCTTGTGTCATTGAACTTGTCTCCTGACGTTATAGGGTGAAATTTGATTGTGAGCACTCAGAATGACTCTGAGCCAATTGAACGAATCAGTTAGGCAATGGGTTGATTGATGATTGGTCGTTAGCGGATAGAATCTACATCCAAGGAAAATGCTGCGAAGAAGTTTGACAACGATGAAAGACTTCAAATCAAAGGGCCTGGTGAATCAGGACTGGGTCAACCTGGCTCTATTCAGTAAACACCTTAATCCAGCATTCTAGTCAGTCGAAACTCCCGTTAACGTAGCAACCAATACAATCTCCGAGGCAAGAACTTGAAAAACCCTGAAGATTTCAATAGACTTCTTGCCAGCATTGCTCCAACCAGTTCAGCAGTTCTCGCCGGGAGGCGGTAAATTGCTGAACGACGCTCCTGACAATGACCGCTGCACTAATGGTTTGAATCTCAACCCACAGTGAGCCGTCCTCTAAGCACCAGCAAGGAATGGCTAGTTCCTGAAGCCGATGATAGACTTGCCAGCGATCGACACGGGAGATGTCAATCACCTCAGGGGCCACCTCAGGGGCCAAACGCTCGACCTGCATGGAGTTTTGGGAATAAAGGGACATGGTAATAACCTCAGTGGAATCGTTAGGGTTGACGGGTTCGGTCTCTGGTTTTGATAGATAGTCTGGGAAGGTTTCCTAGAGAAACTTCCTGGGAAAATATCCTGGAGGAACTTAAAGTTGAGATGAGGTCAAGGCTTGTAATTGGTGTTCAAGCTGCTCGATCCGAGCGACTAACTTTTTCATCAAGGCCGCTTCAGCATCGGGGAGCTTGCTATGTTCTAGAGGGCAATCCTGGGTATTGGTCTGGCAGATATTCCGACCGGGAACCCCAACTGCAGTGCAGTGGGCTGGAACAGGGCGGAGGATGACAGAACCCGCCCCAATCCGGGCATAATTGCCAATCTGAATATTACCCAATACCTTAGATCCGGCCCCGATTACAACATGGTCTCCGACGGTAGGATGGCGTTTACCCGTTTCTTTGCCCGTGCCACCCAGGGTAACGCCCTGATAAATTAAGGTGTAATTTCCAATAATTGCGGTCTCACCAATCACCACTCCCATGCCATGGTCAATGAATACACCCTTGCCAATGTGAGCACCTGGATGAATTTCAATGCCCGTGAACCCGCGAGTCAGATGGGAAATGAAACGAGGCAAAAAGCTAATATGTCTTTGATAGAGCCAATGGGCAAGCCGATGACATACTAAAGCGTGGAACCCGGGATAGCAACACAGTACCTCTAGCCAACTCCGGGCTGCTGGATCCCGTTTGAAGATAATCTGAAAATCTTCAATGATAGGAAGCTGAGTCAGATAAGTTTGAAATGCTCGAGCACCTTTGAGATAGCTTCCTTTGGCAGTCAGTTGGGGGCAGTATTGCTGGCGGGGAGATCGATGGGCGATCCGGGTAATCCAGCTAATCGGGGTCGTGAGTTGGTAGAGAGTCTGCAGCATTTTTAGTGCGGGGATAGGGAACGGCAAGTGGGCTTGGTTTCCCTGCTTATACCAAATCAGATTCCCCCCCTCTGAATTTGACCAGAGATGGAATTACTAGAGTTATTACAAAGTGTACTCACCCCCGAATCCTTGAGTCAGCCGCAGTTCAAAATTCTTCCCAGGTTTATGGATCAGTATTTAAATCAAGTGGTTGAGTATTTTAAAGCGGACAAACAGGTGATTCTGTACTCAAGCTTAAATTCTGATTCAGATAGGATTTGAGCCAACTTTTAGATAGAAATTAAGGCCATTCAAATATGTACTCATGGATCCATTAAAGGCATCAATATTTAATCCCTTCTAATTAAAACAGTAGCCTAGGATGCAAAACTAAAAAGATTATTTCAAGGAATTTTAATATTTCCAATTCTGAGCCCCTAGGTCTGGCTGGTCAGATACCCATAAAATAGCTTGATTGATTCGCTTAAACTCCTTCTCCTTGAGGTATTTGAGCGATCAAGATAGCAATTAACTGATCAATTCAATTCCAAAAATGTTGCGCTGACTACAAAATAATAGTAAATTGATAACCAGGATACAAAATTACTTTTTTACCCTTCAGAGTATTAAGTTCCTACTGGGTTTTTTACCCTCAATTTTTCCCCTTGAGTGTACGTGAAGTCCCCCGCCAAATCATGCAAAACCCCCCTAAAAGCTCGACTGATAAAGGCATGAGGTTGAGTACAGTGTTTTCCGCTCCTCTGCCTATAAATACTGACCCCCTGATAAAAAAATACTAATCCCCTGAATCTAAAAAAAAATTGATTCCCTATCCAGACGGGAATTAAACCCTTGAGTACAGGTTTAATGACTCAATAACTCTATCGCCACCAGCCTGGTCGTGGTCTGGAGTCAAGCTGATATAACTTCCATAACGCAAGCACAAACCTACCTGATACCTTATGACTCCACCACCCATCACGCTCTCCCCTCCGGGGACTCCATCCGTAGATCTGACCGTTACCAAAACCCAAGTCAAGGCCAAGTCCAGTTCTGGCAATTGTGGTTGCAGTTCTACGACTCCCCAGGAGATCAAAGACCAACGACTCAAGGAACGGATCGAAAAGCACCCCTGCTACAGTGAAGAGGCCCATCATCATTATGCTCGGATGCACGTTGCTGTGGCCCCTGCCTGCAACATTCAGTGCAACTACTGCAATCGCAAATATGACTGTGCCAACGAAAGCCGCCCCGGGGTGGTGAGTGAACTCCTGACTCCAGAAGAAGCCGCCCACAAAGCGCTAGTCATCGCTGGTAAGATTCCTCAGATGACGGTGCTGGGAATTGCTGGCCCTGGGGATCCGTTAGCCAATCCAGAAAAGACCTTCCGTACCTTTGAAATTGTCGCAGATCAGGCTCCAGATATTAAACTTTGCCTATCCACCAATGGATTAATGTTGTCTGATCATGTCGATAAAATTAAGCAACTGAATGTCGATCACGTCACCATCACTATTAATATGGTTGACCCGACAGTCGGTGAGAAAATTTACCCCTGGGTACACTATCGGCGCAAGCGCTATCGGGGAATTGAGGGTGTCAAAATCCTCCATGAACGCCAGATGGAGGGATTGCAAGCTCTCCAGGAAGCCGATATTCTCTGCAAAATCAATTCCGTCATGATTCCCGGCATCAATGACCAACACCTGGCAGAAGTGGATGACGTGATCCGATCAAAAGGAGCATTTTTACACAATATTATGCCATTGATCTCTGCCCCTGAGCATGGTACCCACTTTGGTCTAACCGGCCAACGGGGGCCAACTCCTAAGGAGCTCAAAGCCCTCCAGGATAGCTGTTCTGGCAACATGAAGATGATGCGTCACTGTCGTCAATGTCGAGCAGATGCCGTAGGTCTGATTGGGGAAGATCGTTCCCAGGAATTTACTAAAGAGAAATTCATGGAAATGACCCCAGAATACAATCTGGAAACTCGCCAGGAAATTCATGCTGGAATTGATAAATTCCGTGAACAATTGAAGTCGGCCAAGGCTGAGCAGATTGCATCTAAGCAGCCCAAGCAAGATGCCCCTAAGATTCTGGTTGCTGTGGCTACCAAGGGTCAACGCCTGGTCAACCAACACTTTGGTCATGCTAAAGAGTTCCAAATCTTTGAAGTCGATGGGGTCGAAGCCAAGTTTGTCGGACACCGTAAGGTTGATACCTACTGTCAGGGCGGCTATGGCGAAGAAGCAACCCTGGAAGGGGTGATTAAGGCGATCGCCGACTGCAAGGGAGTTCTGGTTGCCAAGATTGGAGACTGTCCCAAGCAGGAATTGTTGGATGCAGGGATTGAATCCTTTGAAGCCTACGATGTGATTGACAAAGTTGCCCTGGATTTCTACGAACAATACTTCCAAAAACAATCTGAATTAGTGGGAGTTTAGCCATGATTGATTTAATTCCAAATCAGGCGATGGTTCAGACGAAACGGATTACTGCCAATCTCACCGCTAATCTCGGCGGGGACTACTGGGAAACCTGGTTTATCACCTACCAATCTCTGTTGAATCGATTGCACCAGAACAAATTTAGCTGATTGACTAAGTTGATTCACTCAAGTGATTGAATCCTGGTACAGGCCCCTCGACGTTAACTTTCCTCTCAGTGTCCTCTGAGCTTCCCATAGCTCGATTTGCAAGGCCAGGAGTTGGTTGACCCCGTTGACCCATCCTAACAGGTTTGATTGATCTCCTGTCCCTGCATTTTCTTCAGTATTCTCACAGCGATTTCACTATTCCCACCTCAAACTGTTAATCCCCTGGGGAGAGCGCCATGAACGACTGTATTTATCTCGATAACAACGCCACAACTCGACTCGACGATGCGGTTGTTGAGGCCATGCTACCTTACCTCACAACTTTCTACGGAAATCCCTCTAGTATGCACACCTTTGGTGGGCAGGTCGGTCGAGCAGTTCGTACGGCTCGGGAACAGGTAGCCGCCCTACTGAACGCAGAGTCCTCAGAAATTGTTTTCACCAGTTGTGGGACAGAAGGAGATAATGCCGCCATTCGGGCTGCCCTCTCCGCCCAACCCAAGAAACGTCATATTATTACGACTCAGGTAGAACATCCCGCTGTCCTGAATCTATGCAAGCGTCTGGAAAAAGAGGACTACACCGTCACCTACCTATCCGTCAATGAAAAGGGCCAACTGGACTTAGATGAGTTGGAAGCGGCCCTCACCGGGAACACTGCCTTAGTTTCAGTTATGTACGCCAATAATGAAACAGGGGTGATTTTTCCCATTGAGCAAATTGGCCAGATGGTGAAAGAATACGGGGCGCTCTTCCATGTGGATGCAGTGCAGGCGGTGGGCAAAATTCCCCTAGACATGAAGACCAGCACCATTGATCTCCTGGCCTTCTCTGGCCACAAAGTCCATGGCCCCAAAGGGATTGGTGCGCTTTATGTTCGCAAAGGAGTGCGGTTTCGACCTTTATTGATTGGTGGACATCAGGAACGGGGTCGTCGGGGAGGCACGGAAAATGTGCCCGGTCTGATTGCCCTGGGACAGGCGGCAGAACTGGCTCAAAAACACGTAGCCAACGTTGGCCAAGAACAACAATTAAGGGATCGCCTAGAACGCAGCATCCTGGCTACCATTCCCAACACGGTTGTCAATGGTGACCCGATTAATCGCCTTCCCAACACCACCAATATCGGCTTCAAATATATCGAAGGGGAAGCCATTCTCCTTTCCATGAATCAGTTTGGCATCTGCGCCTCTTCGGGTTCAGCCTGCACATCCGGCTCCCTGGAACCTTCCCATGTGCTACGAGCTCTAGGACTGCCCTACAGTGTCCTCCATGGTTCTATCCGTTTTAGCCTCTCCCGGTACACCACTGATGCTGAAATTGATCGAGTTCTGGAAGTACTACCGGGAGTCATTGAGCGCCTCCGGGCCATGTCCCCCTTCAACAGTGACGATGCAAGTTGGTTACAAGAACAGGAAAAAGCCCTTGTGACGACCTATTAAGCCAATCATCTTAAGCAAATCTGTACATTCCTCAACTCGTAGCACTTGTAACAAAGGAGAACAATCATGTGGGACTACACTGACCAGGTAATGGAACATTTCCAGAACCCCCAAAATCAAGGCAGCATTACCGAACAGGAACAAGGGACAAAGGTTGTTACTGGAGAAGTGGGCAGTATTGCCTGCGGAGATGCTCTCCGCCTCCATCTCAAGATTGATGAAGACACTCAAACCATCACCGATGCAAAATTTCAAACCTTTGGTTGCGCCAGCGCGATCGCTTCTTCCTCGGCCCTAACTCAATTACTTAAGGGCAAGAAAGTTGACGATGCCATGCAGCTAACAAACCGTCAGATCGCTGACTATCTCGGGGGTTTGCCGGAAGAAAAGATGCATTGTTCAGTGATGGGCCAGGAAGCCTTAGAAGCTGCAATCTACAGCTACAAAGGCATTCCACTGGAAACCCATGAAGAGGATGAAGGCGGATTAATTTGTAGTTGCTTTGGAGTCAGCGACAGCCGGATCAAACGAATTATTCGGGAAAATGATCTGGTCACGGCTGAAGAAGTGACAAACTACGTCAAAGCAGGGGGTGGTTGTGGATCTTGTCTCGCCGACATTGATGACATTATTGCTGAAATTGAGCAGGAGCGGGCCAATGGAGTTGTGGTAGCCCCAACTTCTCAAGTCGTTACTCCTGAAACGACACCAGTCAACACAGTTAAACCCCTGACTAACTTGCAGAAAATTACCAAAATTCAGCAGGTTCTCGAAGAACAAATTAAGCCTGTCCTAGCGGAGGATGGCGGTGATGTGGAATTGTTTGATGTGGAAGGCGATATTGTCAAGGTGATTCTGAAAGGTTCCTGTAATGGATGTGCTAGCAGCACTGAAACCTTGAAGTTTGCCATTGAGGCTACGTTGAAAGAGGCCGTTCTACCAACTTTGGTTGTTCAGTCCGTTCAGATTTAATCCAGCCACCAGTAACCCAGTCACCAGTCGCTTGGGTTGACGAATAGGAAATCCAATACCCAAAGCTAGGGGTCACCTGAAAATGCTCGACTATCCTCCAGTAAGCAACCTAAGTCAGCTCAACCTATGAATGCTTTGGCTAGATGTCAAGAAAGGATAAACCCATAATGGAACGATTTACTTCAACTAAAAAGAGAGAGCGATCGCCTCCCTAAGCGACGCTTTCTACCCGGATTTTAGAACCTGAATGAGTACTTGAGAGCTTTCGCCAGGGACGAAATTCCTGATTAATCAATTGCTGTGAGTGATCAATCGGTTGTGATTAGTACCATTGAGTGGCTGATCACAAAAGCCAGACTAGTAGTTGACCAACCCCAAAGCCATCTCAAGATCGAGTTCAATTCCTATCTAAGATCCACATCTATAACCTGTTACCAAATGTCCAAGTTGCGCTTTTAGTGCACCAAGTCCAAAGTTGCGCTTTTAGTGCACCAAGTCCAAAGTTGCGCTTTTAGCGTACTCAGGTGAGGATTTTAGACCAGCTTGTTGCATTGTTGCTGCGCTAGGGGCGTAATCCCCAATCCTCAGGCGGGCAGGTTGATTCCACTCAAGAGTTTCCGATCCAATTCATCCAACTCCTGACCAATCGACTACTCCTGTTACCTAATTATTGCAGAGCTAACGTTGCAGCAAACAGTCTAAAATCCTTTCCCTGACCCGATGGATCTCAACTCCAGACGTTCTGACACAACGTCTCGGTTTCAATCCAATTCACACTCAACCATTTAGTTTAAACGAGAAGTAACCATGCGACAAATTGCATTTTACGGAAAAGGCGGTATTGGTAAGTCCACTACATCTCAGAACACCATTGCGGCGTTGTCAGAGACCATGCGCGTCATGATTGTAGGGTGTGACCCCAAGGCTGACTCCACCCGATTGATGCTCCACGCTAAAGCTCAAACCACTATCCTGCACCTAGCGGCTGAGCGGGGCTCGGTTGAAGATCTAGAAATTGAGGAAGTGCTGCTGAATGGCTACAACAACGTCCGTTGTGTTGAGTCTGGTGGCCCTGAACCAGGAGTCGGTTGTGCAGGTCGTGGGATTATCACTGCCATCAACTTCTTGGAAGAAGAAGGGGCTTACGAAGATCTAGACCTGGTTTCCTACGATGTATTGGGCGACGTAGTTTGTGGGGGTTTCGCCATGCCCATCCGGGAAGGTAAAGCCCAGGAAATCTACATCGTCACCTCAGGTGAAATGATGGCCATGTATGCGGCCAACAACATTGCCCGAGGCATTCTCAAGTACGCCCAATCTGGTGGTGTCCGTTTGGGTGGTTTGATCTGCAACAGCCGTAACGTTGATCGTGAGGTTGATCTGATTGAAGAACTGGCCAGCCGCCTGGGTACCCAGATGATTCACTTTATTCCTCGCGATAACGTCGTTCAACGGGCTGAACTGCGCCGGATGACTGTAATTGAGTATGAGCCTGAGCATCCTCAAGCCCAAGAATACCGCACTCTAGCTCGGAAGATCGAACACAACACCAACCTGATTATTCCAACTCCAATCACCATGGATGAACTCGAAGAACTCTTAGTTGACTTCGGCATGATGGATGGCGATGCGGAATACATGAAAGCCCTCGAAGCTGACAGAGCCAAAACTGCTGCCACGGTTTAAGTGACCGTTGGAGTGGCTGACTGATCGGCCCTTGATGACTTGTCATCAGGGTGCAGGTTGGGTGAAACCCAGGTGAAACCCAAGTGGAACCCAACCTGCACAACAATTTATGACCCAAGACAAACGATCGACAAATGACTAACCCCCATTGAGAGGAATACCATGTCAACTATTGAAGAAAGACAGCAACTCATTCAAGAAGTACTGGAAGCTTATCCAGAGAAAGCCGCTAAAAAGCGGAGTAAGCACCTCAATGTCACAGAGGAAGGCGCTTCAGATTGCGGTGTCAAGTCGAATGTCAAATCTGTTCCTGGGGTAATGACCACTCGAGGCTGTGCCTATGCTGGAGCCAAAGGGGTGGTTTGGGGCCCAGTGAAGGACATGATTCATATTAGCCATGGCCCTGTTGGTTGCGGCTACTATTCCTGGTCAGGTCGTCGAAACTACTACATCGGCACCACTGGAATTGATACCTTTGGCACCATGCAGTTCACCTCCGATTTCCAGGAACGGGATATCGTATTTGGTGGGGACAAAAAACTGGCCAAGCTGATCGATGAAATGGAAGTGCTCTTCCCCCTCAGCCAGGGCACCACAATTGAATCTGAATGTCCCATTGGATTGATCGGGGATGATATTGAAGCGGTGGCTCGCAACAAAGCCAAAGAATACGAAAAGCCCGTTGTTCCAGTTCGTTGTGAAGGCTTCCGGGGTGTTTCTCAATCCCTGGGACACCACATCGCCAATGACACGGTGCGGGATTGGGTTTTCCCCAAAGCCGATGAATACCGCAAGACTCCCGCAGGGTTTGAACCTGGCCCCTATGATGTCAATATTATTGGCGACTACAACATCGGGGGAGATGCCTGGCCCAGTCGGATGTTATTAGAAGAAATGGGTCTACGGGTAATTTCTCAGTTCTCTGGGGACGGCTCCTTCAACGAAGTCGTCATGGCCCCTCTAGCCAAGGTTAACCTGATTCACTGCTATCGGTCGATGAACTACATCTGCCGTCACATGGAGGAAACCTACGGAATTCCCTGGTTAGAGTACAACTTCTTCGGCCCCACTCAGATTGCCGAGTCCCTGCGCAATATTGCTGCCCAATTTGATGAAACTATTCAAGCCAAGGCTGAGGCCGTGATCGCCAAGTACCAACCCCTAGTCGATGAGGTGCTGGAGAAATTCACTCCCCGGTTGCAAGGCAAGAAAGTGATGATGATGGTTGGGGGTCTGCGTCCCCGCCACGTAATCCCTGCATTTATTGATCTCGGCATGGAGATGATTGGTACAGGGTATGAGTTTGGTCATGGTGATGACTACAAACGGACTGCCCACTATGTTGAGGAAGGCACTGTCATTTACGATGATGTCAGCGGCTATGAATTTGAAGAACTGGCCAAGAAAATGCATCCCGACTTGGTGGCTTCTGGAATTAAAGAGAAGTATGTCTTCCAGAAAATGGGCTTACCCTTCCGGCAAATGCACTCCTGGGATTACTCTGGCCCTTACCATGGCTACCACGGTTTTGCAGTGTTTGCCCGGGACATGGATATGGCGATCAATAATCCAACCTGGGGCTTGGTGAATGCTCCCTGGCAATCGAAAGCCGAGTAAGTCCGATTCATTCGTGACTCCCGCTGGTCATTGATTGGTCAATTGGTCGTTAGTAATGGGTTGTTAGGGGCTCAAGCACCATAAAGAATCTGTAACAACCCAACTAATGACTCCGCTCTAAATCTCAACCCTACACATTAACCCCCTTTGAAAGGAGAGTGTCATGACTCAAGACAATATCCCCAACCCCGAAACCACTCAGACGGCAGCATCTCAAGTTCCTGATACCAGCAGTGCCGGTAAAATTTTAGACCACGTTGATTTGTTCCAAACTGGCGAATATCAGGATTTATTTGCGGTCAAGCGTGAGTTTGAAGGTGCCCATAGCCCGGATGAAGTAGCTCGGGTTGCTGAATGGACAAAAACCTGGGAATACCGGGAAAAGAACTTTGAGCGGGAAGCCCTGACGGTTAATCCGACAAAAGCCTGCCAACCCCTTGGTTCCCTGTTCTGTGCGGCGGGATTTGAAGGAACTCTGCCCTACAGCCACGGTTCTCAAGGGTGCGTTGCCTACTTCCGAACCCACTTGACCCGGAACTACAAAGAACCCTTCCAAGCCGTTTCCTCCTCCATGACGGAGGACGCAGCGGTATTCGGAGGACTCAAGAATATTGTGGATGGTCTGGCGAACTCCTATGCCCTGTACAAGCCCAAAATGATTGCGGTCTGCACTACCTGTATGGCAGAGGTAATTGGAGATGACCTGGGGTCATTTATTCAAACCGCTAAAAACGAAGGTTCCTTGCCCCCAGAAGTTCCGGTTCCCTATGCTCACACTCCCAGCTTTGTGGGTTCCCACATCACCGGCTATGACAACATGCTGAAGGGGATCCTGGAGTGCTTGACTGCCGACAAGAAGACAGAAACCACCAACGGCAAGTTCAACTTCAACCTGGGATTTGATCCTTACATTGGTAATACCCGGGAACTGAAGCGGATTTTGAGTTTGTTTGGGGTAGACTACACGATTTTGTCAGACAACTCTGATGCTTTTGATTCTCCTAACCAGGGGGACTTCAAAATGTATAACGGGCTCACCTCCCTGGAAGATGCTGCCGATTCAATCAATGCTGAAGGCACTTTCTTCTTCCAGAAATACACCACCCCTAAAACTCAAGACTATATCACTAAGAGTTGGCAACAAAAAACTTACAACTGCCGTCCCTTCGGGATTCGGGGAACTGACGAATTCCTGATGAAGCTGTCTGCGGTTACTGGTAAGCCCATTCCGGCAGAACTGGAAATAGAACGGGGCCATGCAATTGACGCACTGACTGATTCCCAAGCCTGGTTACATGGTAAGCGGATTGCTCTGTACGGTGATCCTGACCATCTGATCAACTTGATCACCTTCCTGTTGGAAGTAGGGGCTGAACCAGTTCACATTCTGCTCTCAAACAGTAACGAAGGCTTCGAGTCAGAAGCTCGGGAACTGTTGCAATCTAGTCCCTACGGTCAGAGTGCAACGGTTTGGGGCGGTAAGGATCTGTGGCACATGCGGTCTTTACTGTTTACTGAGCCTGTGGATTTGTTAATTGGCAACTCCTATGGCAAGTACCTCTGGCGGGATACCAAAACTCCGTTGGTGCGAATTGGTTATCCAATCTTCGATCGCCATCACATGCATCGCTATACCACCCTCGGTTATCAGGGAGCGCTAAATCTGCTCAACTGGATTGTTAACACAATTCTTGATGAGCTGGATCGGAGTACTATCATTCCCGCGAAGACTGATATTTCCTTCGATTTGATTCGCTAATTGATCCACAAATCCCTGGGATGTAGAGCAGTAGGTAGGTTGGTTCAAGCGAAGCAATCCAATATTCCCAGAGCTTGTTGGGTCACCCTACGGGAAGTCAGCTCGACACCAACCTACATTATTCAACTTAGACATTAAACAGGAGAACTGCTATGGCACTGAGTGATGAAATTGAAATTGACGGCCCTCCAGCATTTGACCTGAACCAAAAAGTGAAACTCCGAAAACTGATCCGCAATGATGGTACTTTCCCCGGAAAAGAGGTAGGTTTCCACCTGGCTAAGAAAGGAGATGTCGGCTATATCGTGGGCATTGGCACTTATTTACAAAAAGCCTACATCTACTCTGTTCACTTTATGGAAACGGGCTATACCGTGGGTTGTCTCAAGAAAGAACTAGAACTCGCAGAAGAAGGCTAAGGAGAAGTCCTATGGCAACCATCGCCCACTCCCATAACCACGAACATCACCCACCGTCCCCTCGGGAACGCCCTCAATTTGATATTTTTGCTCCCCTGCGTCGATGGGTTGATGGAATCAAAGTTAAACGCGCTAAATTTGCCCATATCATCTGTACGACTATTCCCTGTACCTGTCCATTTGAGCGAAATGTCAATTTTCTTGGAAGACTACTCTTCCATATTCCTCCCCTGTGTAAACTCAATCCGCTGTACGAAGAACTGGTAAGCCTGCGGTTTCGGGCTCTGACTTATCTGGCAGACATCGGCGAAGATATTTCCCGGTATTGCTAGGGATGGATGATCAATTCCCGGGTTCTATCAATCTATAGGTCTAAAACCATTTCCACTGGCCTGCTCCAAATGTCGATATCACTCCCCCAATTGATCACGGATAGCAAAGGACATCAGGACAAATGACTAAACCTAAAATCGCCCAACTCCTCTCCGAGCCTGGCTGCGAACACAATCATAAAAAAGGCGAAAAAGGCAAAAATAAATCCTGTAAGCAACAAGCTCAACCGGGAGCCGCTCAAGGGGGTTGTGCATTCGATGGGGCCTCAATTGCCCTGGTTCCAATCACCGATGCTGCCCATCTGGTTCATGGCCCCATTGCCTGTGCTGGAAACTCCTGGGGCAGTCGGGGAAGTCTTTCGTCCGGGCCCACAACTTACAAAATGGGATTCACCACCGACATCACCGAAAACGATGTCATATTCGGGGGGGAAAAGCGACTCTACAAGGGCATTTCCCAGGTGATCAAACGTTATCATCCCCCCGCCGTTTTTGTCTATTCAACCTGCGTAACGGCCCTGATTGGCGATGACCTGGATGCGGTCTGTAAAGCTGCAACGGATAAGTTTGAGACCCCCGTAATTCCTGTCCACTCCCCTGGGTTTGTTGGCAGCAAGAACCTGGGTAACCGTTTGGCTGGGGAAGCTCTACTCGACCATGTTGTCGGCAGCGCTGAACCAGAATACACCACTCCCTACGACATTAACCTGATTGGGGAGTACAATATCGCCGGGGAAATGTGGAATGTTACCCCTCTACTGGAGAAACTGGGCATTCGGGTGCTGGCAAAAATTACTGGAGATGCCCGTTACAACGACATTCGCTATGCCCATCGGGCCAAGTTGAATGTGATGATCTGTTCCAAGGCGTTGATTAATATGGGGCGCAAGATGGAGGAACGCTATGGGATTCCCTACATCGAAGAGTCCTTTTACGGAATCGACGACATGAACCATTTTCTCCGAACTATTGCTATCAAGCTCGGGGATGCGGAATTGCAGGAACGGGTAGAACAGTTGATTGCAGAAGAAACAGCTAGACTGGACATAGCTCTGACCCCCTATCGGGAACGGCTCAAAGGCAAACGAGTTGTCCTTTATACCGGAGGGGTAAAAAGTTGGTCTATTGTCTCAGCCGCCAAGGACTTGGGGATTGATGTGGTTGCCACCAGTACCAAGAAAAGCACCGAAGAAGACAAGGCCAAGATCAAAGAACTTCTAGGTAAAGATGGCATCATGATCGAAAAAGGCAATGCCCAGGAATTATTGAAAATAATCGCCCGCACTAAAGCCGATATGTTAATCGCTGGGGGACGAAATCAGTACACGGCGTTGAAGGCTAGAATTCCATTCCTCGATATTAATCAGGAGCGTCACCACCCCTACGCCGGGTATGATGGCATGATTGAGATGGCCAAGGAATTAGAAGAAGCCCTCTACAGTCCAATCTGGCAACAGGTCAGGCTACCAGCCCCCTGGGAAGTTGGATTGGGCCATGAAGACCCGGTGCAGGAGAGCTGCGTTAATGATGATCTGGCTGCTGGCGGATCTGAACCCACTCCAGTAAAGTCCCTGGTCTGATCCCTAAGCTTCGGTATCCTTCCTAAGTTATCCGATCCCTATTTCCTCCCGTCAATTTTTCACTCTCAATTTTCTATTTCCCTTAATCGCCATGTCTACTACAATTAATCGCCCTAAAAAATCCGTCGCTGTGAATCCGTTGAAATTGAGCTCTCCCCTCGGGGCATCCTTAGCATTTCTGGGGCTCAAGGGGATGATGCCATTGTTTCATGGTTCTCAGGGGTGTACGGCGTTCGCCAAGGTGATTTTAGTGCGCCACTTTCGGGAAGCTATTCCCATGTCTACTACAGCCATGACGGAGGTTAGCACAATTCTTGGGGGGGGTGAGAATATCGAATCAGCAATTTTAACTCTGGTGGAAAAGTCAAAGCCTGATGTGATCGGGCTCCTGACAACAGGACTAACGGAAACCCGGGGAGAGGACTTTCTAGGAATTCTCACAACTTTTCGTAAAAATCATCCAGAGTTAGACTCCCTACCGATTATTTTTGTTTCTACCCCTGACTACAAGGGAGCTTTAGAAGATGGTTATGCTGCAGCCGTAACCCAAATAGTAACGACAGATTACAGCAAGTCAGTAGAATCAGCACTTGCTACTCCTGCATTGGCTCAGACATTGACTCAAAAAACCCGAGTGACAATTCTGGCGAGTTCGATGCTTGGGCCGGGGGATGTCCAGGAAATCAAAGATATCGTTATGGCGTTTGGACTGAGCCCAACCGTTGTTCCTGATCTATCAGGATCCCTGGACGGACACCTAGGGGAAGAATATGACACTGTTACCTCAGGCGGTACCCCCTTGGATGAATTGCGCCATCTAGCGGAATCCTGTTTTACCCTGGCGATTGGGGAAAGCATGCGGGGCGCAGCAACAGCATTACAGCAAAAGTTTGGCACAGACTATGAGGTTTTCCCCCGGTTAGCCGGGCTACAATCAGTTGATCGCTTCCTCATGCGTTTGGCTGAGATAGCCAATAAACCAACAGATGTGCATCTGCTTGAACCCCTGCAAGTTCCAGAACGGTGTAACCGTCAGCGTCGTCAGCTACAGGATGGCATTCTCGATACCCATTTCTACTTTAGTCGTAAGCGAGTTTGCCTCGCCCTGGAGCCGGATTTGCTCTATCAGGTGAGCTGGTTATTGCAGGAGATGGGGGCAGAAATTCAAGCCGCAGTCACCACCACAAAATCTTCCCTACTCGAAAATTTACCCGCTGAATCAGTCACTATCGGTGACCTGGAAGATCTGGAGGATTTAGCCAGTGGAGCGGATTTGATCATCACTAATTCCCATGGAAAAGCCATCAGTCAACGGTTAAATATTCCCCTTTATCGGATGGGTTATCCAATTTTTGACCGACTGGGAAATGGTCATAAATGCTCTGTTGGTTATAGAGGAACCCTTGAGTTTCTGTTTGATTTGGGCAATATTTTCATGGAAGCTGAAGAATCCCAGCACAAACATTAAGAACCATTCCAAGAGTAAATTTCAAGAGATAATACTCAACGTAAATGTTCAGAGCAAATATTCAGATTAACTATTCAGAGTAACCATAAAAAATCATGCTTTTTTGTTATCTAGATTTCAACCCATCAGCCTGGATTATCCTTGATAGATCAGCAAATTTTTTCAAGCTTGATTCCTCCTAAAAAAACCTGTTCTCTTAGGTTCAATCACGATTACTCAGTAAGGATTCAGATCATGATTCACCTTGAAGCACTGCCAACGCCTAGAAATCCTTTCATCAGCATTCAAATCCTTCAGGAAATTCCCCAACAGATCCTGACTCAAGATCGAGTTTGTGGCTGTCAGGTGTATTCCCATGAATCCCTGGTTAGTTTGCTTTTGAAAACGTCAGGTTCCACACTTTCAGGGCGACAGAGAGTGAGTGCTTTTTACCGGGCGATCGCCACCTGTCTAGAATACCAAACCGGCTGTGATGCTGAAACATTTGTCAATTTAAACTCCCAGGGAGCAGGTTGGATACTGATCTTCTGTAATCGTGCCCTGGTGTTTTCTTACTTCTTACGAGATGCTGAGACTTTTAATTTTGAATCCGTAGAGCAATTAACCCAGATTGGTAGAGAAATTATTGAAGGAGCATTAACGATTGCTCAAAATTACTTTGATTTCTCAACCCGTTTTGTTCCCTGGAAACAGGCAAGTTAGAGGAGAATTGTAATGAAAGTTGCGTTTGCGACCCGGGATCGGGTACATGTGGATTCTCACTTTGGTTCAGCCGATAAGGTCGATGTTTATAGCGTCTCAAAAACAGGCTATAACTTCTTGGGGACGATTGAATTTGGCGGAAACCTTAACGAAGATGGGAATGAAGACAAGCTAATTCCAAAGGTAAAAGCATTGTCAGATTGTGCCATTGTTTATGTTTCTGCAATTGGAGGTAGTGCCGCTTCCCGCCTAATTCAGAATAAAATTACTCCTATCAAGGCCCAATCTGAGGAGGATGAGATCACCAATGTTTTGGGAGAATTGGTGAAAACTTTGAATAGTAGTCCTCCCCCTCCTTGGCTGAGAAAAGTTATCCAGCAAGAAGAAAATAAAATTGAAAGTTTCGATGAATTTGATGATGAAGAGGAGGACGAGATATAAGCTCTAATTGTTTAAATTCATGCCATTTACTGTCCACTCATTACTCACTAATTAACCATGACTTCAACCACTACAACTACTCAAACTACTCCCCAAGTAACCCCTGGTATTGTTGCTGAAACGCCTTTTTTACAGGCTCTCGTTCAGCAAGTTCGAGCCAACGATCATTACGGTGTTTATCGCAATTGGTCAGATGAGTTGGTTCTGTCTCCTTTTGTGGTCAGCAAAGAGAAAAAACGATCTATTTCAGTGGATGGCGATGTTGATCCTGCGACTCAACTGCGAATTTTGTGTTTCTATCGGGCCGTTGCTACTCTGATTGAAAAAGAAACTGGAAAACTTTGCCAGGTTGTGATTGATCTAAGCCATGAAGGATTCGGTTGGTCATTGGTTTGGACAGGCCGTTTAGTTGTGGTTAATCGCACCTTAAGAGATGCCCAGCGGTTTGGTTTCAACTCCCTAGAACAGGTTGCAGATCAGGGGGATAAATTGATTAAGTCCGCCCTGGAAACTTTGCAGAAGTTTCCTGAAGCTGCTAACGCTTAGTGTTTGATCAGTTGATCAGTGGGTTGGGTTGAAATATGAAACCCAACGTTCAGAAGGCACTAAATTTTCTTGGATTTTCTCAACATCAACTCAACCTATCAGTCAATCAGGAGCGAGATGAATGGGACAAACACAGACCTCTGAAACACCAACTTCAGAAGCAATTGAAGAGTTAAAAGCTCAAATCAAGCGACTCAATAGCAAAGCTGGTCAGATAAAAATGGACTTACATGATATTGCAGAAGGCTTACCTGCAGAGCTGGAAAAGTTGCCAGATGCAGCTAATCAAGCCTACAAAATCTATCATGAAATAGCACAACTCAAAACACAACTCAAAACATGGGAGGCACGAATCAAATGACTATTACACAAGCAACACCAAGAACCCTGACCATATTCAAAAAACTCACAGATGCAGAAGATTATCTCCAATTTTTTGCTATTCCCTATGATCAAGATTTTGTCAATATCAACCGCTTGCATATCTTGAAATATTTCTCCAAGTTGCTTCAGGAAGTTGATGCTGCTTTTCCAGATGTAACTGATGAAGAACTACTCAGCAAATATCACATGGCCCTAGAGGAAGCCTATGAGGTATTTAAAACCTCTAGCCCTTTGAAAACAAAACTATTCAAAGTGTTTCAACAGAAGCAGAGCAATGTGGTTACCGTCACGGATTTATTATCTAATCAGGCAAAGCCAGTTAATTCATGATCCTACAATTAAATCCGCAATGAGATGCAATCAAGCAGGTCAAGTGGTTACCAGGAAACCTGACTCTTGCCAAAAATATGAGATCCAAAAACCAGATCTCACAAACTCGAATTAACCCATCCGATCTGACAAGAACTTAATTTTTAATTCCAGGAGGATTTAATGTGATTGAACTAACCCCCACAGAACTCGAACGCTATCGTCGCCAAATGCAACTTCCTGGCCTGGGCCGAGAAGGGCAAGAAAAGCTGAAGTCAACTACAGCTTTAGTGACAGGCGTGGGGGGATTGGGGGGAACCGTTGCACTTTATTTAACCGTTGCTGGAATTGGGAAATTAATCCTGGTGCGAGGAGGAGACCTGTTACTGGATGACATGAATCGGCAAATCTTGATGACCCATGATTGGGTGGGTCAGCCGAGGGTAATTAAAGCCAAGGAAACACTAAAAAACATCAATCCCGATGTTGAAATTACTGCAATTCCTGAATACATTACTGCCGATAATGTTGATGCTTTGGTACAGCAGTCTGATCTGGTTTTAGACTGTGCTCACAACTTTGATGAGAGGAATTTAGCGAATGCAACCTGTATCCGCTGGCATAAACCAATGGTGGAAGCCGCCATGAATGGTATGGAGGCTTACTTAACCACCATAATTCCAGGCAAGACTCCTTGTCTTTCCTGTATTTTTCCAGAAAAGCCAGACTGGGATCGTTGGGGATTTGGGGTGTTAGGAGCAGTTTCAGGAACTCTAGCTTGCCTGAGCGCTCTCGAAGCCATCAAGCTGATTACGGGATTGGGAAACCCCCTGACTGGAATACTGCTCGCGATGGATTTGGGGAATGCTGACTTTAGAAAGCTGCGTCCCTATCACGATCCCAACTGTCCTGTCTGTGGAAATTTGAGTGGAAATTCAAATCAGAACTTAGGTGAAAGCTTAAGTAAAACCTTGAGTCGAAAGCAGAGTCAGGGATGGAAGGAAAGTTCTCCAATTTCATCCCCAGGAATTGTCCATTCTATCTAAAAGGGTATTTGGAAAAATCGGATTTACCACCCGATAGATTTTGAGCCTGAATCCGAAACCGATTGTCCAAGAGACTGCTTTTTTGAGGTTTGAAAGAAATAGTATGATTGTCATTTCCCTAATTTTATTACTGATTGCGATCGCCCTATTTCAGGTCACCAAAATGATTGCTGATGAGGTTGAAAAACTAGTTATAACCTCAATTGCAGTGGCCAGTTCTAGCCTTGGCTTCATCATCCTGGCTTGGCCATTCAAACTCTTAATCCTCAGCAGTCTCTTGATTATGCCCCGGTGTTTTGGGTTTCGTAATTTCTTCAATTTTCCCTGCCCTCGGGTTTGCTTCTGTCAGCTAGGTTGCTCTCGCTCCGCTCAAAGTTCAAGACTGACTCAGCTCAAAATTAACAATAATTCCAAGGAGAAATTATGACTGTAACGTTAACCGAATTAGCAGAACTTCGTCTCCGTACCTTTTTACGGGCTTCTAAGAACGAACAAAATACAGACCAACAAGGGGTGCGTCTGGCGGTCAAAGATGGGGGTTGCAATGGCTATGAATACGTGCTCAATCTTGTCGATGCCCCCGAACCCGATGACATCATTGCCGATGCAGGTGCACTGCGTCTCTACATTGATCGCCAGAGCGATCCGCTGCTTGATGGGGTCGTGGTTGAGTACATCGAAGGCTTACTGGAGAGTGGCTTCAAATTCACCAACCCCAATGCCACAGATACCTGTGGCTGCGGCAAGTCTTTCCAGGCGGGGGATTGTACCCCTGCGGCAGTGCCTTGCACTTAAAAGTACCTGGAAACTATCTGAAAACTGCCTTCAAGTACCTGGAAAAGCTCGTAATTGAGCCGGTTATTGCACTCTATTCCCTGAGGAGAACTATCCATGACCACAACCTATCAAGTCCGTTTGATTAAAGGCAAGAAAAACAAGCCTCCAGAACTTGATGTCACCCTGACGGTTCCTGAGGATACCTATATCCTGGATGCTGCTGAAGCTCAGGATGTAGATCTACCCTCTTCCTGCCGTTCCGGTGCTTGTTCTAGCTGTGTTGGCAAAATCGTTGAAGGAGAGATTGATCAAGAGGATCAAAGCTTCTTAGATGATGAGCAAATGGAAAAGGGGTATGTTTTATTATGCGTGGCCTATCCCCGATCAGACTGCACGATCAAAACCCATCAAGAAGCCTACCTTGTTTAAGGAGAAAATCATGTTCAGCAAAGGTTTTACAGTTTTGGTGCCTCTCTAAAATCCTTGCAAGTCGGCGAACAGGGAATTGTTTCTCGGATTAACCCGGCAGATGAAGTAACTGCTAAGTTTCTCAAATCCATGGGAGTCACCACGGGGAAGTCAATCATCTTAGAAAAGCGGTTTCCCCAGTTTCAGGTCAAGGTTGAAAATCATTGCTGGACATTAAGTCGCAAAATGATTCAGGCAATCTATGTTCGAGTGATCTAGGGCACCCTTAATCTACTTTACTTCAACTTTATTGGAGATCAATCATGGCTTATTTAACTGGTGTAACGTCAGGCCAAAAAAGCTGGACACCCCAATTCCTACAAACTATTAATCAGGCCACTTGTTTGGGTTGTGGTCGCTGCTTTAAAGTCTGTGGTCGGAATGTAATGACATTGAGAGGAATCGATGAAGCGGGGGAATTTGTCGAAGACGAAGATGATGAATTTGAGCGCCGGGTGATGACTATTGCCAATTCAGATAACTGTATTGGATGCCAGGCTTGTATTAAAGTCTGCCCCAAGAATTGCCATAGCTACAGTCCCCTTGAGTTAAATTAGAGGGTAAAAAGCCAGAGGGTATGAATTGCCATGATGAACTTAAAAGTGAATGGAAAAGACTGGTGTGTTAATGATAATGGAGAATGTCAGGTTCGGCCTTCAATGCGAGAGTGGGATCTAATTCGCGATCGCTATTATCTCCATCAATTTCTCACCGAAATTATCAACACCTTGAATGACGTAACCGATCTGAAAGAAGAATGGGATCGATTGCCCCAAATTCGGATGCGAGTTCGGCAACTGATTACCAATTCCTATTGGGTACAAACCCAGTATTCAGAACCTCATCCCCAGACTGGTCAATTCGTTACGGTTTTGTATGATGAAATCGGCTATCCTCTATCCATTCAAAATGTTTCCTTTGCACCAAACTTTAAGTCGTCCATTCACAATCATGGTACCTGGGGAGTGGTTGCTGTTTTGAAAGGACAGGAAAAGCATACCTTCTGGCAACGGGCTCCTCATCCAGAATTTCCCGATCAAATTAAACCTATTGGAGAACGGATCTTGAAGGTGGGTGAAATTATTAGCTTCACCCCTCAAGCCATTCATCAGGTGGAAACCATCGGTAATGAAATGACAGTGAGTTTTCATTTGTATGGCGATACCCAGCCTAAATCCCGTCTAAAATTCAACCCCATTGATCGAACTGCTAAACCTTTTTAATGGAGTCAACATGACCCTCAACCGTCAAGATCAATATGTGGCTTTGATTGAACAGTTATTGCAATGCCCCAATGGTAAAGAGCCTGAGATTCTAGATGCTCAAACTGAATTGATCGATCCTGAATTTATAAAAACAGTTGTGCAAGTTGCCATGGCATTTGCCCATGAAGGCAATCAGGAATCTGCTCAGTTCTTATTTCATATTGCTCGAGAATTGTCTAAGCAGCTTGAGCTATATCCTCAACTTTCATCGGAGACATCATCATGACTATTGACCCCAAGTTTTCCATTCAAAATGCAGAACAAATTGCCCTTGAATTTTGTCAATCTGAATGGAATTTATTACCAGAAGAATTAGATTGGTTTACAGTATTACAAACCCGTCCAGCCGGAGAAAGTTGGTATATCATCGAGGTGGGTATTGAAGGGTTTCCTGATAAGTGGGTACTCCAGGTCTATGACACTGGACTTTGTGATCCGAGCTATACGTTTTACTCCCCCATGTCCGCCTCAGAGGATGATTCTGATTTGGTAGAATTGCCTGATCGAATTGCGGAGGTTCTGCGGTTAGAGCGTCGTTCCCGCGATGGAGTTTCCCTGACACAGTTGCATTAGGCTTCTTGAATTGCCCGCTTGAATTAAGTTTTTTGAATTAAGTTTCTGCTCCAAGCTCCCTCAAGCTTCTGACTGTTCTGTAGATGTGTTGTGTAGGAGAACTAATGCAAGAGATGAATTTGCTACATTCTAAATAACCCTGCAAATGAAAGATGATTAGTCGAGATTATTTGACTCAAGAATTTATTGATCTTGTCAGAAATTATCATTCTGATGCTGAGATGATCTTGAATTGTTGTTACCTAAAAATTTTAGAGTGTCACCTTGAGCGTGCTGGTAAGCAACTTTATTATATCGGGATTTATCATCCTCAAAGAATTGCAGTTGAGCTTAAAAAGTATCAGGATATATTCAAGCAGATCGCAGAAAATATGGGATTAGTTGAGGTGGTTTATATTAATGCTACCCAGTTGATTCGGGATCCCCTTTCAACTTTAAAGCGGCATCATCCTCGCTTTTGGTTAGAACTTCATTGGATCGCAACACAAGATTACTAACTGATCAGATTAATTCTTCCGTTTAATATGAGAAATTTTTGGGTTAAAAGATTTTGTTAGTGATATGATTAATAGGGCTTTCATTAATCTAAATCAGGAATTCAATTATGAAACTCAGTGCTAGAAACACGATCAAAGGAACTGTCAAAAGTGTTGTTGCTGGGGTAGTTAACGCAGAGGTTGTTCTGGAAATTGCTCCCGGGGTTGAGCTTGTTTCAATTGTTACCAAGGAATCGGTTGAGTACTTGGGAATTATAGAAGGTAAGGAAGCCTATGCTGTCATTAAAGCTAGCAATGTCATGATTGCTGTCGATTAGATAAGTGCTTCTTCGCGGATTATTAGTTCAGTCTCTTCGCCAATAGAATCACTATATTTTGTATATTAATCCTGTTCAGGATCTTAGCAAAGCTGGTTTAAAAGATCAGCTTAATTTTTGGAAAATGTATAAAATATCTTCTAACAAAATACCTTCCAAAGCTCCTAAATTTCATTTTAGCTATAGATAGAATCAACTGTAATCTTTATTACAAAATCAATGGAATACAATAGCTTAGGATTTAAGTAAAAGAATAAGTAGCTAGGCACAATTAATTAGAAGATACATGTAGGGGGTCTGGGGCAGTGCCCCCTTCTGCTTGATAATTAATTACAACCATCTACTTACCAAAATTTCATTATATTATGCAAGTTAAGTTGCGCTTTATGGGTTGGGATTATAAGTTGGGATTATTAAGTTGAGATTGCGATTGAGATTCAGTTTCATTACAGAGGAGTATATCTAGATGAATCGGCGTCAGTTCTTCAGAGCTTTATTTTGTTTTTTAGTATCAGCCACAGTGTTTTTAGCATGTAATCATCAGGTTTCTCAGATCATCAGCGTTAAGACACTGAGTTTTGGATCTGTTTCGGAAGCGGCTTCTAAACAGTTGATTGTGTCTGCCGCAGCGAGCTTAACTGATGCGATGAAAGCGGTTCAACCCCTCTATCAAAAACAACAATCAGAAATCAGGCTGACTTACAATTTTGGTTCATCAGGTTCTCTCCAGCAACAAATTGAACAGGGCGCACCAGTTGATGTTTTTATTTCTGCGGCTCCAAGGCAGATGAATGAGCTGGAAAAAAAAGGTTTGCTTTTTCCTGGAACCCGCAAAAATTTATTAACTAATCAAGTCGTTCTAATTGTGCCAAAAGGTAGTACCAAGATTAAGAGTTTTAATGATCTGATCCAAAATCAAGTTCGGAGAATTGCTGTGGGTGATCCTGAAAGTGTTCCGGCGGGAAAGTATGCCCAGGAAGTGATGACATTTCTCAAGATTTTTGATCGAGTTCAGCCCAAGCTCATCTACGCCAAAAATGTTCGCCAGGTCTTAAATTATGTGGAAACGGGTAATGTTGATGCTGGGATTGTGTATCGGACTGATGCTAAGGCTTCCCCTAAAGTTACTGCTGTAGTTGCTGCGCCAAAGGGATCTCACTCCCCCATTGTTTATCCTATTGCTGTGATCAAGGATAGCAAAAATCCTGACACAGCCAAGGGATTTGTGACATTTTTATCCAGCAGTGCCGCAACAGCAATCTTTGAAAAACTTGGGTTTGGATTGTCTAGCTAATCAAAAATTTTAGTCCATGATCGACACTATTTTCACTGATTTATCACCGGCCTGGATTTCTTTTAGGGCTGCTATTCTCGCAACAATAATTACCTTTTTTCTAGGGATTATTGCCGCCCGTTTCATGCTGAACTACCGAGGAAAAACCCAGGGATTGATCGATGCAATTTTTACGGCTCCCCTGGTGTTACCTCCGACGGTAGTTGGATTTTTATTGTTGATATTGTTTGGTCGTTATGGCCCCCTAGGAAAATTATTGGCGTTGTTTGATCTCTCTGTAATTTTCACTTGGTACGCTACGGTAATTGCTGCTACAATTGTGGCCTTTCCCCTGATGTACAAAACCGCTTTAGGGGCTTTCAGACAGATTGATCAGACAATATTAGCCTCTGCCCGTACATTAGGAGCGTCTGAATGGATGATTTTTTGGCGAATTTTATTGCCCTTAGCGAAACCCGGATTGATTGCTGGAACCCTATTGGCATTTGCCCGATCCCTGGGGGAATTTGGAGCGACCCTAATGTTAGCGGGCAGTATTCCTGGTCAGACTCAAACTATTCCCATTGCTATTTTCTTCGCCGCTGAAGCGGGAAATATGGATGAAGCTTTTGCATGGGTTCTGGTGATTCTGGTGATTTCTTTAGGGATTATTACGGCGGTTAATATCTGGTCGAGGGAACCTGGTTTAGATGTTAATTCAAATCGCAACTTAAAATATAAAAAGAATAAACTAAATCATCAAATTAATATCAGATCTCAACAACAAATTCCTGGACTAAGTTCGCCCAATTCTGAGCTTTTAGGAAAGGATTTTTTAGGACTTCCCAACTCTCAAACTCAAATTCAATTGACGGTTGATATCCAAAAGCAACTTCCTGGATTTCTCCTGAATGTTTCGTTTCAGATCCATGATCAGCCCTTAGGGTTTTTGGGCGCTTCCGGGGCCGGAAAAAGTTTTATTTTACGCTGTATTGCTGGGCTGGAAACCCCTGACCAGGGGAAAATTATTCTCAATGGCAAAACGTTATTTGATTCTGATCGGGGGATCAATTTACCCAGTCGCGATCGCAAAATTGGCTATCTCTTTCAAAACTATGCCCTATTTCCCCACTTGACTGTGGCTCAAAATATTGCTTTCGGCTTTCCAAAAGGATTGTCTAATTTGCAAATCAAGCAACGGGTTGAACAACAATTGGTCACTGTCGATCTGACGGGCCTGGGTCATCGCTATCCCCGGGAACTTTCGGGTGGACAACAGCAACGGGTAGCCCTGGCCCGATCCCTGGCTAGTGCACCTGAGGTTTTATTACTCGATGAGCCGTTTTCTGCCCTGGATACTTATTTGCGCGATCGCATGGAAAAGCTATTGAGATCGACCTTAGAATCCTATCGGGGAGTGACTTTATTTATTACCCATAATCTGGAGGAAGCCTATAGAATTTGTCAGAACTTATTGGTGATTGATCAGGGAGAGATTATTGCTCAAGGTTCCAAATATGAAATCTTTGAGCATCCCCATTACTTTAGAGTCGCTCAATTGACGGGGTGTAAAAATTTCTCTACGGCAGTTCCTCTTGGGCCCAATCAAGTTCGAGCCCTGGATTGGGACTGCACTTTACATACCCTTGAGCCCGTCCCGGAGAATTTAGTTCAGGTGGGCATCCGGGCTCATCAAATTACTTTTTTATCTCCAGACTTCCCCGAGTCAATCCCCGAAATGGCCAATACCTTTCCCTGCTGGCTGGCGGCCACCAGTGAAACCCAGCACCGGATTACCCTCTATCTCAAGCTGCATCATGCTTCTACCCATCCCCTGGATTACCATGTCCAGGCCGAAGTATTTAAGGAGAATTGGAGCATCATGAAAGATGATGATTTTCCCTGGCGGATTCAGCTCAAGCCCATGCAGTTAATCCTCCTGAAAGCCTGGGACTGACGTGTTGGAGATTTCAGCCTTCAATAGAAATAGGGTCAAAACGCAGTAGCATGAAAGTGTTTCAGGCCGTAGGGTTGGTCTTGTGCCCTGACTAACTAGCCTTGACAACCCCCTTTCAAAGACCCTCCATGAAAACAGTAAAAAAACCGGTTGCGATCCTTTGGCGACAGGTGTTCGGATTAGCGCTGCTGCAAGGGGCGATCACCCTTTGCTGGCTGATTTATCGGCTTTATTTCTCCCAACTCCTGGATGGAGTAGGATTAAGGGACTGGGCCCAGACCATCATTGTTCTAGAAGCGCTGATCACAATTCTGGTTGAGCCTGTTGCTGGCAGCCTCTCTGATCAACAAAAATACTGGATGGGCACTCGTTTTCCGATGATTGGTCTGGGATCGCTGCTGGCCGCGTTACTATTTATAGCTATTCCCCTGGTATTTAGTCTCAATCAACCCGGGCCAGCCTTGCGAGTCCTGCTGGCTATGGTTTTACTCGGTTGGGCTGGCATTATGGCCTTATTTCGGAGTCCGGCGATCGCCTTAATCGGACAATATGCCATAGCCAGAGCTCTACCCCAGGCCATGAGTGTTTTAATTGTAGTCGGAGGATTAGTCCGGGCTATTCAACCCATTACCACTGGCATGATTTTGAGCTGGGGGCCAGGAATTACATTTGCCCTGGGTTCCCTGAGCTTATTAGGGGCTGTGATTGTCATCCGATGGTTTCATCCCAATGTCGCGATTCCCCGAGTCACCATCCAACCCCCCGACTTGACCCGAACTCTGAATCTCAAAAGCCTGGGTTTGATCATAGGTTTAGGAGTTTTTGTCGCCTGGGGAACCCGAATTATTTTAGGAGATATTCTATCTTTCGCATTAGCTACTCAAGTTCCTGGATCAAAACTGGAACTCCTTTCCTTTGCAATTTTGGCGTTGTTGGCAGTGGCGGCTCTACCCGCTGGAAGATTTGCCGTCAAGGTCGGCAATCACAGGGCGTTGGTCATCGGGTTGGTGATGAGTGGAGCAGTGACTCTGGCCATGGCTGTGAGTCAGGGGGCTTTTGTGGTGTTTCTGGCCATTTTAATCCTGGTGGCCAGTTACAGCCTAGTGGCCAATGGTACGATTCCTTTTGCCCTCTATGCTGTTCCAATTCACCGTAGCGGCCTGGGAGTAGGACTTTACTTTAGTGGATTTGGCTTGGGGATGGCCTTTTATGACTATCTGATGCCACACTTGAGCCAGCTTTCCCTGATCTCTCGGGCTGGAATTGGGGCGATCGCCTTTCTGTTGGGGGGAGTTTGTGTCCGGGTTAGTCGATAGCCAAGGGGTGATAGGCTTGCTTTAAAGCTACACTTTTGAATCTAAACCTGCCACTGCCCTAAACGCAGAGAAGTTTGCTGAATTGCAGCAAACTTCTCCCCTGGAACTTTTGTTTTTTTGGCGACCCTTTAAGGTGAAGGGGGTATTGCCCCTCGCTTGAGAACCTTTTCCCCAAACCCCTCTCTAATCTTTCTCACCAATGAAATAGAAGTGCCATGGACATCAAAACTAGGCATTGAAATCAGTATTTGCCACCAAAATTGCTGTGGAAGGAGTGTCAGCAATGGTCGGTGCAACATAGCCCCCTGAATACATGACGCTGCCCCGTTGTTGTTGAGCAAATACTGGTAGAACTTCCCGCAATTGACTGGCTACTTCGACTGTTTTCACATCGTAGGTTTGAGTGGCTAGCTTAGGATATAGCCCAATCCCAATAATGGGAAGCAACAAGCAGGCGGCGATCGCCACTTCCCGAGGTCTAGCATCGCCTAAGTAATCCTCAATCACAAGCCCCTGACTCGGTTGACCGTAGAAGACCTGACGCAGCAGGCTCAGTAGATAAATCGGAGTCAAAATCAAACCCACCGCTGCCAGACCTACAACGACAACTTTAAAGCTCGAACCATAGACATCACTCGTTGTAATCCCCAGGAAAATAGTCAATTCTCCCACAAATCCACTCATTCCAGGCAGGGCGAGGGAAGCCATTGATCCTGCCGTGAACAGAGCAAATAGCTTGGGCATGGAGGTTGCCATCCCACCGAGCTTCTCCATCGCCAATGTATGTGTCCGCTCGTAGGTCACCCCAGAGAGGAAAAACAGCATCGCCGCAATCAATCCATGGGACAGCATTTGCAAGACTGCACCGTTGAGCCCTAGTTCAGTCAAAGAGGCAATTCCCACCAGAACAAATCCCATGTGAGAAATGGAAGAGTAAGCCAGCCGTCTCTTGAGATTGGTTTGGCCAAAAGCACTGAGAGCGCCATAGATAATATTGACTACCCCTAGAATTGCCACCACAGGGGCAAAATAAAGATGAGCATTGGGCAGCATTTCCAGATTCATTCGGATCAATCCGTAGCCCCCCATCTTCAACAAAACCCCCGCCAAAATCATTGAAACCGGGGCAGAGGATTCGCTATGGGCATCGGGCAACCAGGTGTGTAGGGGAAAAATTGGTAGCTTCACGCCGTAAGCAACCAAGAACCCAGCATAGAGCAACAGTTCCAGCAGGAGCGGATAGTGTTTCTGGGCCAGGGTTGCCATGTCAAAGCTAATGGTTTCCCCATAAAAGGCCATTGCCAGGGCCCCAACTAGAATAAAGACAGAGCCTAAAGCCGTATAGAGAATAAACTTTGTAGCGGCGTAGAGGCGGTTTGAACCTCCCCAAATAGAAATCAGAAGATAGACTGGAACCAGTTCCAGCTCCCACATAAAGAAGAAAAGTAACAAATCTTGAGCAGCAAATACCCCAAGCTGGGCACTGTAAAGCACCAGCAACAATCCATAAAACAGTCGGGGCTTTTGGGTCACTCGCCACGAGGCCAAAATGGCCAGGGTATTGATAAAACCGGTGAGCACTATTAAAGGCATGGACAACCCATCCATCCCGACTGACCAATTCAGTCCCAATTGAGGAATCCAGGGATAGGTTTCAGCAAGCTGGATTGTAGACAGGCTGAAATCGTAGTGTTGCCCAATGTAAACAATGGTCAGCAGCAAATCTATGAGTCCAACTCCCAGGGCATACCAGCGAATAGTACGACCTTGCTGGTCAGGAATTAGAGGAATCGGTAGGGCTGCGAATAAGGGCAGCAGAATGATAACTGTGAGCCAGGGAAATTGACTACTCATCGCGATTACTAAGGATAATTACTCATTGCTCGATTCCGATTATATTACACAAAGTTAAGAAGTGTTAAGTCAATCCTATGAAATTTGAACAAATGTGTCTAAGTCGGCATGGGTCTAAAGATTTAAGGAGCCAGGAAGGATGAAGGATTTTTGGGCAGGGATTTATTTCACCTAAATTCCCCTTAAAATTGGGAGCGAAGTCTTAGAGAGTAGATGATGGAACCTGATTGGATTCGATGGGGCCGGGCGTTACAGGCGATCGCCCAAACAGGATTGCATTTCACTCAAAACCCCTACGACGTTGAGCGATACGAACAAATCCGAGATCTGGCCAGTGAAATGTTTGCGGCCCATAGCAATAGCCAACCTGAAGTCATTCTTGATCTCTTCTCCCAAGAAACCGGTTACGCCACCCCAAAAGTTGATGTCAGAGGGGTCGTGTTTCGGGAGGGAAAAATTCTGCTGGTGCAGGAAGTGCTTGATCAGAATCGCTGGACGCTCCCAGGGGGTTGGGCAGATGTGAATGAAACTCCAAGTCAGGCCACAATTCGAGAAATCTTTGAAGAATCGGGGTTTGAAACAAAAGTGATTAAGTTACTAGCGGTCTATGATCGGGCCCAACAGGGCCACAAACCGTTGATGCCCTATCATGTTTACAAACTGTTTTTTCTGTGTGAAATTGTTAGCGGTCAAGCAACTCCCAGCCATGAAACCAGCGGGATTGCCTTCTTCGGTGAAAATGAAATCCCAGAGTTATCTATCTCCCGGGTTCTCCCCCAACAAATCCAGCGATTTTTCCACCATGCCAGCCATTTCGACTGGCCAACAGAGTTTGATTAATTCAGGACAGGTTATTGGGCTTAAGAGAGTTTGAAGAACAGGATTTTAAGGACTGAGTGCCGGGAAAATCTCAATTCTTTCCAGAACCGGTCAATGATTAAATGATGACTTGGGAGGGAGTTAATGCTAGACTTTCTATGGATTGAGTTTGATAGATAATTTGACAGACGATCAGTTAAATAGTGACAGTTGACAGTTCCACACTGTAACTTACCCGCAGTAACTTACACACCGTAACTTAACCGTAGTAACCTGTACACAACCACTACAGAGAACCGCAAAAGCTGATCGCCAAAAGTTCTGTCGCTAGACAATTGGGGGAATAATAGCTCGGGTGAAGACTTATTACAGAGACGATACTAATTCATCTAATCTAGTTCATCTAATACTGAGAGCTTAACTCAGATTTACCCATGTTAAATTCATCTAAACTCAGTCATTTCAAGGCTCAAACAGTCAGGGTTCAACCTTGCAAAAAAAGCTACAGAGCTACAATGTTGCTCCAGGCTGTGCTGACTGCGTTAATGTTAGGTTCAGGATCAGTCAGGGCAACAACGTTCACCGGGAGTTCTGCTGGGTTGTTACAGCTTCCAGAGGGCACTTTTGGTGCTAGTCTGTCGAGCGAAAACAGCGGCACAAATAATCGAATCACCTGGGGAGATCCGACCCCTGATTCTTTTAGAAATTACTTGCAATACGACGGTGTTGGCTTCACCACTGAAATTGATCAGCTTTTCCCCCTAGGAGAAATAGAGTATAGAAATGGAGAAGTTTTTACCGGGAGCCACAATCTAGATGCCAGCAATTTTCCCCTTGCCATTGAGCTGTCTTTCCTCAATCCTCTAACAGCGACCAACACCTTCAATTATCGGTTTAGCCTCCTACAAACCCTCAATCAAACCGGTGATCCGGTCTTAGATGCCGACACCCTGAGTTTTGCGGCTGATGGGGTCAGTACCGACACTTTCAATTTTGAGGGGACTGAGTACACCTTGCAACTGGTGGGGTTCTCGAATGACGGGGGCAGCACTATCCTGGAGGAATTTGTTTTACCGGAGGAAGCCACTGTTAATGCCCTGCTTTATGCCCAACTAACGGCTGCGGCCCAGGAAAGTACCCCTATTCCAGAGCCGGGCTTGTTGGTGGGAATCGGGCTGCTGGGGGTGTATCTGTCCGGTACCAGATTCAAGCGCCGATGAACGCCTATCCAAGATCTCTGATCTAAAGTGAAACAGCCGTCTCGGCTGTTTCACTTTACTGACCGACTGACCTGACGATTCTAGGTCTGTTGGTTGCTAGACTTGAATCGACCCTCAATAAAGCTGCGTTTGTTCAGGTGCTTGGTTGCCCTGCCTGTAACTCGCCTGCGCCACATCCGAAAGCTTGAAGACTTCATCTCCCGACGCATCAAGGCGATCACTTGCTTTTCTTTCAATCCAAACTGGGCTTCAATCGCTTCAAAGGGAGTCCGATCTTCCCAAGCCATCTCCACCACTCGATCAATGGTTTGAGGATCTAGATTACTAACGTTACTCATGGGTATATTTATAGTTTCACTGATTTGTCCAGGGTTTTGGAGATTTGGTCGCTCAGGTTTCAGAGAATGGCTACCAGTGAAAGCATTCCTGCCACCACAGCGGCGATCCTGGGTTGGCATCCCAGAATTGAAAAGTAATCTGCACCCGCTATAACAATTCAATCAATTTGAGGGAATTTAATTGGTTAATTCACCGCCAGTATTGACTTACTACTCTATACTAATCCTCATCAAGTATTAGCTACTTATCAAACCTGTTGGTGCATTGAAAACCTGTTTGAAAATTGTCAGAGTTGACCGTTAGCTAACGCTTGAGTCTTAGCCGTGAAGGTTTTGAGCTGTCCATTGCGACTAACCTGAACTTGTAGGGCGCTATCCACCGGATTGGCTTCAACTATCTTCTGAATTTCAGCAGCATCCTGAACTCCTTGACCATTGACTTGCTGAATCACATCCCCAGCTCGCAGCCCAGCTTTTTCAGCAGGGGAGTTCGGCATGATCCGGGTAATCAATATCCCCCGATCATCATTCACACTCAGTCCACTATTAGGGTTGCTATTGATCGAGTCTCGAACCTGGGGAGTGAGAGTCACCATTTGAATCCCCAAATAGGGGTGGTCAACTTTTCCCTGGGTGGCCAACTGGTTGGCAATCCGCTGCACGGTGTTAATCGGAATGGCAAATCCCAAGCCCTGGGCCCCTTGAATAATGGCGGTATTCATCCCAATCACCTCTCCCTGTTGGTTCAACAGAGGGCCTCCCGAGTTTCCAGGGTTAATCGCGGCATCGGTTTGAATAAAGTCAACCCGCTTATCCGGTACCCCTACTTCACCACTGGAACGGCCTGTGGCACTGATAATCCCTGCTGTCACCGTATTATCTAAACCGAGGGGATTGCCAATGGCGATCGCCCAGTCCCCAGGGGCAATCTGTTCTGAGTCTCCCAGGTTGACTGTTGGTAGATTATTGCCTTCCACCTGGATTACAGCCACATCAGTGACCGTATCCACCCCTAAAACTCGTCCCTCAAAACTGCGGCCATCCTTTAAGGTCACCTGTACCTGATCGGCTCCATCCACCACATGGGCATTGGTAATTACCCGACCATTACTGCTGGTGATAAAGCCCGATCCAACCCCCTGTTCAACTTGCTGGGGAGGCCCGTTGGATTCAGGGATATTGTTGCCAAAGAACTGCCGGAAGAAGGGATCCTGGAATATCTCTGGAGCCCGACTGTTGACGGTGCGACTGGCGTTGATCCGAACTACCGCAGGCCCAACTGCCTCAACTACATTGTGGACAAAATTCGCTTCTGAACCCAAAAGTGGGTTGCGACTAACTCCAGAAACAGGATTATTCAGATTAGAGGCAGGAACATTTTGCAATGAGTTGGTTTGAGGGGAGCCATTAAAGCCATTCACAAGGTTCAAGTTATGGCTGCCTGCTGTAGCAATCCCTGCACCTAAAACCACTAGGGCAAGAGATTGCAGGAGGCGAGGGGATTGAGGTCGAGGCAAATTTGATTGTCTTGAAGCCGGAGTCATCAAGTTTTCAGCGGTGTTTTCAGTCATGGAATCCAGGGAATGGTTGTGGGAATCAAGCATTGTATTGTTTAGTCTCCGAAGTTATTGTCAGTCAGTATTGTCAGTGAGCGATCGCTTCAGGTTTGAAGCTCAAGCGAGGCAGGGCACTCTTGCCTCCGTTCAGTCAGTTTCTCAGAATCAACCATGAAAAATCAGGGTTTAACAGTCAGCACGGCGGCCATTCTTTCGTCAAATTTCTCATGGGGATGGGCTACGACCAGGTAGCGCGGGTTCTACGGTGCGACGGATCACATCAGTTTTCCCAGGAGCTAGAGGACTGGTAACCAGTTCTCCGATCAGTCGAACATTGGCCTGAGTGGTATCAAGATTATTCTGCTTCAAATGATACAAAGGAGATGTTTCAGGCTTGTGTCAGGATGATGTGAATCTGATGTAATTTTTGGATAATTTGATCAGGGCCCTGGGTCAATTTCCCTGGGGTGTAGACAAGTTAAAACAGCAGAGTTGTTTATGATCAACATCCCTGCCTGTTCGCTATTGGCTAATAAATTGACTGAAATTGAAGTGCAGTCTTGAGCTGTAACCCGTAATCTAAAACTTGTTAAGATCGATGCCGGCTTCCTTAGCCATGGCATGTAACCCTTTAGTTTCCAGGGACTTGATTGCTTTCGTAGATAGCTTCAATCTCACCCAACGCTTACCCTGGGGCCACCAAACCCGCTTCCATTGTAGGTTGGGCTGTTGTAACTTATGAGTTCGACGGTGGGAGTGGGAGACTGCCATGGCGTTATTGGCTTTCTTCCCCGTGAGCTGACATCTGCGAGACATAACCTTACTCCAATCTGTTTAAACTCCAAACGCCAATTATAACGCTATTTTCCTAAACCACGAAAGATTTCATCCCCTTGAAGTTTTGATCATCTCAAGCTAGAATCCCAGAGAATAACCCACCGTAAGCTTAACCTGACTGCGGCTGTCAGTGGCAATATCTCCCTCCAGCCCAATATCTAAAACGCTCTGCTTGCCAATTTGCTGTCGCAGTCCCACCCCTACCAAGACATTTACGCCGCTATCGGCATCGTCCTTTAGTCGCAACCCGGTTTCTGCTACAAAGGTTTGGTCAAATCGCCGGGGATACCCGACAGGGGTGGAATAGCCCAGAATCACACCAGGAATCACAGACCGTTCCGCCTGATCCGGTGAGGTTTTGACTTCCAGATCCAGATTGAGATGCAAGCGATCATATTGTCTGAGGGTTTTGCTAGCAATCCCCCGCAGGCGAAAGTCTACGCCATTGGAGTCTGAACCTGTGGGAAAATCAGCATCAGCCCGAATGGCGAAGGCTGGAGTATTATTGTACTCCCGGTTAAAATTATGAAATACGCCGATGGAAACATCTCCAATATCAAAATCCGTCTCTGCTGAATCGACTCGACCGCCAATCCTCGGATCAATCCCAATAATCAGATGAGTATTGCGGGCAAAGCCATAGAGATACTCCACCTCAAATTCACCGCCGACGCTGAGATCGCCCGGAATTAATGCTGAAGCCCCCAGTTCTATGGATTGTTCCCCTTCCGCGATACTATCAGCATCGTCAAAGGATAGGGGACGACCGGCATCTAGATTGTTGTGGTCAACGGCCCCCGCTGGCAAAATTAATATCGTCACACTTGCAATTACTGCACTGCCAACCCGCCGACTCATCTGGCTAATCTGACTCATTTATCCTTCCCGGTATTCTGTAGAAACGCTGATCCAATAAAATCCTGTGGAGCAGGCACCTTGCCTGCCATGAAACAGCCGTTTTGGCTGTTTCACTCTGTAATCTACTTTGTGACCCTAATGATGATGCTCTGAACCCGCATCGGGCATGGAACCGGAACCGCCGTGGTTGTGGCCCAAACCCTCTGGCATCAAGCCCATTCCAGGCCATCCCTCCATGAAGCGGTGATCATGTAAGCCATCGCCGCCGTAATTTTCACCGGGTTTCATGGCTTTGTGGTTTGCTGCCATTATCATCCAGGTCGCTCGCTGAATTTGTTGATCTTTCTGTGGGTCGGTCATCCAGTCAGAGGCCAGAATGTCGTTAACCATGTCGTGCAACATGTGCAGGTTATCAAAGGTATTGGAAAGCTCTGGGAACTTTTGAGAAAATTCAGGACTGACTTCCGCAAACATGGGCATAAACAGGCGATCTGTGCGATACAGCTCAACTTCCCGATACTGCTTGCCTGTTCCGATGTAGGCTGCATTTTGTTCGGCCAGGGACTTGCCATCAAGCACGTCATACATTGATCCCTGAAGCCAGTGATAGCCCCAAAATAATCCATTCACCTTCGGATATTTCTGACGAAAGGCTGTGGAATAGGGTTGAGAATCCAGATATCCCATATTCATCGGCAGTCCTGTCACCGCATAGGGAACTTTCTCGGTATAAAACTGATAAAGTCGCTTAATTTCTGCGTCTTTTTCAGCATCGGTCATCTCAGTACTAGCCAAGACATCTACGGTTTGAGCGTGCAGGATATGTGTCCAGTCAAATACCTGCTCTAATACACCATATTTGCGACCAAAAGTGGGAGAAATACTGGATTCATCTGGCATAAATTGAGGCGGATTCTTAAGTACCTGATTAATCTTCTCAAAGGTTTTTGTTTCTAATTCATTGGCTTTACCGGTGACTAAATCTTCATAGGCAAAGGCATGGCCTACTGCCACAGCATTGAGATCCAGGGCTAAAGGTTTAACATTATAAATATCATTATTGTAAACCCCCCGCCTTGGATAAATATGGTTTTTATCCGTATTGGCTATCCAATCCGGTAGATTTTCCGGCAAGGGCGGTAAGGTTTGAGTACTGGCTAAGGATTCCCCATGACCTTGATGATTGTTGCCTTGAGCCATGGCAACAAAATGGACTGAAACACTGATTAGAATAGTAAGGGCGCTCAACAAACCAAATGTCCATTTTCTGGATAACCTGAATCTCATGATTGATCTCCTTAACTTTGAAGAACTAACTTAACTTTGAAGAACTAACCTGGTTAACTGACAAAACTCTCTCGCCCTCACCCTAGCCCTCTCCCAACTTGGGAGAGGGCAGTTCGGGCAATCACACAAAAAATTTGTTAGTCAATCAGGGAACTAATATTAGGAAACCGATCTTAAAAACTCAATGTTGAAGAACTTATCCCTTTCGTCTTACTTCTATAACGGTAAATCAGATAACTGAGTCCAGGATGAGAAACCATGGTTTTTTGTTCTTAAACTCAAAGGCTTTACATTAACCAGTTCAGTTGGTTAATTAACTCATTAATCAACACAATTTGTCTTACTTTTCGCAGTGTAAGGCATGTAAACCATCATGGTTATGCATTACAGGTTTAGTAGCCTGACCACAGTGAACTTCTACTTCATAGCTAGCATCCATCACATGCAATTGATACTTTTTACCTGAACTAGAATCAATCACTTTGAGCTGGAGCGGTGTCATCGCAGCAACCTGAAAAGATGCAGGAGCAGTGATGGTTGGATCCGGGTACATGGATGATGAAGCAGTTGCAAATGTATTGAATCCGCCTATCAGGAGAATAGTCACCATTCCAAGCATTACTAAGAGCGCTTTAGAAAATTTCATGGTTTACGATCGCCTCAATTGTTTGACAGTGTTTCAAAGATTTTCCAGAACTCACGAATTATAAACTCTCCTGTCTAGGGGAGAGTCAAGTCTGAATTTTTTGTCTTGATTTTTAGCTAATTTTTGTCTTGTTTTTTTGAATGTCCTAGCGATCGCCCTTTGATCAAAGGGTTCATGCTTCAGGTTGAAGCGGTCACTTCAATCACTCCACGAAACATATTCATCCCACAGGTAAACTCATAATTTCCTGGTTGATTGGGGGTGAATTCAACAGTAGTCATCTGGTTCAGGGGCAACTGTTTTTGAATCTGAAAATCAGGTAAACGAATTTCCTCCAGGCAGCTATTGGAGTCATGGCGTTCAAAATTCAATCGTACCGGTTGCCCCGAATGAACCACGACCCGACTGGGCTGATAGCCGCCATCCACGGTGATCGTAATTTCTTGAATTCCCTGATTGGATGAGGCTTTTTTAGACTGGGGTTTGCTCCCTAGAAACCACCAGAGCTCTAAGCCGAGTAATCCCAAACCAGCCAGGGTTATGGCTCCTTTAATCCAGATGGGTTGCTCAATCCGCTGGAATTGGGCAGTTTCTGCCATCCTGGAGCCTTCAGAATGTTGAATCTGGGCAATTTCTAAAGGGGAAAGCAGATTAAAACTGATTAAGCTAGCGGTCAATAAGGTTCTCAGCATGGTTGCTCCCGGGTTAGTTAGATTTGGGCTTGAATTGACGCAGCCGCAGGGCATTGGTCACCACTGACACCGAACTAAAAGCCATGGCTGCCCCAGCAATAATTGGATTCAGTAGCCAGCCAAAAATCGGAAATAGCACTCCAGCGGCGATGGGAATCCCGGCGACGTTGTAGATAAAGGCAAAAAACAGATTTTGCTGAATATTGCGAATCGTAGCCCGAGAAAGCTCAATCGCGGTGATGATTCCCTGCAAATCTCCTGAAATCAAAGTAATATCACTGGCGGCGATCGCCACATCCGTTCCAGTCCCGATGGCAATGCCTAAATCTGCCTGGGCTAGGGCAGGCGCATCGTTAATGCCATCCCCCACCATGGCTACAAGCTTCCCTGCCGATTGCAGTTGGCGAATGGTCTCGGCTTTTTGATCCGGGCGTACCTCTGGCAGAACTTGTTTAATCCCGACTTCCTGGGCAATGGATTCGGCTGTGGCCCGGTTGTCTCCGGTCAACATCACCACCTCGAGTCCCATCCGTTGTAGGGTGCTGACAACCTCTGCCGAAGACGGTTTCAGGGCATCAGATATTCCCATAATTGCTTCAACGTTGCGATCCACCGCCATCCAGATTACGGTTTTGCTGCGGGATTCTAGTTGAGCAGCCTGGGTTTGCAAGGCTTGAGTGTCAATGCCGGAATCCCTCAACCAGCGCTGGGTACCGATTTGTACCCAGTGATCTAAGACTATTCCCTGGACTCCACTGCCAGCTACCGCCTCAAAATCCTGAGTAGTCGTGGTTTCAACATCCTGGGATTTGGCATACTGTACCACCGCCGCAGCTAAAGGATGTTCCGAATTGCGTTCGATGGATGCAGCCAATCGGATCACTCTCAATTCATGATCGTTAGCGGTTCCCTGCACCGTGACAAAGTCAGTCACAGTGGGCTTTCCCTGGGTCAGGGTTCCAGTTTTGTCCAGCACAATCGTTTGAATTTTATGGGCCAGTTCCAGGCTCTCGGCTCCTTTGATTAAAACGCCATACTCGGCCCCCTTTCCGGTTCCCACCATTACCGAAGTGGGAGTGGCCAGACCCAGGGCACAGGGACAGGCAATAATCAGCACCCCAACGGTGGTGATCAGGGCCAGGGTAGGATTGCCCATCAGATTGAACCAGAGAAGGAAGGTGACTAGGGCAATGGCAATCACCACCGGCACAAACCAGCGAGTCACCTGATCCGCCAGTCGTTGAATCGGCGCTTTTGAGCCCTGGGCATCCTGAACCAGTTGGATGATTTGCGCCAGCACGGTATCTTGACCCACGCGGGTTGTGCGAAATTTGAAGGAACCCGTTTGGTTAATGGTGGCTCCCACCACTTGATCTCCTGGTTGTTTCTTCACCGGGACACTTTCCCCCGTCACCATGGACTCATCCACCGTTGAGCCGCCTTCGACCACTTCACCATCAATGGGAATTTTCTCTCCGGGACGAACCAGGACAATATTGCCAATCTGGACATCCTCAATGGAAATATCCACTTCCTCACCCTGGCACACAATCCGAGCTGTTTTAGCTTGGAGCCCCATTAGTTTGTGAATGGCTTCTGAGGTTTGCTTTCGGGCTCGATTCTCCAGAAGTCGCCCCAGTAAAATCAGGGTAATAATCACCACTGAGGCTTCATAGTAAACCTGGGGGGCTAATCCTTGTTGGGTCAGGAACCGGGGAAATAGGGTCGTGGCCAGGGAATAAAAGTAAGCCACGCTGGTTCCCAGGACAATCAAAGTGTCCATGGTGGCCGTATGTTGCTTGAAGGCTTTCCAGGCATTGAGATAGAATTGCCGACCGCACCAGAATTGAATTGGGGTTGCCAGCACCAATTGTACCCAGGGATTGTGCAGCCCCATAGGAATCAACGGTAGATTCAGTCCGGTCATGGCGGGTAGTGATCCGAACACTAACAAACCACTGACAATTCCTCCAGTAATGACTTTGCGTTGCAATTCTCGGCTCTCCGCTTCCCGTCTGGCTGCCTCGGGATCGCCCGCATTTGATCTCCCTTCTTCCACAGGAGACGCTCCGTAACCTACTTTTTCGACGGCGTTCTGAATGGTTTTTAGATCAATTTGCTGGGAATTGTAATGAACGGTGGCCTGCTCCATGGCAAAATTGACGTTGCATTGCTCTACCCCTGAAACCCGACCGATCACGGCTTCAATGGTGTTGGCGCAGGAGGCACAGCTCATGCCCTGTAACTTAAAAGTGGCTTTTTCCATAGTGGATCACCCGATCATAATGGCTAATATCCTGATTTTGGTTTTTAGGAGTCGCAGCGTCTCAAAAAACCTTGCTGAGGGTTATGCGGCTGGAGGGTTTGGGATTTTGGAGGGCTGGGAGGCCCAGCTCCTGCGGGGGGTTTGGGGTTGCTAAAATTGATAGGAATTGAACGTTTTGGTTTGACCGTTTGGTTTAAATCCCAGAACTTCAAAGGATTCCTGGCGATTTCCCATTTCCATGCCTGGGGTTCCCATCGGCATTCCGGGAACTGCAATTCCAGCCAGATTGGATTTTTGAGCAATTAACTGCTTGACATCGGCGATGGGCACGTGACCTTCGACTAGGTAACCATCAATTTCTGCGGTATGGCAGGCGGTCAATTCTTCAGGTAGGCCATGTTTCTGGCGGATGGCTTGAATTTCGGCTTCGGGTTTGACCTGATCGGTGACTGTGAAGTTGGCCTGTTGAATCTGCTCAACCCATCCCTGGCAACAGCCGCAGGTTGGGGTGCGATAAACGGTAATATTTAGGGCCTCGGCGGCAGGTTTAGCAGTGGGGGACTGGGCAATCTGGGTGGGAGTGGGAGCGTTACCAGCCGTTTGGTTCCTGGATGAATGGGCAACTGTCCAATATCCACCCCCGACGACTCCAGCGACAATCACTCCAGCGACTAACAGATTTTTCCAGTTACTTTTCCAGTGAAACGAATTGCTTTCGGATTGATTATTTTCAGGTTGATTTCCAGACCTGGACTCGGGATTGTTCTCAGACATAGAACTCAAGTGTAAGAAGAGATGTTCAGAATTTCCTTTATTTTAAAGTCTCCAGTCAACTGGAGAGTCAAGCCTGAATTTCCAGATTACCCATCATGCCCAGATCTTCGTGATCTAGAATGTGGCAGTGATAAACCGTCTTGCCTGCAAAGTCCCGAAACGCCATCCGAATGGCTACTGTTTCTCCGGGTTTGACTAGGGCGATATCCCTCCAGGCTCGGTAAGGTTCTGGCTAAAGTTCTAGATTAGGGCAAATCACCCCTGGTTTTGCCTCTGGAGCAACTGACCAATGTTGGAGCAAGTCTGTCAGTTCCTGTCGCAACAGCATCAATTCTGCAATCCGCTGGTCAACTTTTGCCACCTGGTGTTCCAACTTGCCCTGAATGCTGTGACAAGGCAGATTACCCTGGTCATGAACCAACAAACATTCCCCAATTTCCTGAAGGCTGAGGCCCAGGGATTGTAATCGTTTGATAAACCCTAATCGAGTCACAACACTGCTATCAAATAGGCGGAAGTGTCCTTCGGTTCGATCAACGGTCTTCAATAGACCCAACTGCTCGTAATAGCGAATTGTTTTAATCGGGACACCGCTTTGGGTTGCAACTTCTCCAATTTTCAGGAGAACTGACTCTTGCACCACCATAATCATTCTGTTCCTGCCCAACTCCTTGATTGTAAACTCTCCACTTCGCTGGAGAGTCAAGGGTCTTCGATCCGGTTCACTTCTCTGATTTATTCATAATTTATTCATAACGGGTCGTACAAACCCAGGTTTTCACCTGACAGCCTGCCGTGCTACAGGCCGAAACCGCTTGAGTTTCTGCTAGTTCACGGCTATCTGCCCAGGCCCAGCCTATATTGCCCTGGTTGTTTGTAGCGAGGGCCCCACAAGCATTTTTGAACCAGACCTGAACCTGACAGCCTGAACCTGAGCGCGAACATTCCTCCAGGGCTCGACGTTCGGCTTGCTCTCGATTGGGATAGTCATAGGCATAGCCCCAAATTCTGCCATCGGGGTCAGCGGCGATCGCCCCATAATGATCCCGCCATTGCCCCCAAGCAGCGTTTCCAGCTAAACCACTAGTCACCATGACGGCGACGGCAATCCATTTAAAATTGAAATTAAGAGGTTGATTCATCTTGGATTAGAAAACAACAGCAGAGTTCTTCCATAGAACTTCTAAGTTTAAAGTTTTTTGATATCACTGCATGTCTTCAAGCTCCAGGTTCTTGGTTTCTTTGACAAAAAACCAGACAAAAAAGATAGAAATAGCGGCAAAGGTGGTGTAGATACCATAGGCTGAACCCAGCCCAAAATTCTCCAGCAGGGGTGGGAAACTTGTGGAGATAACGAAGTTGGCAATCCACTGAACTGCCGCCGCTACCGATAAGGCGATCGCCCGGATTTTATTGTTGAACATTTCTCCTAGCATGACCCAAACGATAGGCCCCCAGGAAAACCCAAAGAAGAATACATAGAAGTTTGCCGCCAGTAGCGCCACAACCCCGGCGGCACCCGCCAGGGCTGGATTGCCCTGGGCATCGAGGGGCGCATTGGCGAAGGTCATGGCCATGGTTCCCAAGGTGGCGTTGCATAATAGTGCCATGAATTGAGGCTCAATCTGATGCAATGTCCTGACTGTGGTTCCAGCCATATCGGTAAAAACGGCAAGATGAGGGGTAAACAAAATCACATTTGTGTGGCGTGTCGT
>JAAURB010000119.1 GCA_012033335.1 Oscillatoriales cyanobacterium RM2_1_1
TGGCACTGTTACTTCTATGTCACCGACGGCTGGTCGGTTTACCCCGGCTTTATTCCCGCCGGGGATCAGATTGTCAGCAAGACATACATGACCCGAGTAGAAGGAGAGAATACTCGATTGCGTCATTTCCAAATCCGTAGAAATGCTGAAGCACTCGATTCGGTTGCTACTTCATTACCTCAAATTCTGGGATGTCCCGATTCCGCAATGATTCATTGCATCATTCAGCAACGCCACAACTTGCTGCAAGGTTCTACTACTTACGAGCGATCATGTAATAGCGCCATGGGGCAGGATAGCCCTCAACGGTGAGAGAAGGATCGTTAGGATTGAGAAAGTCCTGCAAGCTTTCAATCTCAGCCCAGGATGTGGATCGCTGCTCTTCTACAGACAAAGGTTGAGCAAAAAAGCAGCGGATCTGGGTAAATCCAGTTCGCAGTAGCCAGTTCTCTAAGCAAGATTGTGTTGGAAGTAACCAAATAGCCCTAGCCTTAGCATATCGTACACGGGGAGTTAAAGCAACGGAAAGTTCCCCTGGAATGCCCTGGCAATCCACAACAATTTCACCGCCAGGGGTTAAAGCCTGATGAATTTTTCGCAGTATTTCTATCGGGTCAGTATGATGATAAAGAATCCCCAAACAAAAGACCGTATCAAAAAATCTGGGATAAAAATCAATATGTTCAACCCCAAGAAGCTCAAAGGTTAATTGCTCGTTCTGAATCAAATTTTGAATCAGTTTGAAATTCCAAAAGTTCCTACTGTAGGGCTCAAAGCCAATTATACATTCGGGTTGCTGATCCAACATCCGAAACATAAAGTATCCATTATGACAGCCAATATCAGCAATTTTTCGACCTTTTAAAGAACTGATTTCTGGTAAGATTCGCTGCCACTTCCAGTCCGAACGCCACTCAGCATCAACTGAAATACCAAACAGTTCAAATGGCCCCTTTTTCCAGGGGCAGAATTGCCTGAGCGCCTGATAAAATTGCTGCCGTTGCTCCGAGGACAATTCCTCTGACTGACCGATTTGCACCACTGAACTGGAAAAATCAAACCATTGAGTTCGTAAGGTTTGGACAGACTGAACCGCCTCACGAAAGGGTTTCAGGCGGGGATCAAATAATCTAGCCTGTCGTTTCTGGCGCAGTTGTAAAATGGCTGAGCGGCAAAAGTTAGCATCATAGCGATCTAAATAATCAGGAGAGCAATAACCTAAACGTTCCATCGGTATACAGGATTTTCTCTAGATTTTTTCTAATTGGTTTTTAAAGCGACAAATGAAACAAAATTGTGAAGCTTTAACAGAGAGTCGATTCCCTGAAAACCAGCGGTTTTTAGCATCTGTAATTGCTCAGGTTCAGTTAATGGAATTAATACATTTTCCAGCGCTTCTTTCTTGCGTTCAATCTCAGTTTGGGCATAGCCATTATGGGTTTTCAAAGCTTCATAGTGCTGGGTCATGGTTTCCTGAAATTGGGGAATGGGCGATCGCACTTTTTCGCTCAAGAATAGTAATCCTCCTGGAGTCAAACCCTGGTAAATTTTTTCCAACAGCTTTTGACGATGAGCCAGGGGCAAAAATTGTAATGTATAGTTCATCACTACCACACTGGTCTGATCAAAGGTATAGTTTTCTGCCTGATCACAAATTAGCTCAACCCGATGAATAGTCTCCAAATGCTTGAGCTTTTCCCTGGCTTTTTCTAGCATTGCTGCTGAATTATCCAAACCTACTAAAGTCCCAGGAGATTGCAAAAATCGTCCTAATAATTCCAGGAAGGTACCCGTTGAGCAACCCACATCAACCACACAAGTTCCCGGACGATAATAAGCCAATGTCCACTGTACCGCACAGGTGATCAGCTCGCGATAAAGTGGGACGGATCGAGATACCATATTATCAAAAACCTGGGCAACTTCATGATTAAAACTAAATGGCTTGGGCCAAGGTTCCTGGTCAAATAACCGATCAGGTTCTGAACTAAAATAGAGTTGCGGATTAAATGGGTGATTCATTGATGATTTTCAGGGTCAGAATCTAGAACTTCAACTATAGCAATCCTTTTCAGATAGTAAATCCAGGTTGGGCCTGGTATTTGAGTAGGTTGAAACCCTACAGAGTCAATTTTCATCGTCAATTCTCCTACACAGTCTACGGTTGTAACAGAACTTCAAATAGGAATTTTATCAATAGAGATTTTACTAGTAGAAATTTTACTCAGTAATCAGTCTAGTTACTTAGAAACCCATCTAAAATTTTAAGTAGAAATCTTCAGTTAGCGTCATAAACTCGTGGGTATAGATATGTTGATTTATGGGTTGATCTAATCTAATCGTGATTGAAATCTCTTCAGATAGAGTTCTAACTTGTCCGAGCTCTAGTAAAATTCGTTTTGCAGGTTGATGCTCTACCGGGATAACCCATAGTTTTTTTAAATAAAAAAATCCCAGGGCTTCTACCTTTTGTAGAAATTGCTGCGCCAGTTCAATTGGATAGATTACAATCAGCCGACCTGAGGAATTCAGCCAGCTTTTTGCAGTTTTTAATAGATCATCCTGGGATAGGCGATCGCCATGTCGCGCCAGACATCGACCCGGATCAGGCGATTTAAAAATATCCTTAAAAAAAGGAGGATTGGTCACAATTAAATCATAGAATTTCTGGCCAGTTTGAGGATAGTCTTGAATGGCACAATGATGGATGTGAATCTGGTCACTCCAGGGTGAATTGGCAATATTTTCTAGAGCCTGATCATAGGCGGCAAGATCCAATTCCACTGTATCGATTTCAGCGTGGGAACGCTGTGCTAGCATCAGGGCAATTAATCCTGTTCCAGTCCCAATCTCTAGAATAGTCTGGGAATTGCCTACCGCTGCCCATGCTCCCAATAACACTCCATCTGTTCCCACTTTCATGGCGCAGCGATCTTGAGAAATGCTAAATTGCTTAAAACGAAACTGATCTCTTGCCATCCCTAGGTTTAACTAAAGTAAACCACAGTAAAGTACACCACAGTAAAGTGCACCAGGTTTTATTCTGTTTGCTTGGGTTAATTCTAACTATTGGAATTAACTTTTATAGTATATCTCAAGCTCAGATTCTATTCAGTATTCCTGCTGGTTTTCATCTTCGGCAAGCAGCTCCGGGGGTTCAGCTTTATAGTGATTCCAGGGGGAATTATGTTCAGGTTATCCACTTGAATCAAGGGGCATCCATTCGGTTTTTGTTTGGGGTACAGCATCAGGGAAATTCTGAGGCAGCCTATGGGGGTCAGAGTCCATCCTTTCAGCCCCAATCTTTGAAGTCCTATTGGGGACAGTTATTTCAACTTGATCAAATCAGATCTTTCTCAGTTTGTAATGGTCAATTTTTTGGGGGAAAGGAAGCGATAGAATTGGCCTTTCCGGTGCGGGCAAAATCAGGAATTTTCACATCGGGCTACGCTGGACTGAGTGAGTTTCCCCATCAAAAACTACTTTTAGGAATCCAGAACCAAACGGCTGAAATTGTGCCCTTTTCAGAGCAGATCAATTTCCAACAGGGTACCTTTTTCGATGAAGATATGCCCTATGAAGATATGCCCTATGAAGATATGATCGTCGGAATTCGGGCAGATGGTGGGACAGAATCCATCACCTGGTATTCAAAATCGCCGTTTCAAAATCGCCCCAGAACCTTCATGGGAGTAGCCGACACCAATGGAAATTGCAGGGGTACAACGGTATTAATTCTCACTTCAACGGGTCAAACCCAAGCTGGGGCTGCACAGGTTTTACAGAATTTTGGAGCAACGGCAGTGATGATGCTAGACGGGGGTGGTTCAACCCAATTAATTGTTCAGGGAGAGACCTTAATTCCATCTATGGATGGGGCTAATGGGGGCGATCGCAATATTCCTCAGGCGATCGGAGTAATCTCAGGCTTTGCCATGTTTTAGATCTGCCTTTAACTTCTACTTAACCAACTTCTACTTAAGATGCTGAAGATTTGGCTCAAACGTGGCATTCTTCCGGGAAAATCCGATGGACTATTATAATAATCTGCTCCATCTGACGTGCATCAATTTGTGAAGTCCTCTAAGGCGAACGGATACAGGGGAGTACCAGTGGAGCGGAAAACGTATGAACGTCTGGAGATTCCAGAAGGGTTGGAGAATACGTATTCAGTCTGGCGCTATCGCATCCATCCCGATCAAGAACGATTCCGCCACTACTTTGAACAGTCCCTGATCGGTATGGCGATCACCTCTTCCAAAAAAGGCTGGATCGAAGTCAATGATAATCTCTGTGAAATCTGCGGCTATCCCCGGGCAGAGCTCATCCAATTGACCTAGACAGAGATGACTCACCCCGAAGATTTGGCTGAAGATACAGTACAGTTCAAACTCTCAATCCAGAGGTGGATCAATCTAATAATGATCATCCCAACCATGATTCGAATCACTCAGTCCAGTAGTGTAGATCATCAGTCTTTGCCTTAGAGCTCACCAAAATACTCGGCTCCCGCTGAATTGGCACGATCTCCAAGGTATCGAGTTGAGCGCAGTATTTCAAATCATCATATAGCCCCAACTTGAGGAGGCGCTGACCGTGGCTAGCACAATTGAGCAGTTGGAATAATTGAGCTTTCCACTGCTGATAAAGGGCGATCGCCCCATGAACTTCATCATTTGCCGCCAGATTCTCAATCGGATAGCCCCCTTCATGACTAAACTCATCCGCAACTGCCCCCGCGCAAACTGTATCCTCTAAAGAGTAACTACCTTCCCAACCCGAACCCACAATCCAAACGATGTTCGGCATTTTGGTCATCAAGTACTCGACAATAGCTTTGCGATTCACTAGGGCCGCCGTCAACACGGTCTGAGCACTCTGTACCCGTTCAAGGGCTCGGGTACCATTGGTGGTAGTCATGAAAACACGCTTTCCCGCAACCACCTCCGGTGTAAAACTCAGGGGAGAATTTCCCAGGTCGAACCCCTCAACTTTTTGACCGCCCCGCTCTCCAATTCGAATTCGTTTGTCTGCCGGCCATTGATTGCTCACCTGAATCAGAGCGTCCACATCACTAAACGCCTGGATTGAGTCAGCGCCAGCATCCAGGGCCGTGGCGATGGTGGTAGTGGCTCGCAAGACATCCACGACAATGGCACAATCGGGTAGTTTATCTGTTGGAGTTGCTTCTGGAGTATGGTAAATAAAAAGTTCCACAATACGTACGCTGGGTAAGTTGGGATTCCAACAATCTATTTTACGAGGCTTTGGTACTTTTTCATTTTTAGTCTTGAGCTTTTTAGCCGGAGGTCTTAGCTCAAAAAAGCTAAAAATGTTTTCATCCGGTGGCAAAAATTATCCAGATCGTCAAGAAAATCTCCCATAAGCAAGATTGATATTAAAAACCTGTCCTGATCAGAATTCGTGATTCCCAGGCTGGGAACTAAAGTGTTTCAAATCTGGTAACCAGCCGTTTGATGGGCGAATAGGGCCTGAATCAGGGGAGTTAGGATGATCCGGTTTTAAGATTCAGTTCAAAATCCAACCTTAGAATCCGGTTTTAAAAGCCGGTTCTAAAAGCCAGTTTTAAATCCAGCCTTGGGATCCAGTTTAAAAATTGGTACGAAGAGGATTTTTTCAGGCATGAGGAGGGTGATGATAGGAGTGTCCTTATTTGTGGCGGTTCGTGGCGATCGCGGATTGGCTTGAATAAACCCCGTCTAAACAGCAAACTCTAGCTACAAACCCGAGATCAAACCCAAAACCAAACCCAAGACCAATTTTGTAACTGGTTTCATAAAAGATCGAGACTACCTTGATAGAGGGATGTGACCGTTGAGGGTTCACCCCCAGAGTTCTTTCAAACGATGGGATCACAGATAGAATGCCTTTCTACATCTGATGGCATCCAGACTGCACTACAAGGAGGCTAAGTATGATTTTTCAACTCTTATTTGCTCAAAATAATTTTGCAGCTCAATCCAATATTTTAGGCACAGGTGTAGTCACAGACGAAATTCGACCCCATGAAAAAGGTCGGGTGAAGTTCCGAGCGACTTGGTGGGATGCGCGGTGCGAAGCAGAGATTGTTCTGGCTCCAGGGACAGCGGTTCATATTGTCCGCAAGGATGTGATTACCCTGATTGTTGTTCCTGCAGAAGATCAAGACTAAGCCGGAGCAAGGCAGATGAAATCCTGGTAACGGTTGGAGGCGACCTGTCCCGCCCCTTTATGATAGGTTATGTCAACTCCATCGATAGGACGGCAAGATTATTTAAGACTTTTTGAAAGTCCTGCAACGCGGGGCTTTCAGAATACAAAACTACAACAATTCACTAGATTTGATATCTGAATCATCCTAGATCTAAAGACCCAGGGGGTAATTAGCCTCCTAGAGCAGAAAGCACTTATCATCTTAAGAGTGCAGTTCTGATCAAGGATGACTCTAGCATGAACCTGAGGCGACTAATTTTACTTGTCCTGACCCTGGCCGCGATCGCAGTGGTTGGAAGTTCTCTGATTAATAGCTGGACTCAGCCCCAGGTTCAAAGTCGTCTAGAACTCTATCAAACAAACTTGGTACTTCACGCTGCTGAATGGCAGGATTCAGCCGCTCAGACTGAGCTTACTGCCTTGCAGAAGGGTTTACTCGGAGACGATGGGTTTGCCTCCGCCCTCAAGCAATATGAAAAAGCCCAGGAATCTGTACAGGAGACCCTGGAAGAAGCCCAAACTTCACCGGAGAGCCTCGCCCAAACTCCAGAACAACTTCAGAAAATCGCCCAGGATCTTGCTCTGAAAACAGGTCTCCTGCAAGTTCATCAGGGAGACTCAGCAGGGGCCCTGGTTACCTGGAAGGAATTGATTGACAATACTACCCAACCTCAGACCTCCACCGCAGAGACAGCCCAGGTTCTTGTGGGATTGTGGGGTAGTCCAGCCCAGATTTTATCTGATGCTGAGGCGGTAATTCGCCGCCATCTGGAGGGATGGTTTCAATATCAGGCTTTATCTCAGTTGTATACCTTGCAACAACGGCAGGATGCCCTGCAAAGCTTGCAGGTTAAAGAGCAGACTGTTGCCCAGGAAGCGTTGCTGAAATTGGCAATTATCAGTGCGATCCCAGGGTTGGGGCTGGTGCTTGGGCTGATCTTGCTGGTTTTTCTGGGGGTGCAATGGTTACGGAAGCGCCAGGATTCCTTGATTGCCCAGAACGCTAATCTTCCCTGGAAAACCCCTTGGACGGCTGAGACGGTTCTCCAAGTATTTGTCGTGGGGTTCTTCTTTCTCGGTCAGGTGGTCATCCCGCTCCTGTTTCAGGCAGCCTTGCAGAGATTCAATCTCCAGCCCGGCAGTTTGACCGCCCGAACCCAGGCCGAATTGGTTTTTGTGAACTATGGGTTACTGGCTCTGGGGGGGCTTTTGGTGCTGTATTTTTCCATCCGGCCTAGCTTCCCCCTACCGGGGGGCTGGTTCCGGTTTGACTGGCGGGGAGGCTGGATTGGTTGGGGACTGGGGGGCTATGCCGTGGCATTGCCCCTAGTGATTCTGGTGTCTCTGGTGAATCAACAGTTGTGGGATGGGCAGGGGGGCAGTAACCCAATTCTGCCAATTGCTTTGGAAAATCGCGATCAGGTGGCCCTGATCATTTTTCTGGTTACGGCTTCTGTAGCGGCCCCGGTGTTTGAAGAAATTATGTTTCGGGGATTTTTGCTGCCCTCCTTAACTCGCTATATGTCTGTTTCAGGGGCGATCGCCTTGAGTAGCGTGCTGTTTGCCTTGGCCCATTTGAATGTATCAGAAGTACTGCCTCTGGCGACTTTGGGAATTGTACTGGGGGTGGTTTACACGCGATCGCGCAATTTGCTATCTTCGATCCTTCTGCATAGTCTGTGGAACAGCGGTACGTTACTCAGTCTGTATATTCTGGGAAGTGGAGTTGGATAGTTGGGCTTGACAGGATTAAGGGTTTCAACGTTACTGAACTGGGATGAATTGATCAGTTTGTAGCTTTGTGGACTTTCAATGGCTCCCCCAAGTCCCCCAAACTTGGGGGACTTTCAATTGATCAGGTTGTCATTCAATGAATATTCTCAATCCCCCTAGCTACCCGCACCGCCTTCAGAACTTCCAGGAGTCAGATTTTCAGGCACTAGATTCTCGGGCTTAACATTTTCTGGAATCAAACCCCCAGGGGTCAAGGGACTTTCTTTCGCTTCGCTCCCTTCAGATGTATTCCCTTCAGGGGTTAGAGTTTCAGGGGTTGAGGTTTCGGGAGTGGCCCTTTCGGGGGTCAAACGTTCAGGCTCTGCACTTTCAGCATCTGCCCCTTCAGGGGTCAAATCAGGATTGGCAGGATTCTCCCGGGCTTCACCGGCTTCAGAACTCCCAGGAATTAACCGTTCAGGGGTCAGGTTTTCAGGTTTAACGCCGTCGGGAGTCAAACTTTCGGGTAGGGGATTTTCTGTTGCTGCACCGCCTTCAGCACCTTCACTGGACTGCGCTAGCATCATATTTGCAGCGACCAGATTTTCAACGTTGACTTGAGCTGTGGTAAGACTGGTGGTGAAAACTGCTGCCATTCCCGATAGAATGTACACTCCTATACCAAACCAGGTTTTTGTTTGATTTCGGTTCATGGTTGATGCTCCTTAATGCTCTGATGGTAGTAACTTCTAGCAATTGGTGCTAAAAGTTTGGGCTTGTCAAGCTTGATGATAATAATTCTGGGTAGAGCATCCCATCTTCCCTCAGAAATTGCAAGCTTTTTGATAAACTTTTCAGTGGCAAGAACTTGAAGAACTCAATCAAAAATGCTTTAGAATTCGTCCCTGAATTAAGGGGATGCAACGGGGAAGCGAGATCATCACCCTCGTTACTATTGCCAATCTGAACCCTGGCTCACCTGTTCTATGCCTGAAAGATAAAACTACGATGATCCGGCTTCCTTGGAAAAAGCCTGTAATTTCCTGTAACTGATCGAGGATTAGGATTTTTCAGCCTTTTACTTTCAGCCTTTTACTTTCAGCCTTTTAATAGAGGCTTGAAGCTATTGAACCTTACTATACTATAAAAAATATAGCAATCAACTGCTATGGATTTGTAAGCATTTAAAAAGAGCTGGAATTGGAGAAATTATCATGAATCACGAATCAAAGCCAGGATTAGATACGGAGTCTTCTAGCATTAATCCAGGCGATCGCATTGCCGATGAAAATCAAACTATCGACGAGAAAGCGCAACAAATTGCTGTAGATTCTCCCGACATTACAATCACTCAAATCAAAATTCCTACCTATTTTGTCGTAGAAGGCGAGGATGGAAATAAAGAAGCCTTGCATCATGTTGAAGATGCGGAGGAAATCTCGGACGTAATTCGGCAGGCAAGGGTGGATGAAAATGGCGATCGCAAATGGTGGTAGTTATTCAGTCTTACCTAGGGCGATATTGTTGACAACAGTGTCAAGTTAACGACAGTGTCAATCAGGATCTTCTGCAGTGCTTTGAATTTTTAGAAAGTATCCCACCAGATAAAGAGATCCGCAAAGTACCGTCAGTCCTTTACCTGAGAAAACTGCCTGATCTAAAGCCAGCCCCAAATCCCCGCAGGTGTCATAGCTCTCCAATTCCGGACAGATCTTTCGGGCCAGATCTGCCAGCATTAGAGGGTCAGCAGAACTATGGTCAGGTACGGGAACTAAATACAGGCGATCGCCCGGCTGAAGCAGGGCTTGGAAAATATCGCTGTGGTCTTTGGTGGAAAGCATTCCCATCACCCAGGTGACGGACTGATCAGGGATTGAGACTGATGCCCGATTAAAGGGGGTTCGAGGAATCGCTTTAGCAAGGCGCAGACTATTGACATATTGCCCCAAAGCTTGAGCGGCGGCAGGGTTATGGGCTCCATCAATCAGCAGGGGAAAATCCCGCCAGTTTACCCATTGAATTCGCCCGGGCCATTGCGCTTGAGCCATGCCCTGCACAATGGCGGAGTCAGGGATTGACCATTCGTGCTGTCGGAGAACTTGCAGGGTAGCCACCGCTAGGGCTGAATTAATTAACTGCATTTCCCCCAACAGAGGTAGGGGATATTCAATTCCCCAGGATAGGGCCAGGTTATCGCCGGTTTCTAGAGAATTTTTAGGGAGTAGGGCGGCTGGCTTGACCCAGGTGACTGGACAATGAAGCTGATTAATCCGCTGCTCAACGACGGCTTGGGCATCTGGGGGCAGGGGCCCGACGATTGCGGGACAGCCAGGCTTGAGAATTCCAGCTTTTTCCCCGGCAATGTCCGCTAATGTAGGCCCCAATCGTTGCCAATGCTCTCGACTGAGGGAAGTAATCACTGTAGCCAGGGGGCGATCGCAAACGTTTGTAGCATCTAGACGGCCCCCCAGTCCCACCTCAATCACAGCAATATCCACCCGTTGCTGGGCAAAATATAACCAAGCTCCAGCAGTAATTACTTCAAACTGTGTGGGGGAAGGCTGATCCGGCAGGATTGCCTGCTCAACCTCAAGGAGAATTTGCTGCAGAGTGGCAGTTGAGATCGGTTGCTCATTAATGCAGATCCGTTCCGTCCAATCCACCAGATGGGGCGAAGTGTAGCGCCCCACTCGATAATCAGCTTGAGTCAAAGCGCTGGACAAATAGGCACAGACTGAACCCTTCCCATTGGTTCCAGCAACGTGGACAATTGGGACTCTGTGGTGAGGATTGTTCAGGGCTGCCAACACAGCTTGAATTCGCTCCAAACCTAGATGAACCCCAAACCGTTCATACCGATGCAAAAATGAGTTAATCTCCACGGGAGCAAGATTGAGAGAAGGGTGATTAGATCAACACTACTGATAAATACTACTAAGTAGGTAGTTGTCATTAATTGTTAAATGGAAGGGGTCTGGGACTTTACTCCAAGCAGGGGGTGCTACCCCCTTCACCCTCACATAATCTTCAACTAATTGCGTCAAGCTACTCACATAGAATACTGATTGAGTTGCAGGTAAGTAAACCGTGCAGCCAACTTGGTGGTCTGCAAGCTAGCAATCGGTAAGGAGTCAATCTGAAGCTGAGAGATTTTCAAGAGGGGGAAATAGACTTCTACAGGGTTGGGAATCCGGGATGAGGGCTGCGTTCCCAAACGAATTTGAGAGTTGGATACCTCGGGGGTACTGTCGAGGTGGGTGTTACCTGGGGATTTTAAAATCGGTGCCATATTTTGAGAACATGCTAACTCTACATCTATCAAGACTTATGTCCTGACTGCCTAGACTTATGCAGTTGTCTCTGTCCCACAGTTGCCGGAGGTCTGATGATCAGGTTGGGCAGCAGAGATAGAGGGAGTAAGCACGATCACCATCCATCGGCCTGTCTCAGGGTTTCGATAGGTGATGAACGGATTGGAACGAAGCGGCTGGTTGCAGGCTGTAACCATAGTCCCTGGTACCCTGATGCCCTGAAGCTAAACTACTCTTACTTATTCATTCCATTTTCAGCTTGATCCGATAGGGGAAGGGTGATAATCTCAGCCCAAATGGGTGAGTTGTAAGCCCTTACTGAGTGATCTCAAACACAGGGTACTTGGTTACAGTTAACATCACCGCTTTCCTGCAACTTGCCAGGTTTCGGCTAAAAAAATGGAATCGAATATCATTGGGTCAAGAGTCCTCGATTAAGTTGAGTTACCCTCCACAAAAGTCAGTCACCAGGAAGTTCTTGAGTTTCATCGTCGTAAAAATACTCTGGCCTTTGCCATCGTCATTTTTGCCATCATCAAACGTCAATAGTGTTTGGCTACTGGCGCTTGATGATAGGGTCTGCACTTTTAGCCGAAAGTCTGGGAACTTACCATTACCGCAGAACCAATGTGTCATTGGCTAGAAAATGGTCAATGTGATAGGCCCGCTCTTCTGTTTTCAGCAGAATTTGCTCATAGAGATAGCGAGTGGCGCGATCGCCCAAACTCTCTGCCTGCCCAGCTTGACGGCGCAACAACTGAATCACAGATTGTTCTGCTGTGAGATCATGTTCTAGCATCGACCGACAGAGATAGTAGCCATCGGCTTCGGGTTCAAAGCAACACAGTTCAGCTAATTTTGTAAAGGTTGCAGCGGGAAGACCCCCCAAACCATTAAGGCGTTCCCCCAACTCATGGATATGATCTTGCACCTCTTCGTAGCTCTCCTGAAAAAACTCATGCAAAGAATAGAATTCAGCCCCTTCCACAACAAAATGGTGTTTCTGATATTGCAGATATAACGCTTGAAAGCTGGCTAATAAAGCATTCATTCCTTCACAAATTGGCCCAGTCACAGAATTATCCAGCAAAACTGGATTCGGACTTAGCTCTCCAAATGCACGCACTGGACTTTGAACCTCAGACATAATATTTGACTCTCAATAAGGTTTGCTTACTGCAATTAGGTATCAGTCTAGTGAACTTTTCATTGAACTGTCAACCCAGAAGTGTTGAAAGAAAGCTTAAGACACAAAAAAAGGAGGCAGAAAGTAGTATTCTGCCTCCTAATAATCAAAAAATAGTGAACTAATGGTACTGTCCTTCCCAAATATTGTCAAACCGCTACTG
>JAAURB010000120.1 GCA_012033335.1 Oscillatoriales cyanobacterium RM2_1_1
GTAGGTGGTTGTAATTAATTGTTAAATGGAGGGGGTCTGGGGCTTCGCCCCAGACAGCACTGCCCCCTTCCACCCCCCGTCAATCTTCTAATCAATTGCGTCAAGCTACTTAATGGGAATGATCGAACTCACTACTAGTAAATGTCAGGGGTAAAAAATGGGAGGGGTAAAGTAATGACCAATTCAGTTCGGGTTGCTATCTTTGGCGCAGGTCGCTGGGGAAACCATTTGATTCGTAACTTTTTCAGCCATCCCCAGGCTGAAATTGTGGGAATTGCCGATCCCAATCTTGAACGACTCGAAGCGATCCAAGCCAAACTCAAGCTCCCAACTTCCGTGAAATTGGCAACGGATTGGACAACAGTGATGAATTTACCTGGGCTCGAAGCAGTAGTCATTGTCACACCGGCCTCAACCCATTATTCGCTGATCTCAGATGCCCTACAGCGGGGTTACCATGTTTTTGTCGAAAAACCCCTAACCTTGAAGTACTCCGATTCTCTGGAACTTTGCCATCTAGCAGAACAGTGCGATCGCCGGCTTTTTGTTGACCATACCTACTTATTCAATCCCGCCGTGAACCAGGGCCGAGCCATCGTTCAAGGGAAGACCTTGGGGGAGTTACGTTACGGCTATGCTACCCGCACCCATTTAGAGCCCGTCCGGCAGGATGTCGATGCATTGTGGGATCTGGCGATTCATGACATCTGCATTTTTAACCATTGGCTGGGACAGATGCCAACCCAAGTGCAGGCCACTGGAACCGTCTGGTTACAACCGCAGACTCCGTTGAAAGTGGGCCATCCTCAGGATTTGGATGATGAAATTATCCTGCCGGGATTGGCTGATTTTATCCTGGCTACCCTAACCTATGGCAATGGCTTTCGGGCGTTTATCCATCTTTGCTGGCTCAACCCTGACAAGCAACGGCGATTAGCAGTTGTGGGGAATCAGGGAACCCTGATCTTTGATGAACTCTTGCCTGATACCCTGACTTTGCAACGAGGTTCTGTAAAGCCGATCAGTCCCGGATGGCGAGGTACAGGACAGAACCGGGAAGTGATTCATGTTCCAGCGGGAGAACCCCTGGCTCAAGTTTGCGATCACTTCCTCAACTGTGTTATCCGGAATCAGTCCTCCCCAATCTCCTCCGGTTACTTTGGGGCTGAGCTGGTCAGAGTTCTGTGTGGCTTGAGCCAATCTCTAGCTCAAGGCAGCGCCCTCATTCATCTATAGCTTTTAGACTGACTAAAATTTAGCGGAGCTGACCGTTTTGCCGACCTTCCTGGCGCTGTTGACGCATTTGCTCAAGTTGCTGTTGCTGTTCTGGGGTTAGAATGCCCTGGATCCGCTGTTGGGTATCCTGGCGAATGGCCCGTACCTGTTCTTTTTGAGCATCACTCAGGTTCAGATTCCTGAAGGCTTCCCGGCGCTTGTCTCCTTGTTGCCGCGCAGTCTGCAACTGATTTTTTTGCTCATTGGTTAGAACAGTTTGCAGGCGATCGCGGGTAGACTGCCAGATTTCTTGCATTTGAGTCCGTTGAGTGTCAGTAAGATTGAGTTTCTCTGCCTGCCGTTCTAACCGTGATTCTTGAGGAAATCTAGACTGAGCGATAGCAGGAGAAATGGCACCGCCGATCAAGGTCAGACCTAGGACTCCAGAGAGCAAAAAAGTAAATTGACGGATCATTTTTATTTGTCCTCAAAGTATATAACCTTCGGTATAGTTTTAGGGCTATCCATCAGTTCAGTTACACATTTTTAGACGAAGGGATTGACAAAAGAGTTCAAGCAAGAACTGTGAAAGTCTCAAGAGAAAACTCAAGAATAATGTAAGAAAAATCCAAACAGCTTTCACTCACCTTGAACTAATTCATCATATTTCTTCCGGACATTTTGAATATCCTGCCACATCAGCCATTTCGGTTGACCGGGTTCTCTGGACTGATTTCGCAGGAGATAGGCAGGGTGAAAGATCGGCATACAGGGAATTTCCTGCCACTCCATCCACTCGCCGCGAATTTTAGTAATCCCCCGTTTATCTCCAGTCAGGGATTTAACGGCGGTTGCTCCAGTTAGGAGAATAATTTTAGGATGGATCAGGCGGATTTGCTCTAGCAAATAAGGCTTGCAGGCGGCAATCTCCTGGGGAGTTGGAGTTCGATTTTCCGGAGGGCGACAGCGAATGGCATTGGAAATATAGACTTCTCGCTCGGTACTGAACCCCACAGAAGCCAGGATTTTATCCAGAAGCTGTCCTGATCGGCCCACAAAAGGTAAACCCTGTTCGTCTTCATTCTGACCGGGGGCTTCGCCGATCACGAGAATGGGGGCGTTTAAGTGTCCTCGACCGATCACTGCATGGGTACGATTCTTGCCCAGTTCACAACGATGACACTGATTACAATGGTGAGTAATTTCTTCTACATTTTGATAGGTTCCAGGGGGAACGGGCACCTGAGGATCGGTGGGAATTTTTGCTGGATCAAACCCTGAATCTGAAGTTGGGGGCTGAGAACCAGAAAGATTAAATAAATTAAGTTGCTGCTCGTTGGACATAGCTCTGGCAGTGATGAGAAACCTTTATCTTTATAGAATCCAATTTTAGAATTCATCTTTAGAATCTACCCTTAAATCTAATCTTTGAAGCAAGATTTTTGAATCAAGGTTTTAATGTTAAATTTCGGATACGGGGTTGCAAGTCTTTAGTGTAACCCGCATCATTGAATTGATGCCAAGCAAGGATGCTAAATAATTTCCTGTGATGCCGCTATTTTTACCCTTTCGCGATCGCACCCATGCAGGCCAGGAACTTGCTCAAATCCTGGGGGCAGAACTGAATTCGAATCATCCAGATAGTACAATCTCTCCAGTAGTCTATGCTCTACCCAAGGGGGGGTTACCGGTGGCGGCTCCCATTGCCCGTCAATTAAACTGCGCCCTGGAAGTGATTGTGGCCAAAAAAATTACTCACCTTGACAATCCAGAACTGGCCCTGGGGGCTGTAACCGCCGATGGTGAGGTGATCTGGTCGAGGCGCAAACCTGAAAGCTTGGAAGAACAGCAAACCCTTTTACAAGCTGCCCAAATCAAGGCATCGGATCAGTTAGAAGCTTTTTCTGCTTACTGTCCCAACTTAGATCCTCAGGGAATGCTGGCGTTGGTCGTTGATGACGGGGTGGCCACAGGAATGACGATGGCGGTGGCCCTGAAATCTTTGAAGGCAAAACAGCCCCGGGAAATTTGGATCTGTGTACCCCTGGCTCCCCTAGAGTTGATCCAGGTTTTGGAATCCTGGTGTGATCGCCTGATCACCCTGACGACTCCTCGGATTTTCCCAGTGTAGGCCGATTTTATCAACAGTTTGCCCAGGTGGATGCCGGAGAAGCGATCGCCATTCTCCAGAATCAGCAAACCTGGTTTTCTCTGGATTAATCCCATCCATTGAGTTCCTGACGCTCTTGAATTCTTCTAACGTTCTAATCTTTACTAATCCTTTGAATTTTGATGTTGGCAGTTTCAGTCAAGCGATTGGATCAAATTGGCTGCTCAATTCATGACTAAGATCGGCTGCAAAATTAGCATTTGCTAACCTCGGATTTTTTTGTCGAATTTTCAGATTCTCTGCTAGTCTCTTATGTAGTTGGTGTAGGTTACTGGTGTGAGGCAGTCAGTTAAATCTGATGAACAAGATCATGATTACGGGTGAGTCTACCGCTCCCAAATTTTCTGTATTGGGTTTGCCTGTAAGTTTGCTCGAGGACTATCCCGGTTGGCTGATGAGTCATTTACAGCAGGGCTTAGGGGCTCATGTGATCACCCTGAATGCTGAGATGGTTATGCAGGCCCAGCAATGTCCCGAGTTGTCTGAAGCGATTCATCAGGCGGAAATGATCATTCCTGATGGTTCGGGAGTGGTGTTATACCTGCGGTTCAAAGGGAAAAAGATTCAACGGTGTCCAGGGATTGACCTGGCAGAGTCTCTAGTGCTCCAGGTTGGGCAATCCAGCGAATCTGATGGGATTTTGTTTTATGGCGGACAGCCTGGAGTTTCTCAACAGGCGGCTGAACGGTTTACTCAAGCGGTGCCCAATCTGGCGATCGCCAGTTATCATGGCTATCTCTCTGTTGCAGAAGAGCAAAGCTTCCAGGAGTACCTGAAAACCCATCAACCCCGGTTGATTTTGGTGGGTTTGGGAGTTCCTCGACAGGAGTTGTGGATTTTGAAGAATCGTCATCTCTGTCCCAATTCCATCTGGGTAGGAGTTGGGGGCAGTTTTGATATTTGGGCCGGAACCAAAAAACGAGCTCCAACCTGGTTTTGTGACAATCATCTGGAATGGCTCTATCGCCTCTATCAAGAGCCCTGGCGCTGGCGAAGAATGCTGGCATTGCCCCAGTTTGCCTGGAAAGCATTGATGGGATAGAGGCTGGCATTCAAAAGCCTCTCTGGCTTAGTTCGTTAATTCAGGTTATTCAGGTTGAATGTACTGCCTGAACTTTGAGAACATCTATCTAATCTTGTGGAGCAGGCATCTTGCCAGCTCTAGCAATCCTATCTCATTCGTAAAAAAGATTTAGAGAGGAGTTTGGGGGCGAAGTCCCTAAGAAGGGGGCAATGCTCCCTTCACCCCCTTTTCACAAATCACTCTTTTCACAGATCATTTGTGATTACGATAGAAGACCTAAATGTGAAACAGCCGAGACGGCTGTTTCACATTTGACTATCCCTCTAACCAACCCTTAGGGCAAACGATTGAACAAGCCTTTGAAGAATTGAGTGGCTTTGCTGACGGGGCTAGATTCCGTGGGGAGTTCCGGTAAACCCTTCACCCTTGGGAGATGAGGCATCTCTTCCCCAAGGGGCTCAGTCAACTCCTGCATCAGCTCTGTGTTGGCAGGAACACTAGGCTCAAAAGACCCGGAAGCCGCTGGGGGTTCCTCAGGAACCGGAGCAAGATCAATCTCAGATTCCCCAGACTCTAAGGCTGGAAATTCAAGGGATTCGTCAAAGGTTAAGGTTGACTCCATATCTGATTCATCCGTAGACTTGACTGAGTTAGCTTTTTCTTGAACGTCCTCCAGAGTTTCCCGAACCTGATTAGGTGCAACTGATTGGTCTGAGGTTGAAGATTGGCCCTTGACTTCCTCAGGTTGTGTTGGTTCTGAGGCTGGAACTTGATCAATTTCCCCAGTTCGAGGCGGTTCAATGTCCTGATCTGGCTGTTCTTCCAGGTCTTGTGACTGATTAGCCTGATCATTCTCTGCAGATTCAATCCTTGCAGATTCAGTGTCTTGTGATTCAGACGTTTGAGATGTTTGTTCGGGTTCTAGAGTCGCCTCTGATGCACTGTCCTCCGATGAACGTTCTGATGAACTGTCTGAAGGAATATCCGACTGTGGGGGTGTTGGTGCAGGCTCAACTTCAGATTCAACTTTAGATTCAATATCAGACTCAGTGTCAGGTTCCGATGGTGTTGCTGATTCTGGCTCTGGAATTGGAGTTCCAGGGATGTACCCCGGATCAACAATACTCCGGGCTTGAGTCACGGACAGTTCTCCCCGCAACAGCCGAGAGCGCATATCAGTTGCCTTCGGGTCATAGGTAAACACCCGAGCCGTATTGTTGTAGACATTGTTCAGGGGTTCCCCCAACTCATCGAGAAACTCTAGCTGGATCCAATTTTTGCCGGGTTGGATACCTTTTAGATACAGCGGTTGCCATTGATCAATAATGAAGCTCTCTCCGTTAACCGTAGCCTGAATGCGCCAGTCCCGAACCGTGTCATCGGGATCAACTTGAGCAACAACATGCAACGGTGCATTCGTCAGGTAAAAATCAAGAATCACTGGCTCACTGCCATAAATCCCTTGAGGTTCGTTGTAGGTGAGCAGGGGTAACCCCAGATCGGGGTGATTGGTGGGGGTTTTCGTAAAGACATGAAAAGTAGTTTGGGCATAGGCCCCATCATTTTTGAAACTCTCACCCCAAGGGTACACTGCAAATACTCTCAGAGTATGGGTTCCAGCTTCTAAATCTGAAAGGGTCAGGGGTTGAGTAGTATCGTAAATGGCTTGAGGGAGTTGATCATCCAGAATCACTTTGAGATGGGGGCCAAGACCCGAATTTTTGTCCTGAAAAACCGGTAAATCCTGAACCTGAAACTGAATTGAAATCGTGTTATTTTGGACAATTTCCTGCGATCGCACCCCCGACAGACTGACTTGAGGGTGATAGCGATCAAGGGACTGATGGAGTTGCTGCACCACCAAGGGCGGCGAAACCTCCGCTACGGGTTTTGGTTTGGGTATGACATCAGCCGCAGGTGAAGTTGGTGGTGGTGTTGCCGATTGACTACAGCTTGCAATCAGGACTGTAATCATCAAACTGACCAGAAGCGTCTTAATGGTGGCTCTCCACCCTGTCCTGTTTAACACGTTACCTCTCCCCAAGCGTTTACTAAGTTCATTGTTTGGTCTACAGAGGAAGCCTCCATAGGGAACTATAGCCCAAAAGGTAAGAGGACTGAACCGTCATGGAGCAAATCCTCAGTTAAAGCAGAATTATTCAAGTTAAAAGCTGAATTTATCTGAGTTGTAGGATGGACTACCTGATAAAATCCCTGGAAATTTTTCTCGCAACTCTGAAGGGGAAAATCCCCCTCCATGAATGTTAAGTTTTATAAAATTTTTGTAAAAATTAACACCAATTCCAATTCCTGGATTTCGTTAGAAGAGTCATATCCAGAGCGTTTGAACATCTTTAATTATTGTTAACAAGCGGTTCCCCTGCAATTCGGAAAGATGATATATCATTTAAATACAACAGCTCCCCCCAGTCGGTGATTCAACCTATTGGGGATGGATCTGATCCTGTAGCTTAGGCTGCAAAGTCATAACTAGGGGTGTGATGTTGCACCCGGCAAAGTTAGAGTTTGAATAACTTTTGCAAAGGATTTAGAAACTGGTTTACAACTACTTCTAAAATCTGCAACAGACTATAGTTTTTGTCCCACTGAGAGGAGAGTCTCAATGACCATCAGTCCTCCAGAGCGGGAGGCAAAAGTCAAGGTCACGGTTGACAAAGATCCGGTTCCTACCTCTTTTGAGCGGTGGGGAAAGCCTGGACATTTCCGACGTGACCTTGCTAAAGGCCCAAGTACCACAACCTGGATTTGGAACCTCCATGCCAACGCTCATGACTTTGATTCACATACCAACGATTTAGAAGATATTTCGCGCAAGATCTTCAGTGCTCACTTTGGCCATCTCGCAGTTATCTTCGTGTGGCTAAGCGGTGCTTACTTCCATGGCGCGAAATTTTCAAATTACGAAGCTTGGCTGACCAATCCCACGGGAATTAAGCCAAGTGCTCAAGTGGTTTGGCCAATTTTTGGTCAAGAGATTTTAAACGCAGATGTTGGTGGCGGTTTCCACGGGATTCAAATCACCTCTGGATTGTTCCAACTCTGGCGTGCTTCCGGTTTCACAAACAGTTATCAGCTTTATTGCACAGCCATTGGCGCGCTTGTAATGGCGGGTTTAATGCTGTTTGCCGGTTGGTTCCATTATCATAAGCGGGCTCCAAAACTGGAGTGGTTCCAGAATGTAGAGTCCATGATGAACCATCACTTGGCTGGACTGCTGGGTCTGGGTTGCCTGTCCTGGGCAGGTCACCAGATTCATGTTTCTCTGCCGGTGAACAAGCTGTTGGATGCTGGGGTAGCTCCGAAGGATATTCCTTTACCCCATGAATTCATTCTGAACCCGAATTTGATGGCGGAGTTATACCCCAGCTTTGCTCAAGGATTGAAGCCATTCTTCACCTTGAACTGGGGAGTTTACTCTGACTTCTTGACCTTCAAGGGGGGCTTGAACCCTCAAACTGGAGGTTTGTGGTTATCTGATACAGCTCACCATCACCTGGCTCTGGCGGTTCTCTTTATTATTGCGGGTCACATGTACCGCACCAATTGGGGAATTGGCCATAGCATGAAGGAGATTCTAGAGGCCCATAAAGACCCCATCATTATTGGTGGTACAGGGCATAAAGGTCTCTATGAAATCTTGACCACTTCCTGGCACGCCCAACTTGCCATTAACCTGGCACTTGTGGGTTCCTTGAGCATCATTGTGGCCCACCACATGTATGCGATGCCTCCCTATCCCTACATTGCGACGGACTACCCTACACAGTTGTCCTTATTTACACATCACATGTGGATTGGGGGCTTCCTGATTGTTGGTGCAGGGGCCCATGGTGCAATCTTTATGGTGAGAGATTACGACCCCGCCAAGAATGTTAATAACGTTCTGGATCGGGTGATTCGTCACCGGGATGCGATTATCTCCCACCTGAACTGGGTTTGTATCTTCCTGGGCTTCCACAGCTTCGGGCTGTACGTTCACAACGACACCATGCGAGCTTTTGGTCGTCCTCAGGATATGTTCTCCGATACTGGCATCCAACTCCAGCCTGTGTTTGCCCAGTGGGTTCAGCATTTGCACATGATGGCTCCCGGTAATACCGCGCCCAATGTGTTGTCAAGTGTGAGTCCCATCTTTGGCGGAGATGTGGTTGCGGTAGGTGGCAAGGTGGCGATGATGCCAATGACGTTGGGTACTGCCGACTTCATGGTGCATCACATCCATGCTTTTACCATTCACGTGACTATTCTGATCCTGCTCAAGGGTGTCCTGTTTGCCCGGAGTTCTCGTCTGATTCCAGACAAGAGTGAACTTGGCTTCGCGTTTCCTTGTGATGGCCCCGGTCGGGGGGGTACTTGCCAGGTTTCTGGTTTTGACCATGTGTTTTTGGGTCTGTTCTGGATGTACAATTCCCTGTCGATTGTAATTTTCCACTTTAGCTGGAAGATGCAGTCTGATGTTTGGGGAACAGTGGATGCAGACGGAACCATTTCACATATAACCAATGGCAACTTTGCCCAAAGTGCGATCACGATCAATGGTTGGCTACGGGATTTCCTCTGGGCCCAAGCGTCCCAGGTGATTACCTCCTATGGTTCTGCCTTGTCGGCCTACGGCCTGATGTTCCTGGCCGCTCACTTTATCTGGGCATTTAGCTTGATGTTCCTGTTCAGTGGCCGTGGTTACTGGCAAGAGTTGATTGAGTCTATTGTCTGGGCTCATAACAAGCTAAAAGTAGCTCCTGCAATCCAGCCTCGGGCTTTGAGCATTCTTCAAGGTCGGGCAGTGGGTGTAGCGCACTACTTGTTGGGGGGGATCGTCACCACCTGGGCGTTCTTCCTTGCACGGATTATTTCAGTTGGATGATTGTTTTCTGCTCAGGGAGTTAAGGTCTTGTGTAAAAATACTGATATGCAAGGACTTTAACAACCTGAGCAGTTCTGAAGAGAACACGTTTAGTTAGGACTTATGGCAACTAAATTCCCCAAATTCAGCCAGGATTTGGCCCAAGATCCGACTACCCGTCGGATTTGGTACGGGATCGCCACGGCCCACGATTTTGAGACCCACGATGGCATGACAGAAGAGAATCTTTACCAAAAGATTTTTGCTTCTCACTTCGGTCATCTGGCAATCATTTTTCTGTGGACTTCTGGTAGTCTGTTCCACGTCGCCTGGCAAGGTAACTTTGAGCAGTGGGTTAAAGATCCGCTTAATGTCCGTCCTATCGCCCACGCGATTTTTGATCCTCAATTTGGTCAACCTGCGGTAGATGCATTCACCCAAGCCGGGGCATCTAACCCAGTTAACATTGCTTATTCTGGGGTTTATCACTGGTGGTACACCATCGGAATGCGCACAAATGGTGACCTGTATCAAGGCGCAATTTTCTTGATGCTAATCTCTGCGGTCTTCCTGTTTGCAGGTTGGTTGCATCTTCAGCCCAAGTATCGTCCGAGTTTGTCCTGGTTCAAGAACGCAGAATCTCGTTTGAACCATCACCTAGCCGGATTATTCGGGGTAAGCTCCCTGGCTTGGACAGGTCACCTAGTTCACGTGGCAATTCCTGAGTCTCGGGGACAGCATGTGGGCTGGGATAACTTCCTTAGCACTCTGCCTCACCCCGCAGGTTTGGCTCCATTCTTTACTGGAAACTGGGGCGTATATGCTCAGAATCCCGATACTGCTCAGCATTTGTTTGGGACTTCTACAGGTTCCGGAACCGCTATTTTGACTTTTCTGGGCGGTTTCCATCCTCAGACTGAATCCTTATGGTTGACCGATATGGCCCACCACCATTTGGCGATCGCGGTAATTTTCATTATTGCGGGTCATATGTATCGGACTCAGTTCGGGATCGGTCACAGCATCAAGGAGATGCTGAACTCCAAGCAACCCTTGCTTGGGATGAAAGGCGGTCAGTTCAATCTGCCTCACCAGGGTTTGTATGACACTGTCAACAACTCCCTGCACTTCCAGTTGGGTCTAGCTTTGGCTGCTCTGGGTGTAATCACATCCCTGGTAGCTCAGCACATGTATGCGTTGCCTCCCTATGCTTTCATGGCACAGGATCACACGACTATGGCAGCGCTCTACACGCACCATCAATATATTGCTGGTTTCTTGATGGTTGGGGCATTTGCCCACGGAGCGATTTTCTTCGTCCGTGACTATGATGCCGAAGCGAACAAAGGAAACGTTTTGGCACGGATGTTGGAGCATAAAGAAGCTCTGATTTCTCACCTGAGCTGGGTTTCTCTGTTCCTGGGTTTCCACACCCTGGGTCTATACGTTCACAACGATGTTGTGGTGGCATTTGGGACTCCGGAGAAGCAGATCTTGATTGAGCCTGTGTTTGCTCAGTTTGTTCAGGCTGCTTCTGGTAAAGCTCTTTATGGTATGGATGTGCTGTTGTCTAATCCTGACAGCATTGCCACCACGGCCTGGCCCAACTACGGTAACGTCTGGTTACCCGGTTGGCTAGACGCGATTAACTCCGGCAAGAACTCTCTGTTCCTGACCATTGGCCCTGGGGACTTCCTGGTTCACCATGCGATCGCCCTGGGTCTACACACCACCACCTTAATTCTGGTCAAGGGTGCTTTGGATGCCCGTGGTTCCAAGCTCATGCCAGACAAGAAGGATTTCGGGTATGCCTTCCCTTGTGATGGCCCTGGTCGTGGCGGTACTTGCGATATCTCTGCTTGGGATTCCTTCTACCTCGCCATGTTCTGGATGCTGAACACTCTAGGCTGGTTGACCTTCTACTGGCACTGGAAACATCTGGGCATCTGGCAGGGAAATGTAGCTCAATTTAACGAGTCCTCCACTTACCTGATGGGTTGGTTCCGGGATTACCTCTGGGCAAACTCAGCTCAGTTAATCAATGGTTACAACCCCTATGGCACAAATAATCTCTCGGTTTGGGCCTGGATGTTCCTATTTGGACACCTGGTCTGGGCAACAGGTTTCATGTTCTTGATTTCTTGGAGAGGTTATTGGCAAGAGCTGATTGAGACTTTGGTTTGGGCCCATGAGCGGACTCCTCTGGCAAACCTGGTTCGCTGGAAGGATAAGCCTGTTGCTTTATCAATTGTTCAGGCTCGCGTAGTTGGTCTGGCTCACTTCACGGTGGGTTACATCCTGACCTACGCCGCCTTCCTGATTGCTTCAACAGCGAGTAAGTTTGGTTAACTGAATTCAGTCAAACCAGCCAATTTATTAGTCACGCACTAATCAGTCCCCTGCCTAAATCGGTAGGGGATTTTTTTGTTTTTACTTAAATTCATATTGGTGTAAGTAACCCTCACTTAAGGATGAATAATCTTTGAGTTAACTTGATCCGCCAGGTTAAATAACTTACATTAGAAATTGAAGCTATCAGAGCTTCACTCATCCATTAGACGGGAGGTTATCCACTGTTTCATCTCATGTACGCATCATCAGATAGTCTCTCTATCTCTGTTTTGCTAGTATTTCCTCCTATTTAAGCCAGGGAGAAAAGCATCTCTTGTTTCTAAATTATCTTTGGCCTCTAGTTGAACTTCAGTTAACCTTGGTTGAGATTTAAGTTAGAAAATCAAGGGTACAAATCCATTTCAACTACTCTATTTCGAGGTTGTATATTAGTAAAACATGAAGGCAACAGTACTATCTAACGTAAAATCTGCTTTATCTGACTTAATGGCAGCAATCACTAACTTATTCTAAAATTTCTCTAAGTTGAGTATAGAGAGCAATACAACGTAGATTTAGGCTTTTGAGTTTGAGCTTGTTGTAACTCTAAATCGCACTTATGAGGGGAGAAGTAGTCACTAAGGATAAGATCGGGGATTGCTGCTATTGCGATGAGGAGCCATGTCTAGAGCAATCCTTAGTAATTTGTCACCATTTTAGAGGGTCAGTGTTTTTAGAGAGTCAGTGTTGAGCCTTATCCCCAACTGACTCCATTAACACCAGACCCATGACCCCATCAATTACAGGGTTTCTCAGGTTGCTGGAGCGCGGGAGATGATAACGCAGAAATGTTGAATCTAGACATAAAACTTCATATTTAATTTAAACAAGAGCCTCCGGCAGGAAATCGAAGCTCCAATGCACAATCGAGCAGCGACGACTCAATTCCAATTGCAAATATCGGAACTT
>JAAURB010000121.1 GCA_012033335.1 Oscillatoriales cyanobacterium RM2_1_1
GGTTTGAGTGGCATATCTTTGAGTGTTATGGATAAGCCCCCCTTTATTTCTTTTATACAGCTTCAGTGGTGGCTACATCTACCTTGATTGAGTTAAGTACTGTTAGGCTAAAAGATCCGCACCCAATGTACTTGCCAAGCGAGATAATAAACCTTTAGCTTAGCCTCTTCACCGGAGTTTGGGGCCGACCATTGAGAGGTTATCTTAAGGCTCCTCGCAGATAGGCTCCTTGAAGAATCAGTGCTAACCCTAATCTTAAATGCGAACGACTTAAATCAGTGCCCAACCCATTCCCTTCAATTATCCAAACCCATGTTCAGCTAGAAACTCTGGGGTGATATCCTCCAGACCGCTAACCGTTGTCATCCCAGCCCATTCAACCCCTAGATCGCGATTCCCATTCAATCGAGATTGAACAAACTTCGCCACATACTTGCCCAAAATATCCGCCTCCAGATTCACCCAACTGCCCGGTTTCAAATCCCGCAAATTCGTGGCGGCATAGGTATGGGGAATCACCGCCACCTCAAACCAGGTTCCTGATGGATCGCAATTCGCAATCGTCAAGCTAATGCCATTGATTGCAATACTGCCCTTTGGTACCAGATAGGGGGCAATCTGTTGTTGCCAGAGAGTTTTTCCAGGGCCAGAACCAGCAAACCGCATTTCCCAGGAACTCGCTGTCGGGGTCGAGGATTCCAGGCAGCCGATGCCATCCACATGACCCGTAACAAAATGTCCCCCCAACTTATTCCCCGCCCGCAGGGAACTCTCCAGATTGAACATCCGCTCCAGCCCATGGCCCAGAGTAGTTCGGCTGAGGGTTTCCGGAGAAGCCGTGGCCATAAATCCCTGAGACTTCAATTCTGTTACCGTGAGACAGACCCCATCCACGGCTACACTGTCGCCAATGGCCAAGTCCTGCAAAATTAATTCGGGCTGGCCGGAAACAGGATTGACTTCAAATTGGTCGTTGCCCTTAGGATAAACTGTTCCTAATGCCTGAATTAATCCGGTGAACATATTTGGTATTGAAGCAGTCAAGCTTAAGTAAAGACACCGAAAAAGTCCCAGGGCTGACACAGAGGGATCAACTTTTTCCAGACAGGAATCTGAAAACAAGTGTCGATTTGAGTAAAAATCAAGGCATACTGGAATTCAGGATGTCTTTTTAGACAGTTTGGAGCTGGCCATTTACTGACCCCATTGTATCGCTATCGAGATTGTATCGCTATCGAGGCCAAGTCGATGATTGAGATGAAAGTCGCCGGAATTGCCCTGGATGCTGCTACGCGAAGTCCCATCGTGCTATTGAGGGATGCTTCAGAGCGTCGCGCCCTGCCAATTTTTATCGGGCAGGAACAGGCTAGGTCAATTATTGGTGCTCTGGAAAACAGTAGACCTCCCCGACCCCTAACCCACGATCTATTTGTGAATTTGATGGAAATGTGGGAGATGGATCTGGAGCGGATTGTGATTCATTCCCTGCAGGACAATACGTTTTATGCGGTGTTGATTTTGAGTCAGGGAGAAATCAAAAAAGAGATTGATGCCCGTCCCAGTGATGCGATCGCCATTGCCCTGAGAACCGATAGCCCCATCTGGGTGATGGAGGAAGTGATCATGGAAGCCTCAATCCCTGTAGATCGAGAAGCAGACGAAGCCGAGCGCCAGGCATTTCGCGAGTTTCTAGATAACGTCAGCCCCGATGAATTGATTCGTCGAGCTGAATTTCGCAAAAAGGACGAAGCCCAGTAGCCTATGCGCTATCGGCGATTCGGTAAAACGGGTTTAAATTTATCGGTGTTTTCCCTGGGAACCATGCGTTATCTCGCTTCAGCGGAAAACGCAGTCCAGACAGTACATCAAGCCATCTACCAGGGGATCAATCATCTAGAAACAGCCAGCGGATATGGCAGCAGCGAAGTTTATCTGGGTCATGCCTTAGCCACCAGACCTCTGCCCCGAGCTGAACTCTACATTACTTCCAAACTCCCGCCCCAAAATGACCCCAATGAGATTGAACGGCAAATTGATCAGTCCCTGAAACGACTGAACCTGGACTACCTGGATTGTCTAGCACTCCATGGCATTAATACTCCAATCCATCTAGAAATGGCTTTGGCGGGTATGGCGGGTGTGGAACGGGCCTTGGGTGATGGCCGGGTTCGCCATCTGGGATTCTCAACCCATGGGCCATTGGAATTAATGCTGGCCACAATCCGAACGGGATGGTTTGAGTTTATTAATTTACATTACTATTACTTTTTTCAGCGCCATAGCCCTGCCGTAGAATTGGCCCATCAACAGGACATGGGAATTTTTATTATTTCTCCAGCGGACAAGGCAGGACAGCTTTACACCCCTCCGCCAAGGCTCTCGGCCCTGTGTCAGCCACTTTCACCCCTGGAACTCAACTATCGATTTTTATTGAGCGATCGCCGGATTACAACCCTGAGCTTGGGGGCAGCCAATCCGGAGGAACTGTCATGGCCACTTCAATATGCTGATCAGGATCAGGATCTAACAGCAACAGAACAAGCTGCCCTCCAACGATTAACAACCGCTCAAGCTGAAGCCTTAGGCCCAACCCAATGTAGCCAGTGTTATGCCTGTTTGCCCTGCCCGGAGGCGATCAATATTCCTGAGGTACTCCGACTCAGAAACCTGACCGTTGCCTATGACATGGTTGAGTTTGGCCAATATCGCTATCAAATGTTTGAAAATGCGGGGCATTGGTTTCCCGGTCGTCAGGCTAACCGATGTACAGACTGCGGGGACTGTTTACCGCGCTGTCCTGAACAGCTAAATATTCCAGTGCTATTGAGAGACACCCACGCACGGTTAAACGGAAAACCTCGGCGAAGATTATGGGAGTAAATTGTGATTCTATTCCTTGAGCCTATCCCCTGAATCTACCCATTCCAAAGAATCTTTAAAACCGCTTGAAATCCAGGACAAATAGCAGAGAATTGGATTGGTTCAGGGAACCATATGGGAAACCGTGAAGTGGGTTAAACCATAGTCAGCAACGGGGTATTTAAGAGGTTTTGCCCCCTGGGGGTTAAAGGGTTTATGAGATTAAAAATTATTGTTAATACAGTTTTTAAGGATCGGCCTGTTTCAGCGTCAGAATTGGCCTATGAGAAGAAAACCTCCGCTTCTCTAGGCACTGAGTTTGAAATTTCTACCTATGCCTGGGCCCCTAATAAACATTTGAAAATTAGCTTTATTGCTCCGCTACCCCGGGATCAAAAGATCTGGTATGTGTTCTTTGACCATGTTCAACTCTTTGATCGTAATCTGGTTCCGATTGACTTAACCCCCATTGAAGTCCCGCCAGAACCAGGCCCCGGTTCTGCAACCGTTGGAGAATCTCCTCCAAAACCTAAAATCCCATCCTCTAAATGGCGTTGGCCCCTCACCGGAACCAGTATGAACGCCAAAACAGAGTTTGGTTATGCCCGAGGGCGACTCCATGCAGGAGTAGATATTGGGGGATATACGGCGGATGAGTGTTATGCTGCGAGCGATGGTCAGGTTACTTATATCAAGGGTGACCGAGGTGGTGCTGAAGGACGGATGCTAGAAATTACTCGTCCTGATGGCTGGAAGCATCTCTATCTCCACTTGCGGTCGATCCAGGTTGAATTAAATCAAGCGATCGCCATGGGGGAACTGATTGGGATTCGAGGGGGCTCCGGCTTCGGTTCTGAAGGTCTGGAGATTGATGGCGGCGGCTATTCGATTCATCTACACTTTGAAGTGCGAGATCCAGCAGGCAAACCGGTTAATCCGCGAAACATTTTGCCAGCAGATGGTAGCGTTCCGATCCTGGAATAATCGCCTGGAATCATAACTGAGAGTTTTGGCTCACCCAGGTCTGCGGAGACTGAACCTGAGCTTGCCAATCCGGGGGTTTTGATCACAGCCTCTAACTCCTGGTGTTGCATTAGCCTCTAGACTGGATTCAGGAGTTGTCGTAGGAGGGACTGCCGTGACTGAAACTGAAAAACCAACTCTCAATGTCATGCCCCGCAAAGAATTGCGAGAGCTGGTGCGATCGCAACTCCAGGTTCTGCTAGAACGGGGAGATTTGCCGGCGGCCAAAGCGATTTTAGTCCCCGTTCAGCCCCCAGATATTGCTGAAGCCATTGAAGGTTTGCCAGAAACCATGAAAGTGATTGCCTTTCGTCTACTGTCTAAAGATGAGGCGATCGCCGTCTACGAGCAGCTTGATTCGACCGTGCAGCAATCCCTCTGTGAGAAATTCAAGCGTCAGGAAGTTCTGGATATTGTGGACAAAATGTCCCCGGATGATCGAGCCCGACTGTTTGATGAGCTCCCGGCTACTGTTGTTCGGCGACTGGTGACTCAGCTCAGTATTGCCGAACGCCAGGCCACTGCCCTGTTGTTAGGCTATGAGGCCGATACGGCGGGGCGGATCATGACCCCGGAATATATCTCCCTCAAGGAGCACTACACTGTCAGCAAGAGTCTAGAGCGGATCCGTAGCCTCGCCAGAATTACCGAAACGATTTATTCCCTTTATGTCACCGATGCTGACCGCAAACTGACGGGAATTTTATCCCTGCGGGATCTGGTAACCGCTCAGTTGGATCAGACCGTGGGAGAAATTATGAACCGGGATCTGGTCTGTGTGCAGACGGGAACCGACCAGGAAGAAGTAGCTCGGATTATTCAGCGCTATGATTTTCTGGCGGTTCCGGTGGTGGACAGCGAGCAACGATTGGTGGGCATTATTACCGTTGACGACGTGTTGGATATTTTGCAGCAGGAAACCACGGAAGATATCTATGCCCTGAGCGGGGTGCAATCTCAAGGAGACAACTATTTCCAGGCCAACTTACTGACCATTGCCCGTCGTCGGGTGGTCTGGCTATTGGTGCTGCTGCTGACCAATAGCGTCACCGGGGCAATTCTCAAAACCCAACAAGATCTGCTGCAACAGGTGGTGGCCCTCTCCTTTTTTATTCCCCTGTTGACCGGAACCGGGGGAAATGTCGGCGCGCAATCCTCAACCGTTGTGATTCGGGGGATGAATACGGATGAAATTCGGGGGATGAAGCCGATGCAGGTAATCGGGCGAGAAGCCTCAGCCGGGGCACTCCTGGGTTTGATTCTAGGGGTTCTGGCCACGATTTGGGCAAATCTATTTATCGTTCAGGGGGATTGGGCTGTCGCCCTGGCGGTTGGCATTAGTTTGTTTGCGATTTCGATTCTGGCTTCGGTTTCCGGATCGGCCCTACCTTTCTTATTTCGTACCTTGGGACTCGACCCAGCGTTAATGTCTGCTCCTTTTATTACCACTGCAGTTGATGTGGTAGGGGTGTTGATTTATTTCAATCTGGCCCGTTTGATTCTGGGGATTAATTAAAAACCTGAGTACAGATTCCAGTCAACATTTCCGATAAAAATTTCCGATAAAAATTTGAGCTGTCCCCTGCTTAGAACGCTTCAAACAATTCAGTCAAACTGACCACTCGATATTGCTTTTCTCTCAGGTAGGTTAGAGTCTGCTGGAGGGCGATCGCTGTATTTTGAGTTCGGGCTTCTGAGCCCCCATGAAACACCAGAATTGACCCTGGAAAAACAAATTTTGAAACATACCGAACTGTAAAGTCAGGTCTATCTGTAAATTCATAGGTATCGAGGGGAATCATCGAAGCCAGGGCAAATAGAGAGTTGTATCCTGTTGTTTGCTTGAGCGTATCCAGCATGGTTTTGTTGTAGCGGCCTCGTCCGGGTCTGAACCATTTCAGCGTGGCATTGGTTTCCTGGGTGAGGGCGGCGTGTGCTTGCTGAAATTCCTGATCAAAGGCTGTACAACTGAGGTTGGCATGGGTATGGTCATAAACTCCATGGTTCCCCAATTCATGGCCCTGGTCAAGCAACTTCAACAGAATACTATCATCGGTCTGCAATAAACTGGTGGTAATAAAAAACGTGGCGCTGGCCTGTTCTATGGGGTCAGAACTTTGTTGATTATGCTGAGAAATTACCTGGAGAAGCTGATCAGTAGAGGGATCACCCACATCATCAATAGTCAAGGCCACAACTGGTTCAGCGGTCTCTTTAGAAAAGACTCCATCCGGGAAAATCTTCGCAATCAGAGTGGACAATTCTTGGGGAGCAATAAACATATAAAAATGATTGGTTGTAGTTTTTCATAGTTGATTACAGGGATTTGCGATCCTGGGAGGTACGGATTTAGGAGTGGGTGACATAGTCCGCCGCTAACTCCAGCAACCCAGAACTGCTACATCACCTGCTAGGGCGGCTCGTCTTTGAATCCTTGTAGTTGTAAATAGACCAAGACAAATGTGATACCCAACAACAAAGTGGCCCCCGCCGCCGCATAACCAAAGTCAAACTGGGCAAAGGCCTGTTCATAGATGAAATAGACCAGCAGATTGGTAGAATTTAAGGGGCCGCCGCCGGTAATAATATAAACTTGCTCAAAGCTGCGAAGCGTAAAAATAACCGTAGTCACGGTAGCAAACACCAGAGTGGGCCGCAATCCAGGTAGGGTAATGTACCAAAATTGTTGCCATGGCCCTGCCCCATCGAGTTCGGCTGCCTCGTAGCGACTGACTGGAATCGTTTGGAGCCCGGAGAGGAAAACCACCATATTGAAGCCAATCTGCTTCCAGATACTCAGCAAAATCAACACTGGCATCGCCCAAATGGTACTACTCAGCCAGGGAATCGGATCAATCCCAAAATTAGCCAGAAAACCATTGATTGGGCCATCCGCTTGAAACAGCCAGCGCCATCCCAATCCCACCGCCACCAATGAAGTAATCGACGGAATGAAATAGGCCGTTCGCAGGAATCCCCGCAGCGCCAGATTCCGGTTTAACAACACGGCCAGTCCCAGGGGAATCACCAGACTAGGTAAAACAGTAGCAACGGTGAAGTAAATCGTATTGCCTATCACTTGCCAGAAGTCAGGACTACTGAATAAGCGCCAGTAGTTTTTCAGTCCGACCCACTGCACCCCGGCCTGGGTAAAGCTCCCTGTGACAAGGCTGAGATAGCCGAGATAGAGAATTGGCCACAGGACAAATAAACCCAGCAGCAGTAAAGCCGGGGCAAGAAATAGCCACGCGGCAACGGCTTCATCGTCTAGCCAGGCTGGTGAGGAATCGGATTGAGGGCTCATGGGAAAATAGACTCGCTGAATCGCGTAGAATTATTTTACAGAAGTTCTGAAATCAAAAATTGAGACCAGAAAAGTGCCAGACGTTTTGCAGGATTTTGATGTGAGTGATGTTAACGGCAGCCTGATTTCTCCAGCCCTGCCGACTGCTTTTACCCCAACTGGAACCCCCCTGAGGTTGGGCATACTGGCATCAGGGAGCGGCAGTAACTTTGAGGCGATCGCCCAGGCTATCCGGGACAGAACGCTCAATGCTGAAGTCAAAGTTTTAATCTACAACAATCCAGGGGCAAAAGTAGTTGAGCGTGCCAAAACATTTAACATCTCGACCTGTTTATTGAATCATCGGGATTATCCCAATCGAGAAGCCTTGGATCAGGCGATGATTCAGGTGTTGCATCAGCACCAGGTGGAATGGGTGGTGATGGCGGGTTGGATGCGGATTGTCACCCGGGTGCTAATTGAGGCGTTTCCCCGGCGGATTGTGAATATTCATCCCAGTTTATTGCCCAGTTTCCCTGGGGTTCATGCGGTTGAACAAGCTCTAGGGGCGGGAGTTAAAATTACCGGCTGTACGGTTCATCTGGTGGAATTGGCGGTTGATCAGGGGCCAATCCTGGTTCAAGCGGCGGTACCCGTTTTACCCGGAGACACCCCTGAAACCTTACATCGTCGGATTCAAGTCGAGGAACACCGGATCATCGTGGCGGCCATTCATCAAATTTGTCAATCCCGACTAAAAAGCTGAGGAATCTAGAGGCTGAGGAATGCTGAGATACAACCGAGACAACTGTCTCACCCGATTTGCTCTCTCCCTGAGGTCATAGCTCACAGGCCGCAACCCGATGGAAAAATAGACTTCTCGCTTGAATTTCCTGAGAATCCAGGGGTAACCCCTTGGCTGAGAGCAGTTGATAGCCCGGTTGAGTCTTTTTTAGTCCTGTGGCCAATTGCTCTAACCGGGGAAGATGGCCTTCAGAGGCATCCAGGGAAAAGCTGAGTTGCTTATAGGGTTTCCAGCTTTCCTTGCCATTCGCTCCTGACTCAATCCAACGCACCAAATCAACAAAGTGAACATAGCCATCGAGGTTATAAAGTTGAGGTTCGGTTTGAGTCAACTGGTTGCCTGCCTTTTCGTAGAGTTGCTTCTGAATCCCAAAGCTCCACAGCCCTCCGGATTCCTCTTTCCAAAGCTGATCAAGGGTTTTCAGGTCGGTGCAGGAAAGGTTTGAAATCGAGTTAGCATCAAGGAACCCAACGGCTTTGCGGTTACTCACAGCCAAGATAATTTCATAGGTTTTTTGATCCGCCGCTTGCCATTGTCTACTTTTGAGGAGTTGCTCTAATTCCTGGACGGCTTGGGATTTACGAATGCAGGTTTGGGTTTCTGTCAATAAGTTGATATCAAGTTTTGCCGGCCCTTGGATACCCTTCACGTCCAGGGTTCCCACCCCTTCAGTGGTAATTTTTTCAATTTGATCCTGCAGTACTTCAGGGGGAGGTTTGGTCGGGGTTTGGGCTGGGGATACTAATGTTTGAGGTTTGGCTGGGGATGGAGTCGGAGATGCCGCCTGGGGTTTGGCTGGGGATTGGGTCGAGGATGGAGTAGGAGACGGCGTTAAAGATTGAGTTTGAGGTTTGGTCGGAGATGCTGCGGTTTGAGATGGCATTGGGGGTTTAACTGGAGCGGCAGTTGCAGATGAGGTTGGAGATGCCGCCTGGGGTTGGGCTGGAGATTTAGTCGGAGATGAGGTTGGAGATGTAGTGGGAGATTTGGTTTGAGGTTTAGCTGGAGATACTGGGGTTTGAGGTGGAGTTGAGGGAGTTGACTTGGGAATTGGCAGATTCCCTTGAATAGTAGTAACCGGTAGAGCCCCTACCGCCTGGGCTGGAACCGGTATCTGATCCCCCGGTAGAATGGCCGAGTCACAAACGGAATTGGGTAAAGTATAGATTTCCAGGGTGGTTTCATCAGCCCCAATTCCGAGTTTGAGGCGACTATCGAACTGATTTTGATCAGGACGAAACTTTTTAGACAGCCCCAATAAATCCCCATAAAACCGTATCATTCCCCCATGGTTTGAGCCCACGTAGTTGAACAGATTGACCTGGGTTAAAGTGCCATACACCGTCACTACAGACCCCGCGATCGCACCGGTTAAAAAAACTGGAAATGGTCTGAAAACCTGTCCCAGACGAGTTTCTATTTTGGTTGGGGATTCAGAATCTTTCATATTCTAAAGCTAGTCTGGGCTAGACTGGGGTAATACAGAGACACAGAAAATCTCACAAGACCAGGCTGATTGAACTTTATTGATCTATTTTTTACCTGTTTTTTACCTAGCTAGATATAGCTTCATCTGTAGCTATATCTAGTAATCCTAGACGATTGATCAATCCCTGACGTAAAGGTTCTCAGACTGCAAGGGTCAGATGCCGACCCCGTACTTACACTCTACCTAAACCCATTTCAAAAGAGAAGCAATTAACTATTTATCTGGTTACTGATCCAACCATTCCTGGGAAATTTTTTGAATCTTGCCCGTTTCCTGAAGCTCCAGCAGACTAATGTCTAATTTCTGCTTCAAGGGACTATCCCAGGGTAACGCAAAGCCGTAGTTTTCCTGGGTCAGGGCAAACTGAGCCAGCCGAAATTTGAGTTCAGGATTCTGATGCAGGTAATATTGCAATGCCGGAACATCAAACACCACCCCATCCACTTTGCCCGCCGTGAGTAAATTAATCGCTTGGCCCAACTCAGCCGTGCGACTCAGGCGAGCTCCATAAAACTTTGACCATTCTTCCCCCGTTGTCCCGGCAACTACCCCAGCTCTGGCTCCCCTGAGATCCTGGGGCTTGAGGAACTTTTCAGTGGTTTGGCCAGAGATCGATAGAGTGAGGGCCGTAGTCAGTCCTGCAATCAACGAAGACACCATCAGCATCGTGATCAGCATCCACACTCCCGCCACCAATCGCCCAGCCGGAGTGACTGGAGTGCGATCGCCGTATCCCACTGTCGTCAAGGTCACCAAGGCAAACCACATGCCATTGCCGATCCCATGCCAGTAGTCATGGGGAAACTGAGAGTTGTTGGCATCTTTCTCCGCCAACCAGAGAAGATTTCCGACGGTAAATAGCCCTGCCACCAAAATCCCGATGGATGACAGAAAAGCCAGCCCAAAAAAGGGACGGAGCCGTTTCCACAGGGAGGGCTTTTTGCTTGGGAGTAACACTCCAATATCGGCCTGATAAAAGGGTTGAGTAAATTCCACTTTCTGGAGCCGGACTGACGTGATACTGATGGGCCCGATCACCACATCCAAATCCCCGGCTGCCACTCGATCAAAAACCCCGGTCATATTGGGCAGTGGAATCCATTGATAATCCAGATCGCTTTCCTGGGCAATAGTTTCCCAGATTTCAACACTGATCCCAGTGGGCTCAAGCTCTTCCCAAATGGTGAAGGGAGGACTCCCTGCAACTCCGACCCGTAGGGTTTCAGCTTTTGCCGCCGAAACAGGCAGGGAAACAGTGGTAGCAAAAAATGTAACTAAGATAACGCTAAATCTGAGAATCATAACTCCAAGCAAAAAAGGGTTCTGGGCTTAGAAACAGATTCTTGAACGCATTACCCGGACATTAATCCGGAAAGTTAAATTTAAAACTTGAGCCAGGGAAATTCTGGCCTGATACAATCTAGAGGCTTTAAAGCAGAGCCGCTAAAAGTTCCCACATTCGATCATCAGAAAAGACCCAACATAATCGATCAAATTCCAGCTTGATTTTAGCTGAAAATTCTTATCCTCGCTGGATCATTGCAAAAATCTCATCAAGGATGTCTTGAGCCCCCTGTTGTCTGAGCTGATTGGCCAGATCCTTGCCCAATTGCTCGGCATTTTCAGATGCCCCTATTACAGTATCCTTAATTAATTTTTGGCCATCTAGACTAGCTACCATCCCAATCAGGGTTAACTGACCCTTGTCAATTGCCGTATTTACCCCGATGGGAACCTGACAACCCCCTTCTAGCTCCCGCAAAAATGAACGCTCCGCCAGGCACCGTTGGGCGGTTGGGGTGTGTTCCAGGGCTTGAACCACCTCCAGAATTCGCTGATCTCCTTCCCGACATTCAATCCCTAAAGCCCCCTGCCCGACAGCATGAAGAGAAACCTCGGGGGAAATCACCTGATGAATGCGATCGCCCATCTCCAAGCGATGCAACCCGGCAAAGGCTAGAATAATCGCATCATAGCCCCCTTCATCCAGCTTTTGCAGACGGGTATTCAGGTTGCCCCGGATGTCTTTGAATTCCAGATGGGGAAAGTGATATCGCAGTTGGGCCAATCGTCGCAGGGAAGAAGTCCCAATGACTGCGCCAGGGGGTAGGGTTTCTAGCTGCTTGTCCCGATGTTTTTCATGAACCACTAGGGCATCGGCGGGATTCTCGCGCTCCGTAATGCAGCCCAGGGTCAGTCCTTCTGGCAAATTAGTCGGTAAATCCTTGAGGGAGTGAACCGCTAGATCGGTTTCATGGCTCAACATCCCCACTTCCAGTTCTTTGGTGAAGAGTCCCTTATCCCCAATTTTGGCTAGGGCCACATCCAGGATTTTATCTCCCTGGGTCGCCATGGTATGAATCTCAAAGGTCAGCTCTGGGAATTGCTTTTGCAGCTCTGCCTGTACCCAGTAAGTCTGAACCAATGCCAGTTGACTTTTGCGCGAACCAATCCGAACAGTGTGAGTGGGAGCAGATACAGATGCTGTCATTTTTGTCGATGCGATCGCGTGAAATTTTTCAGGTTTTCTAGTCAATCACTAGTCAGTCAATTGTTCTAGAGTATCGTAGGAGCGGCTAAAATCGATATTCTCACCTTAAGAACTTAACTATCCTTAACACTTCCTTGAGTTGCCCCAACCCTGCAGGTTAATCAGCGAAATTGCTGACTTCAACGGTGATCAGATTTCTGAAGTTCTGTTAAGCAGGTGGTTGTGATTAATTGTTAAATGGCAGGGGGTCTGGGGCTTTCGGCCCCCCAGGAAAGAGCTGC
>JAAURB010000023.1 GCA_012033335.1 Oscillatoriales cyanobacterium RM2_1_1
CTTCTATTTGATAATTAATTACAACCATCTACTTACAGAGTTCTATTCTGTTTCCATGGAACTGGTGGCCACTTCAGGTTCTAAATCAATTGGCTGAGCGACGGGTCGGGGACGGGGCTCTAATGGCTTAAACGTCCAGGGCTGAGGGGTAAATTGAGGTAGGACATTCTGGGCAAACGCTTCAGCCGCTTTAGACTGATAGCGATTTGAATTGAAAATCACCGATAACATCCGTTTGACCACAACCCCTTCAATCCGAGACCGATGTAATGATCCAGCTTGTAACTCCCGCTCAATGGCGGATGTAGAAACAAATGCCGCCCCCAGTCCTGCCTGTACAGTATTTTTAATCGCTTCAATTGAGTTTAGTTCCATTTCAATCTTCAGTCGCTTGGGATCAATCCCGCACCGCAACAATACCTGGTCAATCATTTTGCGAGTCGTGGATTGAGAATCCAGGGCAATAAAGTCAAGTTTATATAGATCATCTTTTTCGATTCTATCTAGCTTGGCAAATCGATGAAATACGGGCAGAATCAAAGCCAGTTCATCTTCTAAATAGGGATAGATTGTCAGGGAATCTTGAATTTCAGCCGGAATTTCCCCCCCGATGATAGCCAGATCGACTTGACCATTGGCAACGCTCCAGGCTGTCCGACGAGTCGAATGCACATGCAGTTGAACCGCGACCTCAGGGTATTTCCGCCGAAACAATCCAATCATCCGAGGCAATAAATAGGTTCCTGTGGTTTGAGATGCCCCGACAATTAGAGTTCCCCCTTGGAGATTCTGTAGATCTTCAATGGCTCGACAGGTCTCCTGACAAAGGCTGAGAATTTTTTCCCCATAGTCCAACAAAAGATATCCAGCCTCAGTCAACTTGGCGCGACGACCTCCCCGGTCAAACAGGGGTACATTTAACTGCTTTTCCAGGTTTTGCACCTGTAAGCTGATGGCCGGCTGCGAAACATACAGACTGTCTGCTGCTCGTTTGAAACTGCCTTCAGCAGCGATCGCCTTCAGAATCCGTAACTGATCTAGGGTAAATGGAACATCTGACATGGTAAGTTAAAGCCTAACTTTAAATGGTACAAGTTCACTAATTCACACCATTTTTGAATTCCTTCTTCAAGTATCAGGCTGGATCGCAATCATTTAGGGAAATAATATAAAAAGATAAGAGAGAATAGGAAGGGATCAAACTCTTTCAGCATACTGTAGAGGGATTCTGGTTGAAGTTAACTTTATTATCAATCCCAGGGGTTGGAATAATCTGATATGGGTTCTGACATTGGGTTTTCCCATCGGTTTTTAGAGGGATTTTCACAGGGGTTCTCAGGAAGTCATTTTGTCATCTTGATTTTGCTCCTGGGCTTTGCGATCGCCCATAGTGGCTTGGCTGCATTGCGACCCTGGGCAGAAACTAAAATTGGGGCACGACCCTATCGTATCCTGTTTGCGTTAGTCAGTTTGCCCCTGGCAACTGTTCTGGTGATTTACTTTTTCAACCATCGCTACGATGGCATTCGACTATGGAACGTTCAGGGGATTCCGGGGGTGAAGCCGCTAGTGTGGGGATTGTCCGCTTTGTCATTTGTGTTTCTCTATCCCTCAACCTTTAATCTACTAGAGATTGCCGCTGTCACCAAGCCTCAGGTTCATCTCCATGAAACTGGCATTATTCGGGTGACTCGGCATCCTCAGATGGTGGGTCAGGTAATCTGGTGTATTGCCCATACCCTCTGGCTAGGCACTAGTTTTACCCTGGTGACTTCTTTGGGGCTGATTCTACATCATGGATTTGGGGTATGGCATGGCGATCGCCGCTTAAAGGCGCGCTATGGGGACGCATTTGAAAAACTTCGAGACCGCACTTCTATTATCCCATTTCTCGCAATCCTTCAAGGATATCAGCAGCTAAAGCTTCAAGAGTTTGTTCGCTGGGCTTATCTGGGAGTTGCTGGGTTTATCCTGCTGCTCTGGCAAGCCCATCCTATTTTAATTCGTGCCACAAATAGCGTTGGCTGGTAGCATAAAGACAAGACTAATTTATAACAACTTTTGTTAATAAACCATAAGGGATCATGGAATCATCAATTAGTGAGGCGCAATTCAATCATCAGGTGCTTCGATCCTCAACCCTAGTTCTTGTCCATTTCTGGGCTCCTTGGTGTGGATTATGCCGCTTAATTTTGCCCCAATTACGCCAGTTCCAGGCGCAATGGCAAGGGGAAGTCAAAATTGTCGGGGTCAATGCGGATCAGAACTTGAAATTGGCTAGCACCTATCGGCTGAAGACTCTACCTACTCTGATTCTGTTTCAGAATGGCCAGATTCTATATCGGGTGGAGCATTTCCAGGGACGTGATGATCTGCGGCGGGCATTAGATCAATTGATGGAGGAGATTCTTCACGAGTCCATTCCGGCAGAATTACAGCCCCAAGAGTGTTTAACTCTCGAAGCTTGATTAAATCTGATCAAAATGAAGTTAGCTGATGTCTTTTCAAGACATCAGCGATTTTTAATCCCGTGATGGAATACGGGAGTGAGTAGCGTACCGCGTGACTCACTCCTGTGCTTCGTCATCGTGAGAAATCCTGCATTCGGGATTTAAATTCCGGAAGATTACTGCGGGAACATCTATTAAATCTACTAAACCAGATAAAACTTCTGTGGTGCAGGCATCTTGCCCACCGGAAACTAGCCATTTCGGCTGTTGATTCACTCTACAATCCTTAGTCACTACGATTTTGATCGTCTAGAAACTTCAGTTGCCGATAGAGGATTTCTATCCGTGACAATTTTATCCCCGCCATGGCAGCCCTGCGGAGAGGATTTCCAAAGATTGCTTCTAGCTCCAAGGGCTGCTTGCGCTCATAGTCCAGTTTCATGCTAGTCAAATAGGGTTTCATGTTCTCAGTGTGATCCAGCATGGTTCGGATAAACTCAGGAGAAATCGGGCGATCGCAGGCTTTCGCTCCCTGCAGAACTTCCTGCATAATCTCTTCAACGACAAGCCGAGTGGCCGAATGGCTCATGATTTCATCAGTTCTAGCATTCAAAATTACCGACAAGCCGTTGTAGGGAATATTCCAGACCAGCTTTTTCCATCGGGCTAGCAGCAGATCCGGGCTCAATTCAATCGGGATGTCAGCTTGCTTAAAGTCCTCAGCAATTTTTTCTAATCGTTGAGTCTGTCCCGCCCGTTGATAGTCCGGTAAATATTCTGCCAAAGTCACTGCTCCATAATCTAGATGTTGAATATGGCCAGGGCCAACTTTGTTAGAACAGATAAAACAAAGCCCCCCCACAATGGCTTGATCCCCAACCATCTCAGCAATTTCTGCCTCGGTTCCCAAACCATTCTGTAGCACTAGAATGACCGTCTCAGGGCCAACAATATGGGGCAAGATTTCTCGAAGCTGAAAGTTATAAGTCGTTTTCAAGGCAATAATCACGACATCACAAATCGGCATATCTTGGGCTCTGGCATAGGCTTGAACCTCCAGTAAGCTCAGATCTCCATCGGGAGATTCGACCTTCAAGCCCTGCCGACAAACATATTCATAATCTCGATGCAGCAAAAAATGAACGGCAAATCTTCCCCGTTGTAATTTTGCCCCGTAAAATCCACCAATTGCTCCAGTCCCTACGATGGCATAGCTTCGAGTTGGCATCAGTAAACTTGCCTGGCAATTCTTCCCATAGCAATCCTAAATCAATTCTGAAAAAAGCGAGAGCGGGATTTAGAGATGAAGTCCCCATTCCTGGGGCAACGCCCCCTGTATCGGATTTCACAAATTAAATGCAACAAGTCAAATGCAACAAGTCAAATGCAACAAGTCAAATGCAACAAGTCAAATGCAATTGGGTTCCAGGGTATACCGGAAGACAAGATGGCATTGCGCCGGGAAAGTCCTGTGGCAAAATGTTAGGAACACCTGCAACCCAGATGTCTACTCTTTAAGACTGCCCCAATTCCCCATGACCTCAATCCCTGAACTCCCCAGCAAGTATGATCCCGTTGAAACCGAAGCCCGGTGGCAAGCTTACTGGGAAACCCATCAAACCTTCAAAGCGGATCCTACCCAGGGCGGTGAACCTTATTGCATCGTGATTCCCCCCCCCAACGTTACGGGAACCCTGCACATGGGCCATGCGTTTAATAATTCCTTGATCGATACCCTGGTTCGTTACCATCGAATGCGGGGCTACAACGCTCTCTATCTACCGGGAACTGACCACGCCAGTATCGCAGTCCAGACGATCCTAGAAAAGCAGTTAAAAGCGGAAGGCAAAACCCGCTACGACATCGGTCGGGAGAAGTTTCTAGCCCGGGCCTGGGATTGGAAAGCCCAGTCCCACGGGACAATTGTCGGGCAATTGCGGCGGTTGGGGGTATCAACGGATTGGACAAGGGAGCGGTTTACCCTGGATCAGGGACTATCCAACGCCGTGGTGGAAGCCTTTAACCGGCTGTATGAGGATCAACTGATCTATCGAGGCAATTATCTGGTGAATTGGTGTCCAGCCAGTGAATCAGCGGTTTCAGACCTGGAAGTGGAGAATAAAGACATTGACGGCAATCTCTGGCATTTTCGCTATCCCCTGACGGACGGTGGCGGGTTCCTGGAGGTGGCAACTACCCGCCCTGAAACGATGCTAGGGGATACGGCGGTAGCGGTGAACCCCAAGGATGAACGCTATCAGCATTTAGTTGGTAAAACCGTGACCTTGCCGATCATGAACCGGGAAATCCCGATCATTGCTGATGAGCTGGTCGATCCGGAGTTTGGTACGGGATGTGTTAAGGTGACTCCTGCCCACGATCCCAACGACTTCCAGATGGGGCAACGCCATCATCTACCGATGATTAATATCATGAACAAAAATGGTTCCCTGAACGAGAATGCCGGGGAATTTCAGGGTCAGGATCGGTTCAAGGCCCGCAAAAATGTGGTGCAACGGCTGGAACAATTGGGTTGCTTGGTCAAGATTGAAGATTACAGACACAGTGTACCCTACAGCGATCGCGGCGGTGTACCGGTAGAGCCGTTGCTTTCCACTCAGTGGTTTGTTCGGATTCGCCCCCTGGCGGACAAGGCATTAACCTATCTCGATCAGCAGAATTCTCCCCTGTTCATGCCGGAACGCTGGACAAAGGTCTACCGGGATTGGTTGATTAAGTTACAGGATTGGTGTATTTCACGGCAATTGTGGTGGGGCCATCAAATTCCGGCCTGGTATGCCGTCAATCAAACCCAGGGCGAAATTACTGATAGCACCCCCTTGATCGTGGCTCGAACTGAAGCCGAAGCCCATTCCAAAGCAGTACAGCAGTTTGGGGAAGCGGTGCAACTGCAACAGGATCCCGATGTTCTAGATACCTGGTTTTCCTCGGGGCTATGGCCATTTTCAACCATGGGCTGGCCTGAGGAAACCCCCGATCTGGCGACCTATTACCCTGGAAATACTCTCTCTACTGGGTTTGATATTATCTTTTTCTGGGTCGCCCGAATGACGATGATGGCGGCATATTTTACTGACCAAATGCCGTTTAAAACGGTTTATATTCACGGTCTAGTCCTGGATGAAAACGGCCAGAAAATGTCTAAATCCAAGGGCAACGGTATTGACCCGTTGTTACTGATTGATAAATATGGCACGGATGCTTTGCGCTACACCTTGATCCGGAAATTGGTGGGGGCGGGTCAGGATATTCGGTTTGAATATGATCGCAAACAAGCAGAATCCTCTGCGGTAGAAGCCTCTAGAAACTTCACCAATAAAATCTGGAATGCTGCCCGCTTTGTCCTGCTAAATCTAGCCGGACAAACTCCTCAACAACTTGGAAAACCCCCCATCGATCAACTCGAACTTTGTGACCGATGGATCCTTTCTCGCTTCCATCAAACCGTGAAACAAACCTGCGATGAAATTGAACGCTATGGTTTGGGAGAGGCGGCCCGGGGACTCTATGAATTCATCTGGGGGGATTTTTGTGATTGGTATTTGGAGCTGGTAAAACCCCGATTTTGGGGAGACAATCAAGACATTGAAACCCCGGAAAAGCACCTTGCCCGACAAACCCTGGCCGATGTTCTAGAGGGATTGCTCACACTCCTGCATCCGTTCATGCCTCACATTACGGAGGAGATCTGGCACACGTTAACCCAAACTGGGACAGAAGATTGCCTGGCCTTACAGTCCTATCCAGAGCTAGATGAATCTTTAATTAATTCTGAACTCGAAACTGAGTTTCAACTGATTATTGAAACGATTCGGACATTGCGGAATCTGCGGGCTGATGCCGATATCAAACCCAAGGTCAAAGTCAAAGCCATTCTCCAAAGTCAGAACCCCCAAGAACGACAGATTCTCACCAAAGGCCAAACTTATATTCAGGATGCCGCCAAGGTTGAAACCCTGGTGATTACTGATCAATTGCCTCTAGATGCTGGTCAAACGATTGCTGGGATCATCGGCACCATTCAAGTTTTAGTTCCCTTAGCCGGGGTAGTGGATCTGGAATCTTTAGTCGCTCGCACTGAGAGAAAACTGGCCAAGGTTGAAAAGGAAGTGGAAGCTTACACTCGGCAATTAGCCAACACAAACTTCGTCGAAAAAGCTGATACTGAAAAGGTTCAAGCCGTACGGAATAATCTGGCTGAAGTGACAAAACAGGCGGAGATTTTGCGCGATCGCCTGAACCAACTCAATACCAGGTAAATGCCAGATAAATGCCAGATAAATGCCAACTCAATGCCAAGTAATTAGGCCAGAGAATTGAGCTAAAGAATTGGGCCAGAGAATTGGGATGAAAGCTCAGATTTCCGAAAGTTTATCCTTTTTTAATTCTTAGATATAATCTGATATAAAGGATTATATACTTCAAGATTCAAGGTCTGGATCAATCGGCGTGTCGGGTGTTATACTGGTTTTTAATCTGAGTTGGGTGTGCGGAAAACCCAGTTGGTCTACCCAGTAAATTTACCCCGTTAGTTTACCCAATAAGCTGACTCAGCAAGCCTCAAAAGTCTGAAGAAGTTTACAGAAATACAATAGTGATTGGCTGTGCTTTCTGTCACAAAGTTTAACTGATTAAAATCATCAATCAGACATCATCAGATCACAAAGCTCCCGAATTATTTATGCGATTCTAGAGAGAGATTAGATCAATAACCCTCTACTCAGTTCAAGCAGCCATGAAAAATTCCAACAGCAAGCTGCGTTCTAACCCATTCACGACTTACCGTGACCCTAAAACAGGGATGTGGAAAGTTGTTCAATCTGTCGTTTCGCAGCAAAGTACACAGCAAGCAGCATAGGGGATCACTTGCAAATGATCTCATTTTCCAATCCCGAAAAACCACCTCGAAAAACCACTCCAAAAAACTACGGAAAGCCATTTTTTCCCTGATTTGCAGCTTGAGAAAGCTGCATTTTTTGTAGGTAAAGGATACTGATCATATCTCAACTGCGAATAGGGGCCGGGTCTGTGGGCAAGAGAGTTAGCGTTTCTCATGCTGGATTACGGAAGTGGGTGGCGCACCGCGTCATCACTCCCAAATTCGTCCCTCACGGGATTAGAAATCGCTGTTAAGGATTTGGGATCGGTCGATACAAAAGTTCTAACAAAAGTGAGACTCCTCTGAACTCCTATAAACTCTTCTGAACTCTTATAAAATTGAGATAATGCTCAAACTCCAGCCCTATGCCCAATCTTCCATCCTTGGCCCTGAAATGCTTTCGAGAATTGTTGAGATTCAAACGGTATAGCCAGGTTGGTATCGTGGGGTGCTTGCTATTCCTGTTATGGCTGGGAACAGGCTGTCAGGCTCAGGTGAAAGATCCTGGGGTAGTTCAGATCACTCTCTGGCATGGGATTAACCCTCCACCCAATCGAGATGTGTTTCAAGACCTGGTGGATCGATTTAATCAAACTCACCCCACGGTTCAGGTGGAAGCCGTTTATATTGGTCAAGCCGATCAACAACCCCCCAAAATTCTGACGGCAGTTGTGGGAAATGCAGCCCCAGATATTTTGTGGTACAACCCTACAATTACTGGGCAATTGGTGGAATTAGGGGCGATTCAACCCCTAGAAAATTGGTTCAATCAGCTCCCGATCCGCTCAAATATCGATCCAACCTTATTAGAAGCAATGGCCCTGGATCAGCATCTCTGGTCAGTGCCCATGGCCACGAACAATCTGGCGGTTTTTTATCGGCCCAGTTTATTTGAAGCGGCAGGAATAACCGCCTTACCTGAAACCTGGGAAGACTTTCAAGCCGTCGCCCAACGGCTTACCCGGGATGACAATGGGGACGGCAAAATCGACCAATACGGCTTAATTCTCCCCCTGGGCAAAGGAGAATGGACGGTGTTTAGCTGGTTGCCCTTTTTATTTAGCACGGCGGATCAGTTGATCACCGATGATCAGGTGAATCTTCTCAATTCAGGGGCAATCTCCGCCCTTGGGCTTTGGTCAGATTTAGTCCGATCTGGAGCGGCCATGCTTTCAGCGCCGGAACGGGGCTATGAACAGGATGACTTTATTTCCGGTAAGGTCGCCATGCAAATTACCGGCCCCTGGACACTGGAATATTTAGAACAAACCGGAATAGACTACGGGGTCATGGCAATTCCGACCCATGACCAACGGGCGACGGTTGTGGGAGGAGAGCATTTATTTGTGATGAAAACATCTCCTAAGCAGGAGCAGGCCGCCTTGCAGTTTCTAGACTATGTTCTCAGTCAGGATTTCCAAGGCCGATGGAGTCTGGGGACAGGATATCTACCGGTAAATTTGCAGACTCGCCAGAGCCAGCAATATCGTGATTTTGTGGCTCAACAGCCCACCCTTAAAGTTTTCTTAGAACAAATGAATTGGGCGCGATCGCGTCCTATTATTGCAGGATATGCTCGGCTTTCTGAAAGTTTGGGTCGCTCGATTGAGGCTGCTTTATTGGGGGAGTCTCCTGAGGTAGCCTTGAAAACAGCCCAGGATCGAATTGATTTGATTTTTAATTGACTCCACGATCAAAATCCCTCTAAATCCAACCCATGAGTTATTGTGTTAATCCTGGATGTGCTAGTCCCTGCCATGAGAAGATCGTGCAATATTGTCAGAGTTGTGGCGCGACAATACTGCTGCAAAATCGTTATCGGCCCCTACATCCCATTGGTCAAGGAGGATTTGGTAAAACCTACCTGGCTGTAGACGAGCATTTACCATCCAAGCCCCCCTGTGTGATCAAACAATTTCAGTTTCAAACCGAGAATGCTGAAAGTTATCATAAAGCGGCTCGACTCTTCAAGGAAGAAGCTGTACGGCTTGATGACCTGGGTCAACATCCTCAGATCCCCCAACTTCTAGCCCATTTTGAGCAAAATCAACAACTGTTTCTGGTTCAGGAATATATTCCCGGTAAGACCTTAGCCCAAGAGCTAGCAGAAACCGGAGTTTTCAGCGAAACCCAAATCTGGCAAGTGCTTCGGGGGTTGCTGCCCGTTTTACAGTTTATTCATGAGCATCAGATTGTGCATCGCGACATCAAACCAGCAAATATCATTCGCCACTCTGCTGCCCCGATGCCCCTACCCTCAACAATTCCTATCCCTCCGATCCCTGGCAAATTTTCCGCGACTCAGAATACTTTGAAGTTGGCGGAGATGAAAACCAAGATCCTGGAGAATGTGGAAACAACTCAGATTCAAGAGGTCGTTCGGGATCTATTTCCGCCCCCGCCGACTCTCAAGCTCAAAACAGCCTCAGACAGTAAAAGTCCGATTGTGTTGATTGACTTTGGGGTGTCTAAGCTATTAACCGGCACAGCCCTGATCCGAACCGGAACGGTAGTGGGCAGTCCCGAATTCATGGCCCCTGAACAGACCCGAGGCAAGGCTTTTCCAGCCAGCGATCTCTACGGCTTGGGGGTGACCTGCCTGTATTTATTGACTGGAATTTCCCCGTGGAATTTGTACGATGTTGTTAGGGAGCGCTGGGTTTGGCAAGACTTTCTCACTAGCAACCCAGTTGATCTCCATCTCGCCACCATTCTCAATCGGCTTGTTGCCCCCCAGCTCAACCAACGCTACCATTCTGCCGCAGAGGTTTTGCAAGCTCTAAATAAAGTTCTAAACACTGATACCAATATTCAGCAGACCCAAGTTCAGGCTCAAACCCAAACCCCAAGTCAGACCTCAATTCAGGCCCAAGCCTCAAAAGCCTTCTATGGCTCTCATCCTCAAACCACCTCAGAAACTCAACCCCCCGCGTCCAGACTCAGCATAGCCCTGAGCCGCTGGTTTCCGGCCCTGGGACAACCCCTGAACGACAAATTAATCTCTAGAGCAGGGGTTGACTACATCCCCCTACAGCAAATGCTAGCCACTCGTCGCTGGCAAAAAGCTGACCAGGAAACCGGGACATTACTCCGTCAAGTCCTGAAGAAAGCCACCAGCCAATATCTTCACCCCCAGGATTTGAAGGATTTACCCTGTGAAGATTTGGGCACGATTGATCGGCTGTGGTTGAAGTACAGTAATGGCCGGTTTGGATTTAGCGTCCAGGGACAGATTTATCAGAAGTTTGAGGGGGACTATGGGGCATTTTGTCAACAGGTGGGCTGGCTCACCTACAATCCCCTCAATCCACTTCAGAGCTTTACATTCAAGCTCTCAGCTCCAGTAGGTCATCTACCCTCTCGAATCTGGGTACAAACCGGCGGCAAATGGTGGAAACATGCCGAAGTCATGGCCGAAAAGTTAGCCGAATGCCAGATCATTTAGGCCACTGAACAGCCCGGTTCCATCTTCAGGTCTAGCGATATCCAGCTGCCTGCAAATATTGTAGGATACCCTGGGCGATCGCCTGGGCCATACGACTTTGTTGGGTCGGATCCGCCAGGATTGATGCGTCATAGTCATTCGAAACAAAACCGATTTCGACCAAAGCCGAGGGCATTGCGGTATTTCTCAGGACAAAGAATCGGGCCTGTTTGACTCCCCGGTTCTCCATCCGGAAGTTGGCTAAGATGCTGTTCTGGATATACTGGGCCAGGCTATAACCGCTCTGATAATAGAATGTTTCCACACCGCTAGCTTCGCGCCGGGTGGCTGCGTTGGCATGAATACTGACAAACAGATCGGCATTAAATCGGTTGGCTAGGTCTACCCGCGGCTCCAACTCCACTGTGAAATCATTCTGGCGAGTTAGGATGACCTGAACCCCATTTTGCTCCAGGATTTGAGCGACCTGTTGAGAAATTGGAAAGACAACATCTTTTTCCCTCAATCCCCCCACTCCTACTGCTCCTACATCGCTACCCCCATGGCCAGGATCAATCACAATCAGCACTCGCCCATCTCGGCGGGCCGGGGCCGGGTAAGGTTGTGGAGAATTTACCGGCGGCAATGGAAACGTCAGGGGACGACGGCCAGAGGTATTCGGTCGGGGGGGTAGCAGGGGTCTAGGAGAATCCCCTGAATCCCCGCTGGCCGTTCGAGTGTCTCCAGGATTTGGGGCGGAGGGAACTGGTGGAATCGCCGCTAAATTAGTTCCGATGGGAAAGGCTAATTCACTAGAACTGGTTTGGCTGGGCTGACCGATCTTGACCCGGGTGGCGGGTTGGAATAACAGAGTAAAAGTCTCCCTGTCATCCTGGCGCACCCTTGTCCAGAGCAACGGCCCCCCAACCTCGCGCTGCGGCAATCTGATGTTGTCGGCCAGTTTGGCCGAGAAAAATGTGATGCTATAGGCTCCAGTTTCCGAATCCCAACCATGGGAATAGTTTAGGGGCTGATCGGCTTGAACCACAAAGTAATTCTGGTCTCGCAGTTCAACGGATTTGATCGTCGCAAACGACCCGGCTACCTGAATGGCGGGGGGTGTTTTTCCCTGGGGCCAGATTGCAACTCCCCCCGATGAGGCTCGGGCTTGCCATTGCTGTCGGCGATCTGAAGTACTCAGGGTCACCCGTACCACTGGAGGCGAAGTCGAGAGTTGGGTCACCTGGGTAACCGCTGCCCCATCTCGATTGGGTTGCTGGCGGGTTCGACTGGATTCAGGGGATAAGCTAGCCCCCAGAATATCTACTGTCATCCAACTCCCATCCTGACCCCGCTTGAACTCAATTTGGGGCAATTTACCGCTGGTGTGTAAAACAATCCCCTCCTGCCGAACTTCAACCCGATCTAATAAGGTTTGGGCCTGATTCGGGACTGTTCGGGGAGGGGTTGGGGGGGTAGGGCGGGAATTGCGAGGGACTGGACTTGAGGGAGGATTGGAAGCACCGGCGACCCGTTGAGGATCTGGAATCTGCACGATCCATTCACTGGGAGAGACCCCGCGAAATTTGACTTGCTGAGGATCTATCGTATAGCCGTCCACTAGTTCCACAACAATCCGGGCTGTGGTCGAGTCAAATTGGCCCGTACGAATTTCTCGAATCGCTCCTCCTCCGGGTTGCTGACGGCTGACACTACCTAGAGTCGTACCCGGTAGATCAATCACCAGACGGGTTGGATTGGATAGTAATTGAGCTTGGGGTTGTACTCCTCCCTGGGTTGTAAAGGAGAGGCGGTTTTGCCTTGGTTCAAATCGCCATGACTCTAATCGAGCGGCTTCAGCCGAAAATGTCACAAGAAATACGCTGATCACACTGGGAAGTAACCAGTGCAAAAGGTTCAATTTTGCCATGGGGAAATGGTGTGGAGGTCAAGCAAAGGTTTAGGGTGAGGCATTCAGGATTAAAGCTAGAGGATCATACCACAGAATAGACTCCTGGAAAGGGTTTTGAGTTCAACCCCACTAGAGTTTGGATTCGGGATCGGGGCCACGGTTCTAGCCTGACCCTCGATTCTGTTGATTCTTAATTTGATTTAGAAGTTCCAGGAGGGAGCCATCAGATTGTTGGTTCAACTCAAGTTTTCAGGATCGGATTTGTTTGATCCTTTACGGTCTCTCCCGCAGAGATTCCGCAGAACTTGCAAAAGAACTGATAAAAAATTCTCGGGGGTTTCCAACATAAGATGGAATGATTGGCAGCCCAGCCATCCATCGCTCCATCAAATCAAAATTGTTCCGCAGAAATTTATATCCCTTTACCTGAATTTTTAGTGCCTTGATGGTTTCAATGACTTCTAGATCAAGTAAGTAGCTTGATGCAACTAATTAGAAAATTGATCTGGGGGTGAAGGGGACACTGCCCTCTTCCTGGAACGAAACCCCAGACCCCCTTCTACTTAACAATCAATTACAACCACCTACTTATCTATTCCTAATCCCGAACCAGCGACCGATAGCTGAGTGCTTGCAGTAATTTTCGGTTGAAGCTTTGGGCTTTCTTTATTAACTTAAGCTTAAGGGCGATCGCCTAACAGTCAGTTCCAAATAGTTAGTTCCAAATAGTCCCAAAAATTAGTACCGGCATACCAACAGTTGGTTAAAAGATTTAGTAAAAGATAATGTCATTAATGATTGAATCAGGCATCAATTATCTAGCTGCGTTAACATTTGTATCAGGAAGGTAACAAAGTTTTGATTCCATTTGACCTGAGGTGCTCGAGTCAAGATCTGCATATTCAGATTTTTTTAAAGGGAAACAGGAGTTCCAGTCAATTTCCGCCAAAGATTAGCTAAAGAGCGGTGTAATCTTTGATTTTAGTCCTGAGGCCAACAGTTCCCTTCCCCTGCTACCATAACATCTATGAATCAACTCTAAGCTTGTATCCGTGAGTTAATTCTAACTGGTTTTTTAATATCGACTGCGATTAGGGCAGGTATTTAAGCTATGCTTTTGAGTGAAATTACTCATCCAAATCAACTCCACAATCTGTCAATCCATGAGTTGGAAGACATTGCTCGACAGATTCGAGAACGGCATTTAGAAACGGTTGCGGCAACAGGGGGGCATCTGGGGCCAGGACTAGGGGTGGTTGAGCTGACCCTAGGACTCTATCAGACCCTGGATCTGGATCGGGATAAGGTGATCTGGGATGTTGGGCATCAAGCCTATCCCCATAAAATGATCACGGGACGCTACAACAATTTTCATACCCTGCGTCAAAAGATGGAGTTGCCGGATATCTGAAGCGCTGTGAAAGCCCTTTTGATCACTTTGGGGCGGGGCACGCTTCCACCAGCATCTCGGCAGCTTTGGGCATGGCTCTGGCTCGGGATGCCAAAGGCGAAAACTTTAAGGCCGTGGCCATCATCGGGGATGGAGCACTCACGGGTGGCATGGCCTTAGAAGCAATTAACCATGCTGGGCATCTACCCGACACGAATCTGATGGTGGTGTTAAATGACAATGAAATGTCGATTTCTCCCAACGTTGGGGCAATTCCCCGCTATCTCAACCGGATGCGCCTCAGTCCTCCGGTGCAGTTTCTCAAGGACAATCTCCGGGAACAGTTTAAGCAAATCCCCTTTGTGGGGGAAACCTTTACCCCTGAAATGGAACGGCTTAAAGAAGGGATGAAGCGTCTGGCTGTCCCCAAGGTGGGAGCCATTATTGAAGAGTTGGGCTTCACTTACATCGGGCCTGTAGATGGCCATAACCTAGAAGAACTGATTCAAGCCTTTAAGCAAGGCCATGCGATTAAAGGCCCCGTCCTGGTTCATGTGGCTACGGTAAAAGGGAAAGGCTATGCGATCGCCGAGCAAGATCAGGTGGGCTACCATGCCCAGTCCCCATTTAATCTGGCGACGGGCAAAGCCATGCCAGCCAGCAAGCCTAAGCCCCCCAATTATTCCAAAGTCTTTGCCAATACCCTGATCCAATTGGCGGAGAACAATTCCAGGATTATTGGGATCACAGCGGCCATGGCCACTGGAACTGGCCTCGATCAGCTCCAAGCCAGGCTACCCCAGCAATACATTGATGTGGGGATCGCCGAACAGCATGCCATCACCCTGGCGGCGGGACTGGCCTGTGAAGGAATGCGACCGGTGGCAGCCATTTACTCAACCTTTTTACAACGGGCCTATGACCAGATTGTTCATGATGTCTGTATTCAAAAGCTGCCAGTGTTTTTCTGCCTAGATCGGGCCGGAATTGTCGGGGTAGATGGCCCAACCCACCAAGGTATGTATGACATCGCCTACCTGCGGTGCCTGCCCAATATTACCATTATGGCTCCCAAGGACGAGGCTGAATTGCAGCGCATGGTAGTAACAGGAATCGAACATCTGGAAGGCCCCATTGCCATGCGCTATCCTCGGGGTTCAGGGATTGGTGTTCCCTTGATGGAAGAGGGTTGGGAACCTCTGACTATTGGTAAAGGAGAAATCCTGCGAAATGGGGACGATCTGTTATTGATTGGCTATGGGTCAATGGTTTACCCTGCCTTGCAAGTGGCTGAAATCCTCAGTGAACATGGAGTTGAGGCAACAGTGGTGAACGCTCGGTTTGTCAAGCCTCTGGATACGGAGTTAATTTTACCCCTAGCGGAGCGGATTGGCAAAGTGGCAACCCTAGAGGAGGGCTGTCTCCCCGGAGGATTTGGCACAGCGGTGGCTGAAGCTTTTCTGGATCATGACCTGCTAATTCCGCTCAAGCGGTTTGGGGTACCTGACCAACTGGTGGATCATGCCAAACCTGATGAGTCCAAAGCGGACTTGGGCTTGACCAGCGCCCAAATTGCAGAGCGGATTTTGCAGCAATTTTTCCAGCCTCGTCAACAAACGGCTGTTGTCAGCTCTTGACCTTTGAAGAAACGTTAAAAGCTGTTCAAATGAATTCCCTCTCCAGATTGGAGAGGGATATTCTGTATATTCAATATGGAGCAGCCGCCTCGGCTGTTTTTCAGCAGATCAGATGCCTGCAACCCCAGATTTTTATCCTATTTGATGGGTGTTCCTTACCTTGAATTCTCGGCCTCAATTTCTCATTCTAGGGGCCCAAAAAGCTGGAACCAGTTCCCTGTATCAGTATCTCTGCCAGCATCCCCAGATTCTTCCAGCCAGTGAAAAAGAGATTCATTTTTTACCCTGCACTATCACAAGGGATTGGATTGGTATCGGGCCCAGTTTCCCCTTAGTGCCGAAGGGCAGCTACTCTTGACCGGGGAAGGAACACCCTACTACCTGTTTCATCCTTGGGTTTCCCAGCGGGTGCATCAAGATTTCCCCGATGTTAAGCTCATTATTTTGTTGCGCCATCCCGTCGAGCGGGCTATTTCCCACTATTACTGGGAAGTTAAATTGGGCTATGAACGTCTATCTTTGAAAGCGGCGATCGCCCAGGAACCCAGTCGTCTCCAGGGAGAAACTGAAAAATTGCTGGCCCATCCCCTGGACTATAGTTTTAATCACCAGCACTACAGTTATCTGGCCCGAGGTATTTATGGCGATCAGCTACAAACCTGGTTTCGTTATTTTCCCCAAAAGCAATGTCTAATTCTGGAGAGTCATCAGTTTTATCGCAATCCAGCCCGAACCCTGAATCAAGTCTGTCAATTTTTAGCCATTCCCAGCTATCGGCTGCCTCACTTCAAGACGTATAATGCAGGCAACTACCCAGCCGTTGACCCTGGGGTGCGCCGACAACTGACCGAATATTTCAAGCCCCATAATCTTCGGTTGAAGATGTTGTTGGGGGAAGATTTTGGTTGGGATAGGGATAGTGAGTTAAAAGATTAAGCCAGGGTATAGCAATCCTAGTCTCATTCATGAAAAAGATCAGAGAGGGGTTTGGGGATTTCGTCTCCAAGAAGAGGGCAACGTCACATTACTCCTTTTCACAAATCATTTGTGATTGCTATATTAAGCCAGAATATTAGGTCAGGGTATTGAGTTAGGACACCAAGTCGGAGTAAAACTGTGAAGATTGACTATGAGGGAGCCTGGGATGAATACATTCGCAACTGGCAAAGCCAGCACCCCGATCAAATCCATCCAGGAGATGAATGGATTGGCGCTGCGGCGGGCGCTGCTCAATCTTTGGCGGACTACGAAGCTCTGATTGAACAGAAATTTATTGCTCCCTACATTGCCCCGCAGCAAACGGTGCTGGAGATTGGAATTGGCGGTGGAAAAACCGCCGCGTTGTTGTTGAAGTATTGCAATGATTTGATTTGTGCCGATATTTCTCAATCCATGCTAGAAGCTACTCAAGCCCGATTGGGCCAGGAACGAGTTCGTTATGTCAAGCTCGACGGATTGACTTTAGAGGGGATTGCCCCGGGTATTGTAGATGTTTGCTTTTGTTATGACACCATGGTACACATTGAACCCCGGGATATTTTTAATTATCTGACCCAGATTCCTCGGTTACTCAGGGGCGATCGCCTCTGTCTGTTTCACCATACGAATGTTCTCAGTGACTTGGGCTGGCAGAAATTCCTCCAGGATTGGGATAAAAACCTGTTGGGAAATCGTCATGGAACCGCCTTTTCTGTGATGACAGATCGGATTATGGAAAAATTTCTTAGCCACCTAAACTATGAAGTTTTAGCGAAAGATATCCAATCCGTTCCTCGGGATTGCATCTGGATTTGTCGCGCTCCCCAAGTAGATTGAACTCGAGAGTTAACTCCCAAGTTTGGCCTTGAATAACAGGGCTGAGGTTTTTAGAAAACCTGCAAGGATTCCCTGGCTTGGGGCTCAAGCTCCCCCAAATGATTCTCGGATTAATTTAATTAAGCGATTAACTTAATTAAGCTTAGTTAATTCACCCATTAATTCTACCCATCCACTCACTAACCAATCACTGAATGCAAAGCTATGCGAGCATTATTTCTTCACCCCAATTTTCCGGCTCAATATCGCCACATCATTACGGCTCTAGGGGCTGATCCCAGTAATCAAGTGGTCTTTTGTACCAAAAATGAGCGACCGGAATGGAAGATTCCCGGGGTGCTCAAGGCCCTATTTAAGCCCACCCGGGATCCCAGCCCTGAGACCCATCAATATGTTCGCTCCCTAGAAAGTGCTGTGCTCTACGGTCAGGCGGTTCATCGCACCGCCGAACAGCTCAAAGCTAAAGGGTTTGTCCCCGATATTATCTGTGGTCATTCTGGATGGGGGCCGACCCTGTTTGTCAAGGAAGCCTTTCCCGAGACCCCGTTACTCTGCTATTTTGAATGGTTTTACCATGCCAGGGGCTCCGATGCCGATTTTGACCCGGCTGAACCCTTAACGATTGATGACATGGCCCGAATTCGAGTCAAAAATGCTCCGATCTTGATTGACCTCTATACCTGTGATTGGGGATTGTCTCCTACTTGTTGGCAGAGATCGCAATTTCCCTCCGAGCTTCAAACCAAGCTGTCGGTGCTCCACGACGGCGTAGACACCAGTTACTTTGTGCCCAATCCTGGAGCCAAGCTAGTGCTGCCCGACCTGGATCTATCCCACGTCGATGAACTGGTTACCTATGTTGCCCGAGGAATGGAACCCTACCGGGGTTTTCCAGAATTTATCGAGGCAGTGGCCTATATTCAGGAGCGTCGCCCCAATTGCCATGTCGTTGTGGTGGGTTCTGAGCGGGTGTGTTATGGCAAGTCCCTGCCCAATGGGGAATCCTACAAGGATCACATGCTCAAAAAGATTCCCCTGGATATGTCCCGGATTCATTTTGTTGGGCCTTTACCCTATGGTCAGTATCTCCAGGTGATTCAAGCCTCAGATGTGCATATTTACCTGACGCGACCGTTTGTGTTGTCCTGGTCAATGATTGAGTCCCTGTCTACGGGCTGTCTAGTGGTAGGGTCTGATACCCCTCCTGTACAAGAAGTGATTGAGGATGGTAAGAATGGTTTATTGGTAGACTTTTTCTCCCCCAAACAAATCGCTGACCGGGTTGATCAAGTCCTGGATCACCCGGATCGGATGGCTGAAATTCGTCAGAGAGCCCGGGAAACGGCCCTAGAGCGGTATAATTTGTCGGCTCTGCTGTCTCAACAATTGCAACTGATTACAGAAGTTGCAAACCGTTCCCTCCCGGCCACGGTAGGTCGAATTGAGGGGATTGGTTTTCCGGTGAAACAGGTTTAGGAGTATCAGTAGGCGGTATAGTTCCCAAAGGTGATCATTTATTCCTTTAACAGGGGAATCTTGAATGCCTGGAACCTTTAGTGGAACCCTCGCGTCTGGAAGCGCTAGGGTATAGAAACAACCATTGAGCAGAAACGACATAAGAGGCGAATAGAGGAAGGATCATTTTGAAACTATCTATTATTGACCTCAGCAGTCAAAATCGCCACACTCGCCTAGTAGACAAGAGTGTAGACAAGGGACTAGACTTGCTGAGGACAAAAAGGTTAAACTACTGCCGAATAATGTATCTTTTAGGCAGTTTCTTTAGTCCCAACGGCTCAGTAACACTTATTGCGGAGGAGTGAAATCAACATGACATCAGTAGGTCCAACTCGACTAACCCCAGGCCCCGACAGTTATGACCAGGATTTGCTAGCGATAGCTCCCAAACCGGATACAATCCTGGGTTTGACTGGAAATGACTCCATCCTATCCTCAACATTGGGTGGTAGCCAGGTAGAAGGCAACGAAGACAATGACTTTCTCACCAGTAGAGGGCCAAATGACACGATCTTCGGCGGCACAGGGAATGATTCTCTGACTGCCCGGAGTACCGAAACCCGCCTCATTGGAGATGATGGGCGGGATACTCTGTCTTCCGACTTTGCAGCTACTCTCTATGGTGGAGCCGGCACAGACTTAGTGCTAGGTTCTTCCGGGAGCAATATTCTGTTTGGTAACCAGGACAACGACCAGATTTATGGAGGAGTCCAGGGGGCAGATTCTCTATACGGTGGTAAGGACAATGATACCCTGGGTTTCTTGAATCCCGGCGGCGGCAACAACATTGACGGCAACGCTATCAATGTCGGTACAGGCAATCCCGGTCAAAACTTTGTTGCGGGCAACCTAGGTAATGACTTGATTGTAGGGATCGGGGCTGGAGACAGCCTGTACGGCGGTCAGGAGGACGATACTATTGTCGCTCGCGGCAGTGGCTCTTTTGCATCCGGTGACCTGGGAGACGATGATCTGACTGTGAGTAATCCAACTACCACTTCCATTATTTCTGGAACCAATCCTCAGGTTGTAGGATTGTTCCGCGTTACCCTTAGTGGGGGTGATGGGGATGATGAGCTAACAGGTGGAATTGGCGACTTTAATGAAGGAGGTCAGAACCTTCTAGATGGAGGAGCCGGTGATGACGTGATTACGGGTCGTGCGAGTCAAGATTCCTTGCTGGGAGGTGCGGGAGATGACTTCATCACCACTGAAAGTGTAACTGGCTTGCTGGTTAGCCCTGGGGTTTCCAGTGATGCTGTGGCTGCCGTTTTATTCGGTGACAATATCTTGGATGGGGGTGATGGCAACGACACCCTTTTGGCCGGTTCTCAGAATGATCAGATGCTCGGCGGTGCCGGAGATGACAGTCTAGCTGGCCCCTTCACAGCAATGGATGGGGGCGCTGGGGATGATACCCTGGCGGGCAACCTGTTCACTCTGGCGGGGGCAACGGCAGAGGTAGAAGTTACCCTCAGTGGTGGCGATGGAGACGACCTGATCCAAGGCGCATTTGTGGCGGCGGGTGGAACCCTGATCAATATCCTCGATGGTGGTCTGGGCAATGACACCTTGATCTTGAATACCACCAACGACGAGTTGGTTGGGGTTCTCGATGGTAATGACAGCATTGTTGCTGGGGGTCTGGCGCCCACTGGAGTATTTGAAATTCTCGATACCCTAGGGAACAATACCTTAGTTGGTAGCAATGGCGATGACAGCCTTCGTACCGGGGACGGGGCAGACTTCATCCAGGGCGGAACCGTTGTTGAAACGTCTGGTACAATTCCAGGAATTTTAGAGTCCATTGGGGCTGGAGACGACACCTTGATTTCTGGAGGCGGTGATGATTACCTGTTTGGTGGAACAGGCGCTGACTTCCTGATTGGTGAGGCGGGAGATGACACCCTACAGGGCGGTTACAATTCTGTTGAGGGTGGAGATGTCCTGACCGGGGGTGAAGGCTCTGATCGGTTCTTCTATCAATTTGCGGGTGAAGTTCAAGGGGCTGTAACTCAAGCTCAAGCTAGTCTGGCTGACCTGATCACTGACTTTGAAGACGGTACGGATGAGATTGCCTTTAGCCGAACTGGTTTTGGCTTCGATGGCAGTGGTAGTGAGCTAAGTGACGAGCAGTTTGTCCTGGTGGGTACAGGTTCCTACAACGATGCTGCGGCTGGAACCTTCACTGGCGAGTTGCTAGCCTATGAGCGCCAAACTGGCTTCCTGCTTTATGACAGCAACGGTGCGGGTGCGGGCGGTATCTTTGTCGTGGCTCGGTTTGAGCAAGATGGCAATAGCTTCCCGATTATTACTGAGAATGACATCACGATCATCTAGGGTTCGTCCTCCGATCCAGGCTCCTTTCACAGGGGATGGTTGGGATTACATGGAGATTGACCCTGAAAGATTGAGATTTCTTTCCTAAATTTTTCAGATCAGCCAGGGCATTTTTGTCCTGGCTTCTTTAATTTTTTTGACCCGATTCACTCCGAAGACTGCTAGGATATCTTTATTCATAGGTATTCATGGGGGATGAATTACACTTCACTTCACGCTCTTAGTTCACGGGATTATTTCAAAATTATTTCAAAGTTTTCTAGGAGATGGGATTGAATTCAACTGTTATCCTGACTGTAGTGTTGTTGATGTTGATGTTTGGGGCGGGCATTTTTAGTTCAGCCTGGGGTTATCGATTGGGGCGGGAAGCTCTCAAGGAAATTACTCAACCGGATGTTCGTCCCAGCAATTTGACCGGCAAGAAAGATAAGCCCTTGCGTAAAGAGTCCCTGCGCCTGCTCAAAGAAGGGGACATTCTGGTCAGTGTCAAAAAGCAGATGGAAGGGGGGGAAGAAATTCCTGAATCTGAATCCAATCCGAAGCAGAATCCCCAGGCGGCAAAACCAGCTACTCCCAAGAAACCTCAGCCGGAAAAGCAAACGGAGCCCGTCAGTATCACCAACGCAGAGCTGCCCGTGGTCAGTCGAGATGGGGGAGTCACCATAGAAATCACCTCTGTAACCCGTTATAGTAATTCTTTGCAATTCAAGGTCAGTATGAAAAATGAGAGCGATCGCGCCATTCGCTTTCTCTATAGCTTTCTCAATGTCACCGATGATCAGGGTCGAGCCCTCAGTGCAAATGTGGAAAATTTACCAGGTCAGTTGCTCCCGGATGGCAAAATCTATCGGGGAGAGGTCAGTATTCCCACTGCTCTGCTAGAAAACGCCAAGGAGCTGAGCATGAGCCTGACCGACTATCCTGATCAACAGCTTCAGCTTCAGGTTTCTGGTATTCCAATTGCTCAGTAATCGTGATTAGAGAAACCCAGTAGTGAACCCTGAACTTCCAGCCCTGACTTTACAGGATCTCCTGCTGCGTCTATTGTCAGTCATTCTGTTGATTGCAATCAATGCTTTTTTTGTGGCGGCTGAGTTTTCCATGGTCTCGGTGCGCGATCGCGGATTAACCAACTCGTAGATGAAGGGGATCTAGCTGCTCAAACGGTACAACGGCTTCAGCGACGGATTGATCTGTTGCTGTCAACCACTCAGTTTGGCATTACCCTATCGAGTCTAGCCCTGGGATGGATTGGGGAGGCCACCCTGGCGGTAGCTGTTCGGGCCCTGGTGATGACGTTGCCGATTCCGGTGCCAATGCGTCAGATTGTGGCCTATTCCCTGGCCATTCCCCTATTTACCTTTTTTCTGATTGCCTATCTGCAAATCGTCTTCGGAGAACTGTATCCCAAGTCCCTGGCTTTAATTTACCCAGAACAACTCTCCCGGCTTTTGGCCCCGTCGAGTCTGGCGATCGCCCGATTTTTTAGTCCGTTTGTCTGGGGTCTGAATCAATCCACCCGATGGTTGCTGCGATTGAGTGGGATTGATTACACCGGGCAGCCCTATACCCGGGTCACCCCTGAGGAACTGCAACTGATTATTACGACTTCAACTGAAACTGTGGGTCTCGAGGATGAAGAGCGGGAACTCTTAAACAACGTATTTGAGTTTGGGGATGTGCTGGCGGAGGAAGTTATGGTGCCCCGTACCAATGTGATCGCGATTCCCAGAACTGCGACTTTTCAGACTTTGCTGGATGAAATGGCCATCTCCCGTCACTCTCGCTATCCGGTGATGGGGGAATCCCTGGATGATATTTTGGGGATCGTAGATTTTCGCGATCTGGCCAAGCCCCTGGCGGAGGGCATCCTGGCCGCCACAACGACCCTTGAACCCTGGGTTCGTCCCGCCCGATTCATCTCTGAACAAATGGCTTTGAGTGAACTATTGCCCCTAATGCAGCGATCGCAGTTGGAGATGGTGATTATTGTGGATGAATTCGGGGGGACTGCTGGGTTAGTGACGATCAGCGATCTAGTGGCTGAGATTATTGGTTACAGCACGGAGCCTGGAGAAACGGAAGAAGTCACCCTGCAATATATTGATGAGCAGACCTTCTCAGTTCAGGCCCAGATCGACTTGGAAGAAGTCAATGAATTGTTGGACTTGAATTTGCCGGTGACTGAGGAATATCAGACTTTAGGGGGATTTTTGATCTGCCAACTGCAAAAAATTCCCGCTTCCGGCGAAACCCTACACTATCACAATGTTGAATTTACAGTAACATCCGCTGAGGGCCCCCGGATTGAGCAGATTCAGATTCGGCTGCTGGAGTCGGAAACCAATCCTCAATCGACAAGCCATGACGATTTACTCAATTTGACAGACGACAGTACTCCCCAGTCTCAGCCTATTTCGGACTTGAATGAAACCCCAGAAATTTCTCCGCCTTAGACCCCCCCTGCAAAAATCAATCATTGCATCAGATTCTTGCTAAAATAGGATGAAGTTGGGATTCCTCCATGGGCAACACAGTATGGGAACTTTAATTACACTTGGCTTAATTGCGACCTACGCAGGTGGGGTTTGGAAGTTCTGGAATGGTTTTGAGAATACTAACTTTGCCAAAAATTCCGGCAATAAGATTCGGCTTTCACTGTTATGGCCTGCTCTATGTGTGGTGAGCAAGCCCTATCGCCAGAACTTCTCTAAAGCACTCAAGGGCTCCCGGCGGTAGACTTTGGCTTGAACCTGTAGTTTGAATCTGTGGTTTTAAGCCAATTTTCCAAGCTATAATACATGGATGTCCAAAAAATCCAAGCAAAACTCTCAGTTGCCTGCATCCCAAGCACTACCAGGATTTGGGGGAAGTGCTTCTGAGCAGTGGCAGCCTTTAATTGAAACGGTTGCACTGCGGTTTAACCAGGAATTTCGCGGTGAGCCCTTTGACTTACCAGAAGAGGTGGAAGCATTACCGATTTTTCGGGAGCGGGTCGCCGGTACATTACAAACCCGAATAACCTCTTCCTTTTGGAAGGTGCTAAAACCTGAGAAAAATCAGTCCTGTTTAGATATTGGTTGCGGCGTTAGCTTTTTAATTTATCCCTGGCGCGACTGGAATGCTTTTTTCTACGGCCAGGATGTCAGTACTGTAGCCCGAGATGCTTTGGTTTCACGGGGCCCTCAGCTCAATTCAAAGCTGTTTAAAGGGGTGCAACTCGGAGCCGCCCATCAACTCAAATATGAAGCCAATCAGTTTGATCTGCGATCGCAACGGGATTCAGTTGTTACTATCCCTTGGATTACTGGCAAGCTGTTACAGCAGAAGTCAGGCGGGTGCTGAAGCCTGAAGGGAAGTTTGTATTTGATGTGCTCAATTCTGAAGCAGCTCTGGCTGAGGATTGGGCAATTTTAGAGACTTATCTGGGCGCTGAAGTATATTTGGCACCGATTTCCGACTGGGAAAAAGCTGTCCAGGCTGCTGGAGGCAAAATTCTGAGCCATCGATCTGGAGAGTTATTTCAGATGTATTGTGTGGGGTTTTAAGGAGTAATTCCTGACATCAGACGTTGATTTTTGACCATTCAAGTAGAGATTGATTCCCGAAATATTCTCCAAAATCTTAAAGCCTGGTAGGTTACTTCTACCAGGCTGTTTCTACCTATTGAACTAGTTAACTCAACCCAATTTCCAGACTGTGAAACTGCAATCAGTTGAGATATTTAATCGAAACAATCAATCCAAACAATCAATCTAAACAGTGAAAAAACTTTAGCTAGGAAAGATAAACTAATAGGGTTTACAGAAGTTGTACCTGATATCCTTGAAAAGATTGCCTGCTAAAGTCGATTCAGACTTTTATTGTAGCAATGCCCCTCAGAAATCAAGATATAGTCTCTGGCTGGACTTCCTCAGGGAGAATGAAATCTTGACATTGCTATTCTTGGCTTAGCTTGAGGCTTTCTTGAGGAGATACAACCTGGACTAAAGCGGGGGACACAAGCCTTAATCCCAATTTCAGGTTAGTTGAACGTTAAACCTGCGGTGTCCTCATTTCCTAAAGATAACATGAACATCCTGAAAAAAATAGTCTGCCTATTAAATTTGACATTATGCAATACGCAGCAATACTAGCTTAAGGTTTCTTAAGATGATAGTGATGAAGTTCTAGAGCTGAAGAACATCTCTGCAATCAAGTGAAAATCCCGTGGTGTAAGCATCTTGTCGGCTGAAAAATAGCCGAGACGGCTGTTTAATTGACTCCATAATCCTTAAGGACGCAGCAATATCATCCAGGTGGCTGATCCCACCACGCCATCAGGTTCAAGCTCAAATTGCCGTTGGGCAGCTTGAACGGCTTCCAGGGTTGCTGGCCCGAATACCCCATCAATTTCCCCCGACAAAAAACCCTTGGCTTTGAGCCGTTCCTGGAGTCCGGTAACGGCTTCTCCTCCCATTCCCAATTTCAATACAGGAAGACCGACCGACTGGGTTGAGATTCCTGTTGAGGTTCCTGCTGCTGCTGTTTCAGGTATTTTCTCCGTGATCTCCTCCGGGGATGGTGAGATGGGGGAACTTTTACCCGGTGGAAACAGCCGATCCCAACTGGGTTGATTCATCACTCCGTTCGGGGTGAGATTGGATGCGGATTGAAATTGAGTCACAGCTTGGGCCGTTGCCTCCCCATAGATGCCATCAACTTCTCCGGGGTAATATCCTAAAAGCTGGAGTGCTGCCTGCAACTCAATCACCTCTGGCCCCTGGCTACCGGATTGAAGCACCGGACGTTGCAGTTGAGAGGTCGATAATTCATTAATACCCTGGGCTAGATCAACTGAGGTCTGGAACCCTCTAGCCTGAGGGGCTAACAGAACTACTGAATCTCGAAGGGCGATCGCTGGCGCTAATACTAAAATACTTAACCCTAAACTGCTGAGAATTCCGAGTCCCCAAACCCGAATGGATAATTGCAATCTCATAAAGCCCTCGTTTAACTTTTAACCAATCTTTTAACTACTGGGAATTTTCTCACAGTCCTGACTATGGCGCACCGCGCCACCAACTCCAAAATCCGTATCTCACGGGATTGAAAATCGCTGTAATTACAACCATTACCTCACCAGATTAAGAAATGCTGTACGATTCCAAGAATTGGTTCAATCTGCAAGCAAATAGATGCACTTTTTGTTTCTCCTCTAACTTGATCTCGACAAGCCACTGTAACTTTTTGTAATTTATTTCAGGTTAGTTCAGCTATCCCAATGAATATGGAGATATTGTGTATAATCTAACCATTACTCTCCGCAGAGTCTAAATCCACAGAATAGTTGGTTGAGTCATCTGTTGCAGCCTCTCTTTCAATCTGAAGCAAGTCCCTCAGAGACTAGAAGTTACTGGAAATCAATTGTTAGGGTTAAAACACCTGATAAAGCCAGTCCCCTACAGTAATTGATAGCCTTCTATGGCTCAAATTTGCTCAGCACTCTTCTCTAAATTAAGGTTAGAGCTTCTTCAAGATCTTCTGAGAATTTCTTCGGTTATAACTGAGGAATCAATCAGTGAACAATTAGTTTCATACCATACCAAATTTCGGGTTATAAGGTGGTTTTCTATGTCAGCTAGTCAGCGAAGGCGATATCACAACGTGATGGAGGATTTGGTTGCGGAGGAAGTTCGCAATCAAATGGCCCAGTTGTCTCCTCGGCTTACTCAATATATCAAACGTGGCGAGGTTGAGACCTATGCTCTAAATCACTTACCCACCCTTTACGCCTCCAGTCGAGAGGGTTGGCTGCATCAGCAAAAGCGTGGCAGAGTGGAATTGCACAACCAAATCAAGACCTCAGTACGTCAAGCTCTGATGGCGGTTCAACGGGATCCTTTGAGAAGTTCTACCCCCTTAGTTAAGGAACAACACCAGGAAGAACCTGAGGCCAAAGTTCTAGAAGAACCGGTCACAATGACAGGGGGCCAGAGTAAGCAGACCCCAACTCATCCTTACTATTGGCAGCAGGAGAGTCAAGCTGCCCGCAACCGGCGACGGGCTCAATAATCAAGTCTGAGGAGATCACCCATCACCTATAACAGTGGAAAAAAATGCCCGACTGGCCCCTGGCCCCGTCCTATGGCAAGGGAATACCTCAATGCCTCTGTGACATATTGCTTGGCATCTTGAACGGCTCTGTGTAAAGGCTTTCCAAGGGCAAGATTGGCAGCGATCGCCGCCGACAATGTACAGCCTGTGCCATGGGTATTGGGTGTATCTATCGCTTGTAGTTGGAGAATCTGAGGTTGAGAGCCATCAAACCAGACATCGACTCCCCGTAGCCCGCCAGTCATACCCCCACCCTTGACCAGAACCGCCTTAGAACCCAGACGATAAATTTTTTGAGCCGCCTCGATCATATCTTCCAGGGTGTGAATGTTCTGATGGGCTAAAATTTCAGCCTCATAGCGGTTAGGAGTAATCAGGGTTGCCAGGGGAACTAGCGAATCCTTTAGGGCCAGAATTGCTTGATCATCGATCAATTGCACCCCCGCCCGAGAAACCATCACCGGATCAACCACCAAGGGGCTCAGGCTTCTATCCTGGATTTGAGTCACAACGGCATTAATAATCTCTTGATTCAGCAACATCCCCGTCTTAACCGCCCCAACCCCAATGTCACTGACTACGGCCTGAATTTGAGCACTCACCATTTCCGGTGACAATCCGACGACCTGAGTTACTCCAACCGTATTCTGAGCAGTAACACAGGTTAGAGCACTGGTGCCATGAACGCAGTGAAAGGCAAATGTCTTCAGATCCGCTTGGATACCAGCTCCGCCACCGCTGTCCGATCCAGCAATGGTTAGGACAACGGGAATGGGATGGTGAATGGTTGCCATTGGTTAAGCTTCAACCCTGATATCGGCTTATCGCTGAGGGCGGCGGCGGCGCAAGAAATCAGGAATATCCAGCCCAGATTGTTGCTTGTCTGGATCAACAGCCGGGGTTGGAGAGGTGGCAGCAGGCTTAGATGGCTGACCCAGGGGGTTAGAGGTCGTAGACATTGGACGCATAGATTGATGGGTTGCAGTTTCTTTAGGAGACAGACTAACGGGCATATCCTCTGCAGAGAACCCTGTAGCAATCACTGTAATTTTGATTTCTCCCTGTAACCTTTCATCCAGAACAGCTCCAAAGATAATATTGGCATTGGGATCAACCACTTCATAGATGGCTTCGGCGGCGGCATTGACCTCATGGAGCGTTAGATCTGTCCCCCCTGTAATATTAAAGACAACGCCTCTAGCCCCATTCACAGAGGCTTCTAACAAGGGGGAAGAAATTGCCGCAATTGCTGCTTCTTTCGCTCTGGACTTGCCTGAGGCTACACCAATTCCCAACAACGCCGAGCCTGCATCAGCCATCACTGCCCGAACATCGGCAAAGTCAACATTGACCAAACCTGGAATGGTAATAATGTCAGAGATGCCCTGCACCCCCTGCCGTAAGATATCATCAGCATAACTAAAGGCTTCCTGTACCGGAGTCTGCTCTGTAATCACCGACAACAGTTTATTGTTAGGAATGACAATCAGGGTATCAACCCGGGACTCCAGTGCTGCAATTCCCTCATCCGCCTGGGCAATCCGTCGTCGTCCTTCAAAGTTAAATGGTCGGGTTACAACACCAACTGTCAATGCCCCCAGTTCCTTAGCAATTTCAGCGACGATTGGAGCGGCTCCAGTGCCTGTACCGCCTCCCAGACCCGCTGTAATAAAGACCAGATCAGCTCCCTCCAGGGATTGGGAGAGCTCTTCTCGAGATTCCTCAGCCGCTTTCTGACCAATGGCGGGGTTTCCGCCCGCTCCCAGACCTCGAGTCAACTTCTGGCCAATTTGTAATCGCTTTGACGCTTTAGATTGAGTCAGCGCTTGGGCATCGGTATTGACTGTCCAGAATTCTACCCCCGTTACATCACTTTCAATCATCCGATTGACTGCGTTGCCACCACTTCCACCAACGCCAATTACCTTGATTTTTGCAGCATTGCTTGGGACGATTTCGCTAATCCAAGACTCCTCGTGGGGCATAACACTACTCTCTCTGCTGGAGTTTACTAAGACTTTACCCTGATCAGGGCTGCCAGAACTAGTTGCTAGCCATAGATTCGGCTTCGCCTCTCTATCATAATGGCCTGGGTCAGCACCCAAGTTGCTCTCAAGCGTCATTGTAATCAAATTGGGGTAATAGTAGACAGAATTATACGAACACAACATTACGAACACAATATAAAGACACTATAGGGTAAGTCGTGCGAGAAACCAAGAGTCCCTTTAAAATCCTTAGGTAATGAATGAGACAGGGGGTGCGAGGGGCATTAGTTAATTGTTTTTCTGTCTATTTCATTCACTTTTCTGTGCTATTTTGATCGGGCTTGACTGCCTCTGGCATTAATTGCACCAGAGGAATGGCTGGATTATACAGATTAATATAATCAACTTGATCGATGCTAATTTCTTGCGGCAGTTGTCTCAGGCGATCAATGGCTCGCAATTGTTCGGCAAATTGGTCACTGTAAGGCCCGAGATGAAACGAGAGGATGTCGGTTCTCAAGATGATGTTGGTTGGATTTTGCCAGTCAATCTCCTGGACTTCAATGGGACTGCGATTCAGGGCCCCATAGAGTTTTGACCAGTAAGCCCGATATTGCTGATACTGACCCACAATTTTGAGGGTCGGCAACTGCTGGGTTTGCTCTAATTTAGAGTAACTCTCCAGGGGAATCCATCCTCCCATTTCATCGAGCCATCCAACTTTTTTGGCCTCAGTCTGATTCAATAAGTTCTTGCTGGGTTGGGCGATCGCCACCGGACGACGCTCTTTGATCTCCACCAGCAGAGACGGGGGAAGCATTTGCCGTACGACCTTTGCCTCAGCAATCTGCCCCTGAGATTTTAGGGTTCTGACCAAGACTTGGGGGCGAATTTGCCAGATCGATTGAGGATAGGAGAGGGAGAGGAGTGCCCGCACCCGCTGTTCTGAAAGCAATTGGTTGCCCTCTACCTGAATTTGCTCAGCCCGACGAATTGACCACAGGGGTAAATGCACCACCCAGATCACGCCAGCGAGCAGTCCGCTCACCGTCAGCACTTGCCAGAATGTTTGGACGTATTTTACGCGGCGCTGACGACGCAACTGCTGACGACGGCTGCCCAGATCCTGAGATGAAACGACATCAATTTGAGCCATGGCTGCTTACTTTTAGCGTTCGCTGAAGAAATAACATCTACGTAAATGTGACCTGAGAAAGTCAAAAAAATCACCTGACTCAGGGGGGTGTACTATCCAGATTCTCTCCCTGAGTCACTGTTACCCCTTAGGGGTTTCACCCTGATTGATAGTAACCCTTTATCTGAATCCCCAGGTGTCAACCTATACTGGATCAGAAAAAAATTTGAGAGGGGGCGAAGATGCCCAGGTTAGACTTAGGCCGATTCTACAGGGCATGTAACCCGAGTAAAACCATTGACATGGCAAATCCCGAGGATCGGCAGTATTATATCGATTTCTCATCGGTTCGGGGAAGTGATATTGTCAGGGAACTCAGTCGTACTATCACTTTACTATCCAGTGATGAGCCATCCTGTCAGCTTTTCTCCGGCCATATTGGTTGCGGCAAGTCCACTGAACTATTCCGGCTGAAGGACACCCTTGAACAGCAGGGCTACCATGTTGTCTATTTCGAGTCGTCTCAGGATTTGGACATGGCGGATGTGGACATCAGCGATATTTTTCTGGCGATCGCCCGTCAGGTCAGTGAAAGTTTGGAGTCCTCTCGGATTCGGGTCAATCCGGGATATTTCACTAATCTCTTTGCTGAAATTTCAGATTTTCTGCAAACCCCAATTGAATTGTCCGGCGAAGCGGAACTCTCAGTGGGAATTGCCCGGATCACCGCTAGAACCAAGGATTCTCCTAAGCTACGATCTCAACTACGCCAGTACCTTGAACCCCGCACCAATGGCATTTTAGAGTCTATTAATACCGAGTTACTGGATCGCGCCAATCAAATCTTAAAAGCTCAGGGAAGCGCCGGTCTGGTGGTGATTGTGGACAATTTGGATCGAGTCGATAACTCTCCCAAGCCCTGGGGACGTACCCAGCCAGAATATTTATTTGTGGATCGGGGGGAACAGTTGCGTCGTTTAAGCTGCCATGTGGTTTATACAATTCCCCTGACCCTGATGTTTTCCAATGACTATGGTCGATTATCCAGCCGCTTTGGAGTTAAGCCCAAGGTGCTACCGATGATTCCAGTCCGGCATCGCCAGGGAGAAGACAATCTGACGGGAATGGAGTTGATGAAGCAAATGCTCATGGCCAGAGCCTTTCCAGAAATCCCCCCGGAGGAACGGTTGCGTTTGATTCCGGCGGTGTTTGAGAGTGAAGCAGCCTTAAATCGACTCTGTCATATCAGTGGTGGGCACATGCGGCGATTTCTGATGCTGGTCTATAGCTGTCTGCAACAGGAGGATCCCCCCCTAACTCAAGCCTGCCTGGAGAATGTCATTCGGGAATATCGCGACGACCTTTTGCGGGGAATTACCCAGGAAGAATGGATCCTGTTGTCTCAAGTGGTTCAGACTCAGCATGTCCGGGGAGAGGAGGAGTGTCAGGCATTGCTCCGTAGTATGTTGGTATTTGAATATCGCGACCAGGATGGGCATTGGTTTGGAATTAATCCAGTTCTGGCTGAAACCACCCAATACCGGCAGAGTCAGCTTGATCTGAGCCAGGCTAAATATATTAAGACATCGCTTTAAGATATAAGTGGGTGGTTGTAACTAGTTGTTAAATGGCAGGGGATCTAGGGTTTCACCCCAGGAAGGGAGCAGTGCCTCCTTCACCCCCATCAATCTTCTAATTGATTGCGTCAAGCTACTTACCATGGGTTTAAAACATCACGTTTGAGCTTTGATTAGAGTTTTGAATCAGGTCTTCGATGGCATATTAGCTGGAGTTATGTTCCTCTGACTTACTTTTACACCAGTCTGTACATCGGTCTTTGAGCCAGAATGGATCGAAACTGTCACGAGGAAAAATTTGATGCTAGGGTTAAATTCGAACTCAGAGTGTTGTCGTTATGGGATTACAGGAAACCAGTTATATTCTCGGCTTTTTCCGGGAATATGTGATTCGCAGAAGCTTGCTTTCTGTTTTTCCAGTCCAGAGTCGTTTGATTTTTGCTGGGAGTCCTGAAATGAGATGGACAGAGCAATCCTTGCCCGACCTGGAACTCACAGAACCTAACTCTGAAGATAATCTGTACAGTGGCGATCAGGCAGGGGAACGAAACCAGCGATCGCTACAGCGGCTGATTCGATCGTTGCGGCTATCTGAAGGGCAATTTTCTCTGATTCTAGCCCAGTGTAGCTATGGCCAACTGCAACTTCAACTCTTGAAGCAGCTCGAAGAGCAATCCCAGCATCCAATTCAGCACCTCGTCCTCCCCCGATCTGTCAAAACTCTGTATACCACAATTGCTGAGGCCCTAGTTGACCCACCCCCCATGGCCCTAGCTGTCCTGGGAATAGAGGAGGTGGAAGACCTCGATCACCTGCTCAACTCCACAAATCAGGTTCGAGATGAATTTCGCAAGCAGTTTAAATTTCCTATCGTTCTGTGGATCACAGATGAAGTCGCCACAAAGTTGATTCGTCAGGCCCCAGATTTTAAAAGCTGGGCAGCAGCTACGATTAAATTTGATTTGTCAACCTGCGAACTGGAAAATCATTTGAAGCGGGAAGCCAATACTTTGTTTGCCCTAGCGGAGCTTAAAATCAAAGATTGCGAGTTTCCCTTTCAACGCACCTTTAGGATCGCCGATTTGTTCAGCCTGGCCTCTGACTTCTCCCCCGGTTCTCGACATCGGCGGGAACTGGAAACGGCTTGGCGAGATTTACAGAGCCGTGGATATCCCCTCAATCCCGCCTTAGAAGCCAGTCGTCAGTTTGTTTTGGGCCAGGATAGTGATGCGGGCGATCGCAGTGATTTAGCGCGAGAGCATTATCAAAAAAGCTTTCTGGCGCTGTTGCAACACGACTCCATCCAGCAAAATCTAGCTTCAGAGAACTCTGACCGAACACTTGAAGCCGTAAGAAATTCCAAGTCAGAGTTAGAGTCAGATTCAGATTCAAGGTCAGGTTCAGGGCCAGATGTTATTGCCCCCCCCGTGAAACCCGACCTAACAATGGCTCCAAGTTACCTAAGTTATCGAGGGCGATTAATTGAATGTCAGGGCATTGTCCTATTTTATATTGCCCTCACCTATCAATTGCAAGCCGCTCGCACCCCCAGTCAATACATCCCGTTGCTGCAAAAGGCAAAGGCCAGTCTGGATCAATGTCGCCTAGTATTTCAGCAGGCTGGACGCGCCGATTTAGAAGCGGGAGTCATGTCCTACATCGGGGAGGTGCTGCAGCGATTGCGGGCCTGGGATGAGCTAGAAGGGTTCGCCAGTCAAGTGTTGAAAATGCATCTGACCTATGGTACTCCTCGTCAATTAGCCAAGGACTATGGACTAATGGCTGAGGTGGCGCTACATCATCAGAATGGTTCAAAAGCTCATAAACTGGCTCGTCTGGCCCTGGCAATTTTGCCCAAGTCTGATCCGATTTCGAGTCGAGGAGTTTACCTGTTGTTGCTGGCTCGTAGCTACAAACATCTGAAGCAATGGGACAAAGCGGTTGAAGTCCTGGAAATTGCTCAGGTGGGAACAGAGCCCGAGTATGATCCTCAGCTCTATATTCAAATTCTGGCAGAGTTGCAAGGTATCTATGGAGCCCAAGGTCAGCATGTGCGGGCTTTTCGGCTCAAGAAAAAACAACGAGAAATCGAACATCAATACGGCTTCCGAGCCTTTATCGGAGCCCATCAGCTCCAACCAGCTAAACAAGCTCTGAACCCTTCAAGTGTTAAGGTCGAGCCTGCCTCAACCGTTGCCGAAGAGATTATGGCCTCCTGTCGGCAGCAGGATATCAATCATCTGATCCACCGTCTGGGGCGGGATGACTATAAGCTGATTGTAATCCATGGTCGATCTGGAGTGGGCAAGAGTTCCCTGGTGAATGCCGGATTGATTCCAGCCCTCAAGGCCATTAGTTTGGGGGCCCGTACAGTGCTACCGATCACAATTCATACCTACTCCAACTGGGTGCGAGAACTGGAACGATCCTTGGCCAAAGGCATTCTGAACCATGAAGAACTGCACTTCAAGCCCCAGCTCAATTTGAAAAAACTCTGGTCTCAAGTGATTGCCCAAGCCTCCCAACGTCCCTGGAGCAAGCAAGCCAATTATCAATCTTCGTTTATTTTGAATCCGGCTTCATTCGTCTTGAAATATTTGCGCCAGAATGCCGAAAAAAATATCTTAACGGTACTCATTTTTGACCAGTTTGAAGAGTTTTTCTTTGTGAATAATGCTACAGAAATTCAGATATTTTCTGAGTTTCTACAAATTTGCTTGAATTTGCCCTTTGTCAAAGTGATTCTCTCCATGCGCGAGGATTATCTGCATTATCTGCTGGAATTTGAGCAGTTAGTCGCGTTAGATGCGATCGGCAATAATATCCTCGACCGCAAAAATCGCTATAATCTCCGGGATTTCTCCCGGACTGAAGCCAGGGCTGTGATTGAACGGCTAACTCAACGGGCTAAATTCGAGTTGGAACCCGCCCTGATTCAAACTCTGGTAGACGATCTGGCGGATGAAAGGGGAGATGTCAGACCGATTGAGTTACAGGTGGTTGGGGCTCAGCTTCAGGAGGAAAACCAAACTGGAATTACCACCCTGGCTGAATATCAGCGATTGGGGCCCAATCCCAAGGCGGAACTGATCAAACATTCAATTGAGCAGGTTATCCGGGATTGTGGGCCAGAAAATCAAGCCGCTGCCTGGGACGTACTATTTGCTTTAACCGATGACAAACTGACGCGACCTGTGAAAACCCGGCGGGAATTGTTAACCGCCATTCATCCCAGTTCTCAAGTATTCCCAACAGGACAAACGGGTCAGATCAATCCAAACTCCCCGGGCAGTGCAGAGGTCAAGCCTTTAGAATCAGACTCCTTCATTGATGTGATTCTGGAGTCGGGTCTGCTGCTGCGTCGGCGGGAGAAACCGGAAGATCGCTATCAATTGCTTCATGATTATCTGGTGTTTACCATCCGTCAGCACTATGCCCTAGAGGAGCAACAACGGCAATCCGCCATTCAGCAGCGGCTCTATCAGGCCCAAATTGAGAAACATCAAGCAGAGGTGGCTCAACGGTCAAGTCAGCGGCAATTGATTCATCGCAATCGCCTGTTAAAACAACTGCTAGGGGTTTCCCTGGTGACAGCGATTGGTCTGGCTTTTGCTACCCGCAGTGCCTATCAACAAAAACAATTGGCCAATATCGCCACCCTGACGGCGGCTTCTGATGCGCTGTACTTTTCGCAACAGCGATTTGATGCTTTGCTAGAGAGTTTGCGGGCCGCAGAACGACTGCGGCGGTTGCAATGGCTCAGCCTGGGGAGCGATCCCCAGAGTAAAGCAACCCAGATTGCTGCTACTTTACAACAGTCTATCTATGGGATTCATGAGCAAAATCGGCTGGAAGGCCACACAGAAGTGGTTTGGGATGTCAACTTTAGCCCAACAGGTAACTTACTGGCCTCAGGCGGTGCCGATGAGAGTATTCAACTCTGGACACCCACAGGGAAATTAGTTCAGGTGCTCAAGAGCCATCAGAAACCCGTCACCAGTGTCAGCTTTAGTCCAGATGGTCGTCTGCTCGCCTCCAGTTCCCGGGATCGTACTGTCAAACTCTGGCCCGTTCACTCGACTGATGCAGGCAGTGTGGCCACAACAATACCCCTAACCCTGAAGGGTCACAAGGATAAAGTCACCAGTGTCAGCTTTTCCCCCAATGGTCAAATCCTGGCTTCCGCCTCAGAGGATCAAACGGTTATCCTCTGGAGCCTCGATGGCAAGCACCTCAAAACCTTGAAGTTGCCAGGTCTATCCGCGACCTGGCTGACCTTTAGTCCCAATGGTCAATCCCTGGCGATCGCCGGTACCAATGGCACTGTCCGAATTATTGACCTAGAGGGCAAGCTCAAAGTCACTCTGCGCCATAGCAATTGTTCAGATTGCAAGATCTATGGGGTGAGCTTTTCTCCCGATGGTACCCAGATCGCTACGGGAGGCAGTGACAAACTAGTAAAACTTTGGAGTCAAACAGGTACGCTCCTCAAAACCCTCCAGGGCCATGAAGCAACGGTTTATGGGGTGAAATTTTCTCCCGATGGGACTCAGATCGCCACCACCAGCGAAGATAAGACCATCAAGCTCTGGAGTACCACAGGAAACCTGTTGCAAACTTTTATCGGTCATGGTGATCAGGTGACCAATGTCAGTTTTTCCCCAGATGGTCAGGTATTGGCCTCCTCTAGCTACGATAAAACCGTACGAATTTGGCGAATTGAGAATATTCCCCTAAAGATTTTGAGTCATCAAGATCGGGTGTTGAGTGTCAGTTTTAATCCAGAGGGCAATACTATAGCTTCTGCATCCCAGGATGGCGTGGTCAAGCTATGGGATCGGCAAGGGGCTTTGCTCCAAACCCTGCAAGCCAGTGAACAACGAATTTCTACCGTGCGTTTTAGTCCCCAGGGAGAATTCTTGGCTACGGTGGGCTACGACAACCAGGCCCGAACCTGGAAAAGTCAGAAAGCACAGATCTCTCCGCCTCAGAAAGGATTCGGTAATCTTATCCTGTCCAATTCTCCACCTCCTGAGAATCCTGAACCCTTCTCACCGTTTTCTCTAGCAAACCGTTGGAGCGCCCATCATGACAGTGTTATGAGCCTGAGTTTTTCTCCAGATGGCAAGCTGATTGCTACGGGCAGCAAAGATAAAGTGATTAAGCTCTGGAACCTCAATGGCCAATTGATTCATACCCTCAGCGGTAATCAGGGCTGGGTGAACGGTTTGGACTTTAGCCCGGATGGCCAGAGAATTGTGTCGGGGGGTGATGATGGGACAATCAGACTATGGAATCTCAAGGGTCAATTGCTAAAAACAATTGCTGCCCACAATGCTTATGTTTTGGGGGTCAGTTTTAGTCCAGATGGTCGGGCGATCGCCTCTGCTGGCTATGACAATACGGTAAAACTATGGAGTCGAAATGGAACCTTGCTCAAGACCCTGCTCAAGGGTTCGAGTGATAGTGTTTCCAGTGTGGTGTTCAGCCCGGACAGTCAACTCGTCGCCTCAGCAAGTTATGATGGCCAGGTTAGGCTATGGAACCGCCATGATGGGACGTTGCTCAAAACCCTGATTGGTCATGACGATGGGGTTATGGGTTTGAGTTTTAGCCCAGATGGTAAAATCTTGGCTTCTGCCAGTCGAGATCGTACCGTAATTCTCTGGAATCTTGATCTCAATAGCCTGGTGAATATGACTTGCGATTGGCTAGGGGACTACCTGGAAAACAACGCCAACGTCAGTGAAGACGACCGCCACCTCTGCAAGAAGATCAAGTGAGAAATTTGGCATTGCTAAATTTGACATGAGCCTGTCAAATCCCTTCAATCTACAACTTCAATCTACAGCACTAAAAATTCGGCGTTACTCCAGGGTATTCACGTAGTGAACTAACTGACCAATGCGCTGGCGTAGGGTTTCTAGGCCCAATCCACTACCGGCTGAAATAAACACGGCCTGGGGATATTCTTCCTGGGCAAACTGGAGGGATTCTCGATCCGCCTGATCGATTTTATTAAACAGCATCAGGGCCGGGCCCGGTGTAATGGGCATCGCCGCTAGAATTTTCATCACTGACTCAATATGCCCCTGCCAGGAGAGATGGGACAGATCAACCACGTGGAGCAGACCATCAGCATCACTCACCTCTTCCAAAGTCGCCCGAAAAGCATCAACCAGGGCCGGAGGTAGCTCATGGATAAATCCCACCGTATCAGTCAGCACCACCCCCAAGGGCTCCCCTGTGACTGCCTGGGGAACCGTTAGCCGACGGCTGGTGGGGTCGAGGGTGGCAAAAAGCTGATCGGCGGCATAGATTTCAGATCGGGTCAGGACATTTAGGAGGGTTGATTTGCCCGCATTGGTATACCCGACAATGGCTAAAGTTGGCACATCTTGATGGTGACGACGCTGACGCAGGCGCGAACGATGGGCTTGGAGCTGGTTGACTTCCTGTTGCAAGCGAGAAATTCGCTGCTGAATGGATCGCCGCTCGGTTTCTAGTTTTGTTTCTCCAGGGCCTCTGGTGCCAATGCCACCCCCCAATCGAGACATGGCCTGTCCCCGACCCGCCAAACGGGGCAGGCTATACTCCAGTTGGGCCAGTTCTACCTGTAGTTTTCCAGCTCTCGACTGAGCCCGCTGGGCAAAAATATCTAAAATTAGCTCTGTACGATCCACAACCCTGATGCCAATTTGGGTTTCGAGATTGCGAACCTGGGCCGGGGAAAGATCCCGGTCAAACACCACCAGGCTTGCCCCGAGAGTCTGAACGGTGAGGGCAATTTCCTGAACTTTTCCTGATCCAACCACTGTTTGGGGATGAAGGCGCGATCGCTTCTGCCGCAAGGTATCTAGGACAACGCCCCCAGCGGTATCTACTAGTCGAGCCAGTTCAGTCAACCCTGTCTCAAACCGCCGTAGCTCAATGGCATCGGTTTTGACCCCCACCAGCAATACTTGATCTTGCTTCGTATCAACGGTGCGGGCAATGAACTCCCCTTGCAGTTCGGCTTCTAGATGGTCAACTAGATCTAGAAAGTCCTGCTGAGATAGGGCATCCAAACTTAACGGTGGGGACAGATAATAGGGAATTGGGGCTAGGGGATTCTCTAGACTCCCACTGGGTTCAGCCTCAGACTTGAGGGTGAGATGGGCCAGATAAGCTTCTCGGACATAGCCCGTTCCTCCGCCCCCCCGACGTTGGAAGCCTCCCCCTGTTAGAGTCAATATCACTAAAACATCCAAGCGCTGAACAGCCATAGCCGTGATGGCAGATTCCCGTGGGGGATCACTCTCAAGCTGAGTGGCCAGACAGCGAATGCCACTCAAACGGCCTTCCCCATAGCGAGGTAGCTCCAAAGGAGGAATCTGAGTCTGATGGGGCGTTCCTACCCCAACCCGGATCACCTGTCCACGCCGATTCAGATAGGCACAAACTGGCTGATCAATTTCCGTACTGATCGCGGCCAACCGCTGAGCAAACTCAGGGGTAATCATACAATCCCCTGGCAATCGCTGATGATACAAGCGCTGCAATTGCTTGAGCTGGTTGGATTTAAGACCTTGAAGCTGACCGTAAATCGTTTCGATAGACAAACTTAACCAGGAAACCGGTTCTCCAAATCACTGGATAGATTTTGACATTTCCCCGAATGGTTGGGGGAGAGGTGGCTTGGCGAGCCACTTGAGTTAGGGATGGGCTGATGACTCTTCATTGGAGTACTACTTTAAGAATACTCTACTTCAGAATATCTTCATTCAAGATTACGTTCTCTGTAGAGGACTAAAGGAGTGAAGTATCATCCCAGCACCCTATTAAGCACACCCTATTAAGCAGCACAGTACATCATCTAGGGAGAATCCTCCTATCCTTCAGGGCTCACAATTGACCTATTTTGATGAACAATGGATCATTCATTCATCGTGAATTGTTATTCACCCTGCTCCTGATTATCTCAAGCCCTGATTAGGGGCTGTTATTTTAGGGAGCATCCTCGACCGAATCTTGAAATTTATTCAAGTTTCCCAGATTTCCCGAGGTTTCCTGAGGTTTCCTGAAAAGTCTTCCAAAAAATTTCTCAATTTATTTCGTCTTAGCGCATTCCTCAGAGTAGAATAAATGTTGAAGCCTTCGCCATCTCTGAAGTAATGTTCAAGTCAATGATCAATAGGCTAGACCTCATCGGGGAAAAAGCTGAAACATTATTCAAGAGGGTTGAAAAATTATTCAAAACGGCTTAAAATCATAACCAGGAGGTAAAACACAGTGGAACAAACACCCGAAAAACCTGAAAGAGAACAAACTTTTGGAAAGTTGATTCGTCAAGCCCGTAAGGACAAGGCTTACTCCCAGCGTCAGCTTGCGGCGTTGCTGCAGGTGGATTTTACTTATCTTTCCAAACTTGAAAATGATCGAGCTGATTATCCCCCCAAAGAAGATGTGATTCGGGGTCTAGGGAAGCATTTGGGATTAGACGAGGAAGAATTAATTTTCCTGGCGGGTCGGATCCCCCATCAGTACGAGAGCTTCCTCAGGCAAAATCCACGGGAATTGGCTGCCTTGTTCCGTCACATGGAAAATCCAAAATTTGCCAAGCAGGTTTTTGATTCTTTTAGTTCGGGGGCCAGGGAAGGAAACGTTGGTGGGGATTCTTAGGCCATATAGTTTCTTGTCCAAAGTTTTCATAGAACGGCAAGCCAACCATCTTTTACATCAAATGGAGGCAACGCCGTTTGCACCATCATGGCCATTTGAAACGGCCTTGGTGGCAGATTTTTTGGATTTGGGGGTTGTCTGGGATCGAATTCCCCCTGATGAGATTGGGGAAGTGGCAGCCCGAATCTTGCCAACCCAGCGGATGATTGAGATCAATGAAACCCTTCTGGATATCTCTCAGGGTTATATCGAATCAACCACGGCCCATGAGATTGGTCACTGGATGCTGCATATCAATCAGGATGCCCTTGACTCCGATATCGAAGTAGATGATGAACCCTTTGTTTGTCGGAGTACAAGTAATGATGTCAAAGTAGTAGAGTCTGTGGAGTGGCAGGCTCAGCAATTTGCTAGTTGTTTGTTAATGCCAAGGTGGATCCTGGATCAAAAGTTTAACCATCGCAGTTTCACCAACTGGTCTCATCTCTACGAAGTCAAGGACGAGCTTGGTGTAACGATTTCTTATCTCCTCCATCGTTTGAAGGATTTGAATTGGATAACGGTTGATCAAAAAACCCGGAAAATTTATCGGGGCAATCTGCGGGCACATCACTCAGGTTAGATTCTGAAGAATATTGTTCTGACGGTGAAGCGTTACTCAAGCTATTTTGCTGGGGATTCCGATAACTTCTAAACCCTTCTACCATTAACTCAATATAGGAAAGAGGCAGGACAATTAACCAGAAAAGTCCGGAAATGACTGGAGCCAAGCCATGAAGAGAATTAGATTGTGGGTTGGTTTTCTGATCTGAAGTTTCTGAAGCCTGATAAAGTCGAAACGTTAAGAGCTATTTTCGAAGCAGGAAAATTCCTATGAATAAACTGATCATCAGGCTGATTTCCAGAGTTATTTGCATTTCTATGACTTATTCCTGGGATGGGATAGGCTGAACCGGCGAAACTTTAATAGCAGTGCCTGATCGGATTGACCTATGGGCAAATCGAATAATTTCAGGCTCAAATTCAAAATTGAGCAAAGGTTTGTCATGGGTATCAAGGGGTGCAAGCCAACTAAATTTGATAAAAACATAACAGTTTCAAGTTGCGCCACCAACCTTATCCGGTCATCGATTTGCTTCTTTAAACCCCCTCTTATTTAGCTCATCCAGAAGACCCTGCGCTAAAATACAGCCATAGCACTATCGTAACCAAAAATTAGCAGGCTCTTTCAATAGTACTTTTTAGACTGGTGCCTGTTAACCAGTGCTTATTTAAATCATTACCTGGCTCCCAATGCCTCAATCTTTCCCACCCGATAAATTTCTCAACATATCTTCGCCCTTATTAGATGTTCGCAGTCCCGCCGAATATACTGCAGGTCATATTCCAGGGGCGCTGAGTTTTCCTCTGTTTACGGATGAGGAACGGGCTCAGGTGGGAACCTGTTACAAACAGCAAGGGCGAAATCAGGCAGTGGAACTGGGATTTGCGATCGCGGGCCCCAAGTTTGCTCAGTTTATTGCCCAGGCTAGCAGACTTACACCTGATCGGCAGGTTGGTTTGTATTGCTGGCGAGGTGGAATGCGCAGTAGCGCAGTGGCATGGGTGCTAGAAATGGCTGGGTTTCAGGTTTCCCTGTTGATAGGGGGATACAAAGCCTTTCGTCGTTGGGGACAAGGTTTATTCCGAACCTCTCAGAATATTCTGATGCTTGGCGGCATGACTGGAACGGGAAAAACAGAGATACTCCGCGCCCTGAGGGAATTAGAAGAACAAGTCCTTGATCTGGAAGCTTTAGCGAATCATCGAGGTAGTAGCTATGGGGCCCTGGGCCAACCTTCCCAGCCTAGTAATGAACAGTTTCGGAACCTAATTATTGCTCAATGGGCTGGGTTTAACCCCGCTCAACCCCTATGGATTGAAGCAGAAAGCAAGCGTATTGGGCATTGTCGGATTCCAGATGAGATTTTTCAGCAGATGGAACAAGCTCCGGTGATAGAGGTCAAGCGGGCCCGGTCTGAGCGTTTAGAGCTGCTGGTTCAGGACTATGGTCAATTCGCAGTTGAAGATCTGGTGGTAGCGACGGAGCGAATTCGCAAACGATTGGGAGGACTCAAAACTCAACAGGCTATCGATTTTCTCAAGCAGGAAAAGTTTTCTCAAGCCTTTGATTTGATTCTGGACTATTACGACAAGACTTATACCTATGATCTGAAGAGACGCTCAGTTCCCTTTCATGAATTTGATGGTGGCGGACAATCTGCCTTTGAAATTGCCAAACAATTACACTACTCCGTTCAAAAAATATCTCAGAGCAATAACAACGTCTGGGGTGGCTCAAGCCTTGAATCAGAGGGTGATGATGTCAATTGGGAATTAATCAATGGAGCGCAAACCTTGGTCGGAAATCTATAATTTGGAGCTTGTCGTTAGAAATTTACCGTTGAAAATATCTTTCTAGTAACTCACTGTAACAACCCTTCAGCTTCATTGAGGTTCTAGGCTCAACCCTAGCTCACAGAGAGGGACAGCGCTTCTAGTTCTTCGTCTAGGGGCAAACGGGACTTGATCTCAGCCACAAAGGCTTTTTGATCGACAACAGGCTTGGAAATATAGCCATCTGCACCGCTTTTGCCAAGAAAATAATCGCGATCGCCCTCACCGCCATGGGCTGTGACCAGAATAATCGGTAAATTCGCAGTGTGAGGGTTGGCCTTCAACATCTGAGTAATTTTGATGCCATCAATTGCCTTGCCTTCGTAGTAGCTGTTAGCCAGGGAGACATCCATCAGAATCAGGTCAGCCTGTTTGGATTCAGCCATCTGCATCACCATTTCAACGTCCTCGGTGTGCTTAGCAGTCATGCCTCCTTGCTTAGTCAGAATTCGTTCAAAAACTTTCCAGTTAATCAAGTTATCTTCGACAACTAGCACAGTTCTCATCTTAGTCATATATTTCCGGGTGCAGTAGGGACACTTCAAGGTTTACTTATCTTCAAGTGTGATTGATTACACCTAAATAGTCGATAGGGATAAGTTCAGGAGTTGAAGTGTGCAGGCCGTTGCCAAGATAAAAAAGGATAGAAAAGTTCAGGTGTTCGAGAATAAACACTAGATTTGTGCTCTAGGGACTGTCTCAGGAATTGGTGTTAGGGGAAACAAAATGATTTCCCTATGACGTTTATTATGCTATGGATGCAATCCATCTGTAAAGGTTAACAACTTCTTAAGGTTTCACAACATTGTCCCAACAATCCGAAACTGATGCCATAATATATTTTCCTTCTACTTTTATCAGGCTCTCTTTATGTTTACGGGCGATGGCTGTTGGGGGGTGGTAATCCGTTTTATCAAAGCTCATCGTAAGACTTCCTAATAGCACTGAAAAATCGCACTGAAAAATGGTAGTGAGATGATGCTTTTGGTCAGATTAGGGGGAACCTTTGAGGTTAGAAGGGTGATAAGTGCAATCTATCAGGGTGAATGATCATGAAATTATCAGAGCAGTTAGTCAGCGTTTGTGATATGTCGTCTGATGTCGAGATTGTGAAAAGCCAGGTTCCGTTGAACGATGTCCTGGATTCCGGATATGACGAAGGACTTGATTTTGCCTTTGACTGTCATAGTTACTATGCCTATGTGCGAATTGTACAGGTTCAGAATTTGGGCAACAGAATTAGAATCATTTTAATCGATGGATCTGATTCTCCAGTCAAGAAAATGATTCGAGAGATGTACGAGCAGGGAGTCAACTGGGTACAGTGGTTACAGCAACGCCAAGCCCGGGCTGCAGAAATCGGTTATCCGGTCATGGGATATTACTGTATCAACCACATTGTTCAGGGAGATAGCTATCTGGGGCAATCCTGGGTTGAAGCTTGCCAAAAGCTAGTCAATGCGGGGTTGATGTCTGAGGGTTAAAATCGTTTCCCGTATTCAGTTAGTTGTCGTTCACTCCCTCATTAAGCAATGCCGAAATCTCCTGTGATTAGTGAGGAGAGTTTCAATGTTGGAGTATTGGCAAGTAGATAGCTAAAGCCAAGTAGATCAATTATTCTACTTTCCTGACCTCCAAGCTGAACAGTTTGGGGGCCTTTTAATTTTGAAAAGGAGTTTTCTACAGCATTTCTCCTGCTGCTCGAGTAGGGCGGTGCCCCCTTCACCCCCCCCCCATCAATTTTCTGATTAATTGCGTCAAGCTACTTAAAAACCATTGAATTGTGAAAAGACTCAGAAAAAAATCTTGCACAATCTGCCAACAATTCCAATCCATGCTCTATCGAGTGAAATATGATTCATCAGGTGAATGGCGCTTTGTCTGTTCTGATTGTTGGGGAACCATTGGCCAGCATAACCCTGATTACATCTATGGCGGCACCTGGAAAGCCCAGAAATAAAAACCTATGATTACTCTTTGAATTCTGACTGAATTTTTAAACCCTGGTTTCCCAGAACTGATGTTTTTGGTTATTGGCATTTCGACCCTGAATTTGTATCTCAAGCAACCAATTTTACACAAGGTTTACCTAGGCTGCAGAACTCTTTTCGGTTTCTTTACCTATTCTTCTATCCGGATTTGTATGTTGGGAATAGGAAAGTAACAGACATCCAGTTTTCCTGATGTAGAGTGAGTTGAGAATACTATGATTACTTTAGTTGCTAAATTGTGTGCGCCCCTAGGAAAACAGCTTGATGATCTACAAATTGACAATCCTAAACTCGCCCTTTTTCTTTATAGAGTTATTCCCGGTCAGTGCCCGTTTGAACGGGAAGTCAAGCTCTGGGGCTATACCCTGGTGCGAATTCCGCCCCTGTGTAAGTTGAACCCCCTCTATGAACAGGTCGTTGGTCTACGGTTCCGGGCCATGTGCTATCTCGTGGATCAATGTGGAATGACCGTTTGAGTGACAAGGCCCTTCAGTATTTGCCCCTGTCTTCCTCGATCTATATCCCCATGACGCGGATCTTTTGCTACGGTTGTAGCCAGTAGAGTTGACCTTCAAAATCATGACAGTGCAATTGAAAGTTCCCAGTATGGTCTGTGATGGCTGTGTAAATACCGTTACCCAGGCAATCAAAAATCTTGATTCAAGCGCCACAGTTGAGATAAACTTACGAACCAAGCAGGTTATGGTTGAGGGAAAGCCGTCCGAATCTGAGGTCAAGCAGGCCATTGTCGATGTGGGCCATATCATTGAGGACTGACTTTCAGGAATTTATTTCCAGGAATTTATTTCCAGGAATTTATCTTCAGGAATTTAAAGTCAAGACTCTAACGTTCAGCGGTTGTGCTGTAGATTTTTTTCAACCATATATATGGATTGTATAGATTTATCTTTGAACAAACGGACTGATGCTGACCTCAAACCGTTCTCTGCCTATTCCACCGCACTTTAACCCGGAAACGGTTCAGGAGGTCTGGCCCGTGCCCTATCAACAAAGGGCTGAAGCCGCTGCAGTCTGGGCAAAGCAGCACAACATTCAAGCTGCCGTCCATGATTCAATCCAAACTTGTTTACTGTTGATCGATGTCCAAAATACCTTTTGTATTCCAGGTTTTGAACTGTTTGTCGGAGGCCGCTCAGGGGTTGGGGCAGTCAAAGATAATCAGCGCCTCTGCGAATTAATCTATCGCCATCTGGGATCGATTAGCCAGATTATTGCAACCCTAGATACCCATACGGCACTCCAGATTTTTCACCCAATTTTTTGGATCAATTCCCAGGGAGAACACCCCGTACCAACGGCTACGTTGATTCAGTTTGAACAGGTTCAGAGTGGCTTTTGGCAGGTGAATCCGGCGATCGCCAGGACTCTAGGGCTCAACCCAAAAACCCTGCAACGTTATGCAATCCACTACACCTGGCAACTCAGCCAGGCTGGCAAGTTTCCCCTGACGGTCTGGCCCTACCATTCCATGTTGGGGGGAATTGGTCACGCCCTTGTTTCTGCGGTGGAAGAGGCTATTTTCTTCCATACAGTGGCTCGCCATAGTCAAGCCCAGTTTGAGTTAAAAGGCAATCATCCCCTTACGGAGAACTATTCTGTATTGCAGCCGGAGGTGCTTCAGGATCTAGATGGTCAACCCGTCGGCACTAAAAACTCGCAGCTCGTGGAGAAATTGCTCAGCTTTGATCAAATTTGGATTGCGGGTCAGGCCAAGAGCCACTGTGTCGCCTGGACGATTGCGGATTTGTTGAATGAGATGCACGCTCAAGATCCTACCCTGGTTGAAAAAGTTTATCTGCTGGAGGATTGCACCTCTCCCGTTGTTGTTCCAGGGGTAATCGATTACACTGAGCAGGCAGATACAGCCTTTGAACGTTTTGCAGCGGCAGGAATGCATCGAGTCACGGTGGGTGAATCAATTATTGGTGGGTGAATTGTTAGGGGGTTAACTATAAAGTCCTGCGGAAAATGGTATTGGTATTTACTCAGCGGTTAACCCGTTCGACCCCGTTAAAAGCAGATCTGATCCTGGCTTTGACGGCGGAACAGCGCCTCCGGGGCTATCAAAAGATCAGTTTATCAGATCATCCAGCCATCTACTTGCGTCTGCCTCGGGGCATTGTATTGGGGGAAGGAGATTTGTTGCAGTCTGAGGATCAAGGAGCGATCGCCCGGATTGTTGCCAAGCCTGAACCCGTGGTCACGGTGACTGCGGCTAATTCCCTGGATTTATTGCGGGCCGCCTATCATCTAGGAAATCGTCATGTTGCCTTAGAAATTACTGAAACCTATCTGCGATTTTCTCCGGATGCAGTGTTGCAGTCCATGGTAATGCAGTTGGGGTTATCAATTCAGGAGGAAATTGTCCCGTTAAATCCCGAACGGGGGGCCTATGATCATCATTAAGTACCTTGACACAATTAGTTAGAAGATTGATGGGGGGAGTATGTCACGTAACCCAATGCCAAGCTGAGGGACATATTCTGGCTTTGCCCGACTCATCACCAACCCATTCTATAACCAGTCGTGAGCTACCAGTTTCAATTTCGCCCCTATCAACATCCCTTCAAGCAACCGCTCAAAACTCATCATGGCGTTTGGTCAGTCAGAGCAGGAATTTTGTTGCAGTTGACAGATGCTATCGGTCGAGTCGCCTGGGGAGAGATTGCCCCCTTGAGCGGGTTTGGTTCAGAGACCTTGGAACAGGCTCTCTGCTTTTGCCAGCAGTTGCCCCCGCAAATCAACCAGGAGATCATCACGACAATTCCCAATACTCTGCCTGCCTGTCAGTTTGGGTTTGAGTCAGCCTGGGAAGCCTTGAACCCATCCCAGCCTGAAACTGTGTCCGCTGTACCCTTGAGCTATAGTGGGCTATTATCCGCTGGGGAATTGGCCCTAAATCAGTGGCCGGATTTGTTTCGTCAGGGCTACCGCACCTTCAAATGGAAAATTGCAGTGGCTCCGATTGCCGAGGAATTAGAGATTCTAGATCGGTTGATTCAGGGGATGAAATCTCCAGGTTTGGACTTGAAACTGCGACTTGATGCCAATGGGGGGCTGACTTTTTCCCAGGCTCAGGAATGGCTGCGGGTTGGTGATGGGTGCAATCGGGGGGCATCGGTTCAACTGGAATTTCTTGAACAACCCCTGCCCCCGAGGGAATTTGAGGAATTGCTAGCCCTGGGTTCCAGTTACAGGACTCCTATCGCTCTGGATGAATCCGTGGCCACCCTATCCCAACTCCAAGCCTGCTATGCCAGGGGCTGGCGAGGAATTTTTGTCATCAAACCGGCGATCGCCGGTTCTCCAAGCCAGCTCAGGCAATTCTGCAAAACCCACCGGATTGATGGGGTATTTTCCTCCGTGTTTGAGACCTCAATTGGTCGCAATGCGATTCTAAAACTTGCCCAGGAATTATCCAACCCCCAGCGGGCCATTGGATTTGGAGTGAGTCACTGGTTAGAAGTGGATCCTTGAACTTAGTGCCCCAAATTTTCGTCACAATAGCAACAGCAGACTTGCAATATCATTGCGATATCAGTGAACCAAGATTTGAAGCCAGGGTCAAACTTTCAGGGCAAACTTTAGGGCAAGAGCTAGGGCAAATCTTGCCGGTTGGGGAATAGTCATCTGAAACCCTAACAGTCTCAAGCGTAGTTAGACATGATTTGAATTAACTTTGAGGAAATACTATGGTCTGGCAATTATCACCAAAATTATCACCAATATCGCATACCTTGATTGGTATAGTTGCGATCGCCGCCCTAGGTTGGGTTCAGCTTTCCCTCCCAGCCATGAGCTTAGAGTTTCCACCTTCACCGAATCGCGGCAAGCCCTCCAATACTGCTGGAGGGGGGACTCGGGGAGGCCCAGAAAGTGAAAATCAGGTTTGTACAACCGGGGATATTCCCCTGACAGCCCTGGTTCCCCCTGAGGATGAAAAAGTTACTACCATCAGCGCCAATCCTGAGTTTTTCACCTATGTCCCCCAAACAACAGCAAAACAAGCTCAGTTTTTGGTGGTAGATGAGGCCGGGGATGCGGTCTATGAAAGCACCTTTGACCTGCCGGGGGAGGCTGGAATTGTCACCGTTGGCTTACCTGAGCGAGTCAACTTAGAAGTGGATCAATCCTACACCTGGCAGTTTATTGTGTTGTGCAATCCTAATGCCCCGGAGGATGTTGAGTTTGTCCAGGGAGAAATCACCCGCACTACCTTGAGTCAGGAACTCAGAACCCAACTGAATTTGGCTCAAGCTCCCCTGGAAAAAGCTGAACTCCTGGCCAAAGAGCGGGTCTGGTTTGATACCTTGATGATGATGGCTCAATTGCGGGAATCCAATCAAACGGAGTGGGAACAGTTGCTCAAGTCAGTAGACTTAGAAAAATTGACAACAGCTCCCCTAACTTCCTGCTGCACAACCGAGGAAAAATCAGAAGAAAAACCAACCCCATAGTCTGTTTTACAGTTATTCTATCCGGGGCATTCTCTCCAGTTTACCTTCATCGGTTGACTCTCACTGTTCAACTCTGACGTTCAATCCCCTTGATCAGACCTCTCTGGACAACCTGGAAACAAAAAGCCTGGGAATGGCGTGGCGTTTGGATCGCCACCCCCTCCATAACGGTGTTGATTCTCCTGCTTCGCCTTTGTGGGGTGCTAGAGGCGTTAGAGTGGTCAATTTTTGATCAATACATGCGATGGCGGCCCTCGGAACCCGCCAGTCAGCGAATTGTCCTAGTGGGGCTGGATGAGGCTGATATGCAATATATCGGCCAGGGTTATGTGGCTGACCAGGTCTATGCCCGGTTGCTGCAGAAGTTGATTGCCATGGAACCCCGGGCAATTGGGCTAGACATCTACCGAGATTTGCCTTATGAGCCCGGCCATCAGGCACTCATAGAGATTTTCACCACAACGGAAAACCTGATTGGGATTGAAAAAGTGGTGGGCGATCGCCTCCGTCAAGCCGTTGCCGCTCCCCCAGCTCTGAAGCAAACCGGACGGGTGGCCGCCAATGATTTATTGCTGGACAAGGACAACACCGTGCGCCGGGCCATTCTCACCCAGGAGAATGAAAATGGAGAAACCTTCTATAGTTTTGGTTTGTATCTGGCGATGTTCTATCTGGATGCCGTCGGAATTGCCCCCCAGGTGATCGAGGGCACCGACAACTGGTGGCAGTTCGGTCAGATGATTTTTAAACCCTTTGAGACCAATGATGGGGGCTATATCCGGGCCGATGCCGGGGGATATCAGGTGTTTTTGAATTACCGGAGTCGTCCTGGGTCTCCGTTTCAAATGGTGTCCTATCGGGATATTTTAGAGGATCGAGTTCCGGCCTCTTGGGGGCGCGATCGCCTGATTTTGATTGGTGCTGTAGGAGAGAGCTTCCAGGATCTATTTGCCACCCCTTTTACCCTGTCTGCGGATCAACGGATGTCCGGGGTAGAAATTCATGCCAATGTGGCCAGTCAGATTATTGATGCGGCTTTGGACAATCGTCCCCTGATCAAAACCTGGTCAGAACCCCAGGAATGGCTATGGATCTTGCTCTGGTCAGGCATTGGGGCGGCTTTGACCTGGACAATTCGTTCCACCAGCCATGTCCGTCGCTTTTTACTCCGACAGATTGGCCTATTCAGTCTGGCCACAGCCACCCTGGGAGGAACAACCTATCTGGCTTTTTTGAGTGGTTGGTGGTTGCCGGTGGTTCCGGCTTTTCTGGCCCTATCGGGATCGGCGATCGCCATTACGGCCTATGTGGCCCGCAGCGCCGCCGATATTCGCAAAACCTTTGGGCGCTATCTCAGCGATGAAATTGTTGCCACCCTGCTCGAAAGTCCCGAGGGCTTGAGAATGGGGGGAGAGCGGCGAAAAATCACAATTCTCACCTCGGACTTGCGGGGATTTACCGCCCTTTCAGAACGGCTATCGCCAGAGGAAGTGGTCAAAGTCTTGAACTTTTATCTATCCCAAATGGCTGATGTGATTACGGCCTATCAGGGGACGATTGATGAATTCATGGGGGACGGGATTTTAGTGTTGTTTGGGGCACCGACGCAACGGGTAGATGACCCGGAACGGGCCGTGGCCTGTGCGATCGCCATGCAGCTCAAAATGAACGAAGTCAATCAGCAGCTTGAAGAGTGGGATTTGAATGCTTTAGAAATGGGAATTGGCATCAATACCGGGGAAGTTGTGGTCGGCAATTTGGGCTCGGAAAAGCGCACCAAATATGGCGTGGTCGGCAGTCAGGTGAACCTGACCTATCGCATCGAATCCTATACCACCGGTGGTCAGATTATCATCTCAGAATCAACCCTCAAAGCCGCCGGAGCAGAAATCATAGAGGTAGAGAGCAAAAAATTAGTGCAACCGAAGGGGGTAAAGCAGCCCATCTATATTTATGAAGTGGGGGGCATTCAAGGAACCCATAACTTATCCATACAAAAAGAAGCAGAAATTTTCTTCCCAATTCCCCAAGCTCTCCCCCTGCAATACACCATTCTAGAGGGCAAACATGTGGGGGAGAATTTATTTACCGGGCAGATTTTAGAACTTTCCACTAAAGGGGGGTTGATTCAAGCGGAGGGTGGAGACAATGCCCTGCCGATTGTTTTGACCAATATTAAAATTAATCTCCAACTCCAATCCCCAGACCTGCGAGAAGATGTCTATGCCAAAGCCTTAGATAAACCCGCAGAAAATGGCAGATTTTATATTCGATTTACCGCCAAGCCCCCGGCCATCGAAGCCCAATTGCAAGAACTTTATCATCAGGCCCAGAAAGTAGCCCAGCCGTGAGCTTAAGCGTTCAAATCCCCCAGTTCCGAAATTGGGAAATCCTGAAGGAATTTGCTATTTCAGGTACCTGAGATTGAGTTAATTAGATTACAATATTGAACTCAACCTCCCATCTTGACTTAACATCCTCACTGAACCAGTCCCGCATGAGAATTCTTAATCATCTACTGCCCAAACCACCCCAGCCTGCTGTTCCCCAAATCAAAAAGGGCCGCCGGGGAATCCACCTCAAATCTTCCCAGGAAATTGAGATCATGCGACAGGCTACCCGGATCGTTGCCACAGTGTTGAAAGAAATCGCTGAACGGGTGCAGCCGGGAATGACCACAGGAGATCTGGATACCTATGCCGAACGACGAATTCGAGACATGGGAGCAACCCCTAGTTTCAAGGGATATCACGGTTTCCCCGGTTCAATCTGTGCCTGTATCAACAATGAAGTGGTTCATGGGATTCCCAATCGCCGCAAGGTAATTCGCACAGGGGATGTCTTGAAGGTTGATACGGGCGCTTATTTTCAGGGATTTCATGGGGATTCCTGTATTACCATTCCCGTGGTCGAAGTTGCCCCGGAAGCAGCCCGGTTGATTCGAGTGGCGGAGGAAACTTTATACAAAGGCATTGAGCAGGTTAAAGCTGGAGCATGCTTGATGGATATTGCCGCTGCCATTCAGGACTATGCTCAAGCCCATAACTATCAGATCGTAGAAGAATTCACCGGTCATGGGGTTGGTCGGAATCTCCACGAGGAACCGGCTGTATTTAACGTTCGGACTTACGACTTACCCAATGTCAAGCTCAAGGCGGGGATGACCCTGGCCATCGAGCCAATTCTGAATCAGGGTTCGCGGTTTACCCGGATTTTGCCGGATCGGTGGACAGCAGTTACCATAGACAATGCCCTTTCAGCCCAATTTGAACATACAGTGTTAGTGACTGAAGCTGGATACGAAATTCTAACGGATCGCTCCCTGGTTTAGGGATGTCATGTTATTTCCACCGCTTCAGCCCAAGAGAAATCCAGGTTTAACCCTAAAGCAAAAGCCAGGATACACTGAACAGACAAGTTTCAGGTTAGATATGCAATATTCAAATTGAAAGTTCTAGATTGCCCATGACTACGACTCCCCTATCTCCCCAAGCTCAACAGGTTCCGGCCCCAGTTTTAGCCCAGGTTCCGGATCATCTCGGTCGATTCGGTCAATTTGGTGGGAAATATGTCCCCGAAACTTTGATGCCCGCCTTGGCTGACCTGGAAGCTGCCTTCAAGCACTATCGGGATGAATCCAGTTTTCAACAAGAGCTACAACAACTCCTCAAGGATTATGTCGGTCGTCCCAGTCCCCTGTATTTTGCCGAACGTCTGACCCAACACTACGCTCGTCCCGATGGCACGGGAGCTCAAATCTATCTGAAGCGGGAAGATCTCAACCATACCGGAGCCCACAAGATCAATAATGCCCTAGCCCAAGCCCTACTAGCCCTGAAAATGGGCAAGCAACGGATTATTGCGGAAACTGGAGCCGGACAACATGGAGTCGCCACCGCCACGGTTTGCGCTCGTTTTGGTCTGGCCTGCGTGATTTATATGGGGGTTCAGGACATGGAACGGCAGGCGTTGAATGTCTTCAGAATGCGGTTACTGGGGGCAGAAGTAAAACCCGTAGAAGCGGGAACAGGAACCTTGAAAGATGCCACCTCAGAAGCCATTCGCGACTGGGTCACCCATGTGGAGACCACCCATTATATTCTAGGTTCAGTAGCAGGGCCCCATCCCTATCCCATGATGGTGCGGGACTTTCATGCGATTATTGGTCAGGAAACCCGTAACCAGTGTATGGACAAATGGGGAGGATTGCCGGATATTTTGCTAGCTTGCGTGGGGGGCGGTTCCAACGCCATGGGACTGTTTCATGAATTTGTCCAGGAACCTTCCGTGCGGTTGATCGGAGTAGAAGCGGCAGGTTCAGGGGTAGAAACCGGAAAACATGCGGCAACTTTAACGGCAGGTCGGGTGGGAGTTCTCCATGGAGCCATGAGTTATTTGTTGCAGGATCCGGAGGGTCAGGTGACTGAAGCCCATTCCATCAGTGCTGGATTAGATTACCCTGGAGTTGGCCCAGAGCATAGCTACCTGAAGGATTCGGGTCGGGCTGAATACTATGCTGTGACGGATCGAGAGGCCCTCGAAGCGCTGCAACGACTCTCTGAACTCGAGGGGATTATTCCAGCCCTGGAAACGGCCCATGCGATCGCCTATCTGGAAAAGCTCTGTCCCCAGCTCGCGGACAGTCCCCGAATTGTGCTGAACTGTTCCGGTCGGGGGGATAAGGATGTGCAAACTGTGGCCAAGTGGCTAAATTCCTGATTGTTGCCGATTGGCTTGAGCTGATTGGGTTGAGTTGAGCTTTTAGAGTTTGGTTCCCCACGGGTAACCTGAAAGATTCAGGATGTCAAATTTCAGGTTGGCTCTGGGTCAATCTTCGGGCCAGGGTTATCCGCATTCAGGATCCATTCCAGTAGGATGGGATTGACTAACTCTGGGGCTTCATCTTGCGGGCAGTGGCCTGCCCCCTCCAGAGGAATAAACTGTTTAACGGTGTCAAATTGACCATAGGCTCGTCCCAGTTCAATCGGCTCCCAGGGGTCGGCTGTGCCCCAGAGGAGAATGGCGGGGCAGGGTAGTATCGGCAGTAAATCCTCGGGCAATGGCCCCTGAGAATACCCGGTAAACGCCATAAACACATCCACGGCGCTGGGTTCTTTGGCCGGGAGCAATAGCATGTCCACCAGTTCATCGGTGACGGCTTCCGGGCGGCGGTAGGCTTGTTGCAAAATCTTTCGCACGCTCCGGGGGGTAGCGATCTGCTGAAAAAACAGTTGGCTAATCCAGCGCTGACTCAGAACTTTTTGGGCGATACCTGCTCCAAAGCTTCTGTACCAGGGGATTTCCGCCCGTTTGCGTTCGTGAAGTAGCCGCAGAGAGCAGTTGATCAAAGCCAGTTCAATTACCTGATCTGGGGCCATGACCGCCGCCTGCATTGCCGCGATACAGCCGATGGAGTTCCCCACTAAAAACACGGGATTGCCCACAATCTCGCGGCAAAAATCAACGATTTGTTCTCCCCAGGTTTCAAAGGTGTAGGAAATTGTTCCATCAGGCACAGGTTTGGCCGATCCACCAAACCCCAATAAATCCAGGGCATAGACCCGGCACTGGGTAGCCAGCACCGGAATATTTTTACGCCAGTGACCCCAGGAGGCTCCAAACCCGTGAATCAACACTACCGCAGGGCCAGTATCTCCTTCTTGCTGGTAACAAATCGAAAATCCCTTCCACATCCAGTGTTGCGGTGGAGGGAAATGGATCAGGGGTCTTTGGGTTAAATCAAACCCGGGGGGAGAAAGGTTCATGGCAGGATCCTCAAACACTCTAACCATAGGGGATAATGAAAGACTGTCTCAATCTAACGTAACGCCTGAAATAGCGCCATGAGTACAACAAGGACAACATCACTACTAACACCACCGCTGCGGATCGGAATTCTCGGGTTTGGGGGATTAGGACAGGCAGCCAGTCGAGTTCTCGAACCCAAACAGGAAATCGCCTGGGTTGCCGCCGCTGATCATCAGGGATACGTTTACCATCCTGAAGGACTCGATCCTGACCGCTGCATTCAGACCTATCATCACCAGGGCTCCATCGGCTACTTAAACCCCGGCGGAGCCCTCAGCGATCGCAGCATTGAAACCTTAATCCAAGTGGCCCCGGGAGTCGAGGGTTACTTTCTGGCATTACCCAACTTACCCAATCACTTCATGGCGGATATCGCCAAACAATTCATCCAATCGGGCTGGCAAGGGGTACTGGTAGATGCCTTAAAGCGCACCAGCGCCATGGAACTGTTATTGGCGTTGCAACCGGAACTTCAAGCCGCCGGGATTACTTATCTGACCGGCTGTGGCGCGACCCCCGGATTACTTACGGCGGCGGCGGTGGTGGCAGCCCAGAGCTACGCGGAGATTCACCGTGTCCAAATCACCTTTGGGGTGGGTATTGCTAATTGGGAAGCCTATCGGGCTACCATTCGCGAAGATATTGGTCACCTGCCGGGCTACACCGTTGAGCAAGCCAGAACCATGACCGATGCAGAAGTAGCAGCCTTGCTTGATCAAACTAATGGGTTACTGACGCTAGAACATATGGAACATGCCGATGATCTGATGCTGGAGCTGGCGGGGATTTGCAGGCGCGATCAAGTCACGGTCGGGGGCATTGTAGACACTCGCAACCCTAAGAAACCCTTAAGTACCAACGTTCAGGTTACGGGTCGGACGTTTGAGGGCAAATTGTCTACCCATACTTTTACCCTGGGGGATGAAACCAGCATGGCGGCCAATGTCTGTGGCCCTGCCTTTGGCTATTTGAAAGCTGGCATCCAACTCCATCGCCGGGGGATCTGGGGATTGTTTACCGCCGCTGAGGTGATGCCTCAGTTTGTCCGTTGAGCAGGCTAAAGCCTCTACGATGAACTTTGATGAATCATCCAAGATCCCGATACAATGGATTCAGGCTCGTCGGGCAGTTTGAGTCTTGACTTTGGACAAATTTTGGAAGCTTCTACGGCAATCAGAATGGCTGAAACTCTTGTCATTTGGTCGTTTTCAACGAATCAAAATTAGTTTCAAGCTAGTGATTGGGAGATATTCGCTAGTTTGGTAACCTTAGTTGAAGACCCAAAACCCTGAATATCTTCCGACAACTCTTTCTAAGAAGACGACAAGTGCTATAAAACCGTCAAATTAGGCGGGAACGCCACCTGCTTCTTGTCCAAAGTCCAGTTGAGCAGAACAGCCGGGATAGCTTTGGGATTTGATTTTTATCTGTTGATTTTATCTGTTGGGTATAGGCCCTTCCAGCCAGGTTGCTTCAGACTTTAGGGGAAATTTGTAGGGGAAATTGAGGGAGGATTGTAGTGGGTCTGGCAGTCGAAAATCTGGTCATTATTGGTTCCGGCCGGCGGGGTATACGGCGGCTATCTATGCTGGTCGGGCTCATCTCAAACCCGTCATGCTAACCGGATATCAACTAGGGGGAGTTCCGGGGGGGGCAACTGATGACCACAACT
>JAAURB010000122.1 GCA_012033335.1 Oscillatoriales cyanobacterium RM2_1_1
GGTCGAACTGGGCATCACGCAGTCGGACCGTATCGTTGATCCACTTCACCTGGATGATCACCAGGCCGACCAAGGCAATGGTGATGGCGGCGATGGTGGTGATGGCGGTGACATCGAAATTCCTGTTCGTCCCCCCAACGTTATCGTAAACACCATTGAAGGAGATCAGGGTGACAACAATCTGCTCGGGACTGAAGTCGGGGATGACCTGCTTGGGTTCGCAGGCGATGATACGGTCACGGGCTTGGAAAGTGATGACAATCTCTACGGGGGCAATGGCGAAGATCTGATCTTTGGTCGAGAAGGGGATGATAATGCCTATGGAGGTGACCTCAATGATGTGATCTTTGGGGGCATCAGTGGTGAATTCTTCGGCGATGAAGGAGATGATGACTTCATTGATGGCGGCAACGGCAGTGATGTGATTTTCGGCAACATCGGCCAGGATACAATCCTGGGAGGCAATGGGGCTGATCAGATCTTCGGGGGTCAGGGAGATGACCTGATCGGTGGCGATGATGGTGATGACTTCCTCACAGGGGATCTGGGAGATGATACCCTGGTGGGGGGCAGTGGCCGCGATCGCTTCCTCTTGGTGGAAGGAGCGGGAACGGATCTCATTGCCGACTTTGAAACTGAGGATCGATTCGTTCTCGGAGGGGATTTGACCTTTGAGCAATTGACGATTAATGCTGTAGCTGGACTGACTCAAATTTCGGTTACAGCAACCTCAGAAGTTCTGGTAACTCTACCGGGGGTTGCGGTCAGCGCCATCGACGAATCAGACTTCACCCTGTTTGATGCTTAGGAGGCTACAGGATAGGAAATCATGACTTTTCTACCTGAGGTTGATTGAAGTTCAACCAATAGAGAGGGTAGGACTATCTTGCCCTCTCTGATATCTGAGGTTTAAGCCTAAGTAACCCTCAGAACAGTGAGCAGGTTAAGGATTGGATGACGGGTCGAGTTAACATTAAGTTCCCAAATTCTGTAGTTTTTTCTGGTATAACAAAGGGTTGAATTCCTCCCAGATTTTATACAGAATATTAATGGTTTGTTAACCTACCAATAACCTCAAATTAACCTCAGCTCTGTAGCGTAGGTGGGTGTATGTGTCATTGAATGTTAAGGGGAGAATTGACTGTGGTTTTTTTCACGAAAGGTTTACATCGCGTTATTAGTGCTTCTGTAGCAGCGGTAGCTGTTACGGTTGGAAGTGTGGGTCAAGCAGTCGCTCAAACCCTGAATGGGGCTGGAGCTTCTTTTCCGGCTCCTCTGTATCAGCGTTATTTTGCTGAGCTGAAGAAGCAAGGTCTGACTGTAAACTACAACTCCATCGGTAGTGGGGGTGGAATCAAGCAGTTCATCGCGGATAGTGTTGACTTTGGCGGAACTGACGATCCACCAGAACAGGCAGAAAGACAGCAGATGAAGAATGGTTTGATCATGGTTCCTACCGCCGGTGGAGCTGTTTCAGTGGTCTACAATCTCCCTGGTGTTAGTAATCTGAAGCTATCCCGTGAAGCTCTGGGCAAGATTTTCGCCGGGGAAATCAAGACCTGGAATCAGATTGACTCCAAGCTTCCCAATAAGCCTATCAGACCTGTAGTTCGGGCGGACAAGAGTGGAACAACGTTTATTTTCACCCGTCACCTGAGTGCAATTAGCCCCTCTTTCAAAGGAAAGGTTGGGGCAGAGTCCGCTCCCAAGTGGCCTCAAGGGTTCCTCAGCGGCCCTAAGAATGATGGTGTTGCAGCTTTGGTCAAGAAGACCGATGGAGCCATCGGGTATGTTCAGGATACCTATGCTCGCCAGAACAAAATGCAAACTGCCTTTATTCAAAATAAAGCCGGGCAGTTTGTTGAGCCTAGCTTGCAGTCTGCAAATGAAGCGATGTCTACTATACAGTTTGACAACAACTTCATGACCACCAATATCCAGGATCCCGCCAAGGGCTATCCCATCATTGGTGTCACCTGGTTGATGATCAAAGAGCGGTATAGCAATCCTCAGACTGCAGCAGCGGTGAAGAAGATGGTGAACTGGATTCTGACCAATGGCCAGGCTATTAACGGCCAACTCGAATACACTCGGATTCCTCAGAGCGTTGCTCAGAAGGCTAACCAGACAGTCAATACTAAAGTTGCTGCCAAGTAAGCGCTAGTTGAGTGTCAAGTATCAGTAAGGTGGGCATGGCTCACCTTACCTGTTTTTGGTTCAGGGTTTGGCATTTATCACATCCGGTAAGACTACCATTCAGACTATTTAAGGTTTAGAGTAATGACCGATTCACCTGGCTTTTCCCAATCCCAACCCTCTATAGTCAAGCAAGATCTATTTGAAACTCAAGGTGCAGTTCAGCAACTTGACAAAGGCTTTACCGGACTGGTCTGGCTGTTGGCTCTAGCTTCTGGGCTGGCTCTGTTCTGGATTAGTTTTATTGTACTCAGGGATGCTCAACCGGCCATTCAAGCCTATGGTTTACCGTTTATCTGGGGAACAGACTGGGATGTCTCTGCGGATATCTATGGGGCATTGCCATTCATCTACGGAACTCTAGTCACGTCCTTTCTGGCTCTGCTATTTGCTGTGCCCTTGGGAGTGGCGGTTGCCATTATCACCAGTGAAGACTTCTTGCCGGAAGCTGTGCGATCGCCCATTGCCTTCCTGGTAGAAATTATTGCTTCAATTCCCAGTGTGATCGTGGGACTCTGGGGTATTTTTGTGTTCGTTCCCTTCATCTTGCCGATTCAAAAATGGCTCTATGCCTATTTCTCTTGGTTGCCGATGTTTAGTACTGATCCCTTTGGGTTTGGTCTATTAACCGCTGGGCTAGTTCTGACCATTATGATTCTACCGACTGTGGCTGCCATTAGCCGGGATGTGATGCAGTCCGTGCCGAAGGATCTCAGAAGTGCTTCCATGTCTTTAGGGGCCACGCGCTGGGAAACCATCTGGCGGATTTTACTACCAGCGGCGGGGTCAGGTATTCTGGGGGCCTCAATTCTGGCCCTGGGTAGGGCCTTGGGGGAAACCATGGCGGTGACCATGGTGATTGGTAACTCGATTCAGATTACTCCTTCCCTCTTGGACGCGGGCTATTCCATTCCAGCCGTTTTAGCCAATCAGTTTCCAGAAGCTTATACTGAGCTACATGTTGGTGCATTGATGTATCTCTCCCTGCTGTTGTTCGTGATTACTTTAATTGTGAATGCGATCGCAGTTCTGCTGGTTTATGTCGTAGGTAAGCGAGCTTAGGAACCCCTATCAAATCAGATGCAAATCCTATGGTAGAAGCATCTGACCGATGGGGAGCCGAGACGGTTGTTCCCCTCCCTGACTCGATAATGCTCAGGTGCGCTTCCTGGCTGGGATGTCAGCCCTGAAAACTCAGGCCCGCAACTTTATAAATCTGCAAATCAATCTGTAAAAGTCAACTTTAACGCATACAACCATGGCCCCTGCTTCAGATTCAAGTTTAGATACCTTTTCAGAAGTTGGTCTAGCCCTGCATCAGCCCCTATCTCCCTGGCGGAGAATTTTTAGTCAGGGCATGACCGGGCTGGGATTTGTGCTAACCGGGTTAGCCTTACTACCCTTATTTTCGATTGTCTGGGAAATTATTCGTCAAGGGATTGGCCGGTTGAGCTGGGAAACCCTGGTGTCTTTACCGGCTCCGGTCGGCATGGAAGATCAGCCTAACGGCATCGCCAATGCCATCGTCGGAACCCTGGTCATGGTGGGACTAGCGGCCCTTGCTAGTGTTCCTCTGGGGGTAATTACCGGGATTTTTATGACTGAGGTGATGAAGGGAACCACCGCTGCGGCGAGTGTCCGATTTATTATGGTGATTCTCAGTAGTGTCCCTACTGTGATTCTAGGGGTATTTGCCTATGGAGTCCTAGTATTGACCACCAAAACCTTTTCAGCGGTGGCAGGGGCTCTGGCCTTGAGTCTGGTGATGTTACCGATTGTGGCTTTGACGACGGAGGAGGCCCTGAAATTAGTGCCCTCCTCTTACCGACAGGCTTCTGCGGCGTTGGGGGGAGCGCGATTTCAGACGGTCTTTCGGATTATTCTGCCCACCGCCCTGCCTGCGATCACTACCGGGGCTTTGCTGGCAGTCGCCCGGGCGGCAGGAGAGACGGCTCCCTTGATGTTCACAGCCCTGTTTAGTCAGTTCTGGCCTGAGGGATTGATGAGCCCAACTCCATCGATGTCGGTGCTGATTTACAACTATTCTGGCTCTCCCTATAAAGAGCAAAATGAAATGGCCTGGACAGCGGCATTGGTTTTGCTATTTATGGTTTTGATTAGCAATATTTTGTCTCGATTGGTCTTGAAACGAAAGTCTTCAGACTAATTGAGGAAACTATATCAGGTTGCAATTCAGGTATTGAAAGCTGAACATTGAAAGTTGAATGTTGAACATTAACCCCTAACAGAGGATCTGATCATGGTAGAAGAGCGCACCAAAAAACGGGCTACAAATCTCAAGCAGTCAGCAGAAGTTGCCCCCGCGATGCGAGTCAGGGATCTGGCTTTTTATTATGGGACTCACAAAGTTCTCGAGGAGTTTCGATTGATATTTTGCAGAAACAGGTGACGGCTTTAATTGGCCCTTCTGGCTGCGGAAAATCTACCTTTTTAAAGGCCCTGAATCGGATTGGGGAACTGGAAGGAAAGGTTAAGGTGGATGGAACCGTAGAATTTTTTGGCCAGAATATCTATGCTCAAGGCATCAATATCAACAGCTTGCGCCGGCAAATTGGCATGGTATTCCAGCGGCCCAACCCTTTTCCCAGCAGCATTTACAACAATGTTGCCTATGGTCTGAAAATCTTCAAGAATCTGTCGCGGACGGACTTGGATGACATTGTGGAATCTACCCTGAAAGGGGCTGCCCTTTGGGATGAGGTCAAGGATAAGCTCCAGCAATCTGCCCTGGGATTGTCGGGAGGACAGCAGCAGCGGTTATGTATTGCCCGGGCCCTAGCGGTGAAGCCCAAGGTTTTGTTGATGGACGAACCCTGCTCAGCCCTCGATCCGATTTCGACTTTGAAAGTGGAGCAATTACTCCATTCCCTCAAGGAGCAGTTGACGATTGTGATTGTGACCCACAACATGCAGCAAGCCTCCCGGGTTTCAGACTATACTGGCTTTTTCAATACGGATGAAAGCCGGGTGGGGAATCTTGTAGAATATGATTCAACCTTCAAGATTTTTCAGGATGCAACCAGTGAAAGCACCCGGGATTATGTTCAGGGTCGTTTTGGTTAAATTCAATAGATTGAATGCTTTATATTCGAGGCTTAACTTATCACCCCCCCGCCAGTAATCTGGCGATTTTAGCCAATGTCAGCCTAGAGCTTCCGGCTCAACAAATGGGCTTGATTATTGGTCGGAGCGGGTCGGGGAAAAGTACATTGCTGCAAATTCTCTCGGGGCTAGCGGAGCAAAATCAGGGGCAAATTTACTGGCGGGAACAATCCTTAGATCCTGAATATCTTCAGCAATTGGCAGGATTGGTGTTTCAATTTCCAGAGCGGCATTTCTGCGCGGGTACTATCCTCGAAGAGCTCAGGCTGGGGCATCCTGAAATTGGTTCAGACCAAGTCAGTCAAGCCCTGATCGAAGTCGGGCTAGAACATCTGCCATTAAATACTGCTCCCCATGCCCTGAGTGGAGGGCAACAGCGTCGTCTGGCCTTGGCGGTGCAATTGATTCGTCAACCTCAATTGTTACTCCTGGATGAACCGACAGCGGGGCTAGACTGGTCAATGCGACGGCAACTGGTGAACCTGCTGGCTAAGCTCAAACAACACTGGACATTACTGGTGGTCACCCATGACATGGTAGACATGGTTGAAATTGCCGACCGGTACTGGACACTGGATCAGGGGATTCTGCAAGCCTTTGAACCGAGTCCTGTTGCTGAGGTTGAAGTTTCAGGGTAAGTTTGAGGTTATATCAATGCCCTTCTTTGGGGACGGGTAAGGTTGGTTTGCAAGCTGCATTGTTTTAAGGTTTAACAGGAGGTAGAAAGCAGCCCTTCCAATCGAATTTGGGAACCTTCCGGGGATTTTTCGACTTTTAGCTCCGTGCCTAACCGTTCCCCAAGGGCGGGAACATGGCTGATCACCCCGACTAATCGCTGCTGTTGTCGGAGAGATTCTAAGACTTGGATGACGATTTCCAGGGAGTTTTCATCTTGAGTCCCAAAGCCTTCATCAATAAACAAGCTATCGAGTTGGGCCCCTTTCGCTAACTTTTCAGATAGGGCCAAGGCCAAGGCCAGGGAAGCCGCAAAGGTTTCTCCCCCGGACAAGCCGTTGACCGCCCGTTGTTCTCCCCCATTCCAGTGATCTTCAATCTCATAGTTGTTTTTTTTGCTGTCTTTTTTGTGTTGATATTTCAGAATATATCGCTGTTCACTTAGTTGCCAGAGAATTGTATTAGCACTAGCCACTAATTCCTGCTGAAATTCTTCTAGGAGATACTCTTGAAAATTTCCACTTTGTAAATCCAGGGCCAGAGTGCTGTAGTCTTGATATTCCTGATTGATTTTCTCGAGTTCCTGAGTTTTGACTTGAATCGATTTCTGATTACTTTCCTCCTGGGAAATCTGGATTTCTAGCTGTTTAATTTCTGACTGAGCTTGCTTGAGCTGGGCTTGTATTTGAATTATGGTTTGGGCTTTTTCAGCAATGGCTTGCTCAATGGTGGCGGCGGTGACCATGGGATTGCCAATTTCTGATTGTTTTTGCTGAATTTGTGTTTGCAATTCTAGTTTGCGATCGCCAAATTTTTTAATCGCTGACTGCCAGTGTTTTTGTTGCTCCGGGCTGACCCTGGCCTCCAAAAACTCGGCCTCTGTAATTTTTGCCTGGGCTAGAGCTTGGTGCCAATTGAGTTGGTACTGTTCTAGTTGTTGATTGAGGTTTTGTAGTTGTTGACTGTGAAATTCCTGCCGGGTTTCCAGCCGTTGCAAAATTTGCTGGGATTCATCATGTTGAGCCTGGAACTGTTCCCGTTGCTGCTTCAGGTTTTGTTCTATCTGAGCTAGGGATTGCTTAAATTCCTCATAGGATACCCCCCCTATTTTGGCTTGAAGTTGGGCTTCGGTTTGCTGTTTTTCAGATAAACTCGCCTCTAAACCTTCCTGTAAAAAGTCATATTCTTCCTGCTGCTGATCAAACTGCTGTTGCAATATGACTTGAAATTGGTGCTGGCGATCGCGGTGGGATTCTGTCTGCTGTTTAGCTTGTAATGCTTGTTGATAGGATTGGTCGGCCCCTCGAAGTTGTTGATAGGTTTGTTCTAATTCTGCGAGTTGCTGAACTTTTGCCTCGAAGACTTTTTTGGGCGGCCATTGGGAGGGAATTTCCCGGAAGATTGAGGCTTTGAACACTCGATAAATTTGTTGTTCTAGCTCAGTTTCCTGAGCCAATTGTTCCGTCAAGTTTTGTTCTATATCCCCTTGATGACGGGTGAGAAATTCAATCTGATTTTGCAGTTGTTGTTGAGTCGATTGGGTGGTTTGGAGTTGGCGATGGGCGGCATCCAACTGTTTTTTTAATGACTTCAAATCTGCACTATCTAGCGTCTCTGGCCATTCTGAACCCGGTTCCATCCCTTGGTCACTCCCATAAATCCCCCCACAAACTGGACAATTTTCCCCCTGATGCAGATGACTGCGAATCTCGGCGGCCTGATTTTGAGTGATGGCTTGCTGATATTGCACTTCAGCCTGAAGATGAGCCCTTTGGGCCTGTTGAAAATGGTCTGTAGCGCCTATGACCTGAGTTTGATATTGGGTTAACTCCTCTAAAACTCCCTGCAACGTTTGATAATCTTTAACCAATTGTTGACAGAGAATACTGTACTTTTGCAGTTGGGGATAAACCTGCTCAAGCTGTTGTAAATATGCACCCCCCGGTGAGGTTTTGGCAAGGGCTTGGTCAGCTTTTTGATCGGCTTGCTCAAGCTGTTGGAGTGCTTCGGTTACTGTTTGTAATTCTTGTTTCTTAGTCTCGAGCTGCTGAATTTTTTGCTGAAATTGTTCCTGGGATCGCTCGACTTCAATCTTTTGTAACTGTAGTTTTGCCTCTAAACCAATAGCATCATCCAGGTCAAGTCTTTGCTGTTTTAGGGTAGCTTGTTGGGTTTGTTCTCGCTGCTGAAATTGTTGAAAGCTATCAGTTTGCCGTTGAAAATTCTGACGTGCCTGTTCAACTTGAATAGCGAGAGTTTGCCCTTTAACGGCAAACTCACTCTGCCTGATCCGAGTACTGGCTAACAATTCCCAAGGAGTTTCTAAGCGCTCTGCTGATTGAGCGACTTCTAACTTTTGTTGTAAGTTTAAAATTTCAGCTTCCCCTTGCAAATGCTGAACGAACTGGGCTTGAAATTGAGTGAAAACTTGGATTTGTTGGAGTAAATTTTTCTCTATTTCCCAATCCCATTGGGCCTGGGTTAGCTCCTGACTCAACTGAGGTTCCTGCTGGGTTAAGGTTTGTAATTGAGACTTCCAGCCTTGCAGTTCCTCTGGCGAATAAAGTTGGAGATTGGCTAACTCCGATTGCAGGCTATCGATCTGATTTCTTGAGGTGCGTTTTTGGTCTTCAGCCCGCGATCTCATCTGTTCAAAAATCTCATACCCCACCAATTGCCGCAAAATCACTCGCCGCTCCCTGGCCACCCCTTTGAGGAATTTGCTGAATTCTCCTTGAGGTAATAATATAACCCGGGTAAAGGTCTCAAAATCCATCCGCAAAATCTGTTTAATAGTCTGATCAATTGCCTCTTGACCGGGCTCCCCCAGGGGTTGCCAGTCCCCTTCAATCTTTTGGGTCAAACTAAACTCTGGTTTGGCTTTTTTGGTGTGAAAATCCCATTTTCGATAGACATAATAGCTCTGTTGACTCACCTGAAATTCCAGCCCAACTTCCAGAACTTTGCTGCCCAAATTACATAATTCTGCTGCCCGCAAATCCCGGGCAACTTTTCCATAAAGTGCTAAGGTCATAGCATCTAAAATAGAAGACTTTCCCGCCCCAACCGGGCCAGTAATAGCGAACAGTTCTAGCTGAGAAAAATCAATTTCCTGGCGTTTTCTAAAGCTAGTAAAGCCTTGAAAGGTGAGTTTAACTGGCCTCATGTTCCAACTCCTCATATAGCTGCCGAAACTTCTCGACTAAAGTCTTGCTGGGTTCTGGTTTTCCCTTGTCTTGATAGTATTTCTGATAAGCGGCTAGGGGATTGAATTGCTCTGAGGATTGCCTGGTTTCAACGGTTGTTTGGCTATGGGGATAGCGCAGTTCTACATGAATCGCTTGGGGGCAAATTTGTCGGACTTGTTGTGCCAGATCCGTCTGCCGTTGGCTGGCATGAACCATTACTTTGAGATAGCCACAATGGTGACGATGGGCTTCTAATTCAGCCTCTAAGGTTTGCAGTTGGCACTCCACTTGTTTTAGAGGTTTCTGACAAATCAGGGGTCTGAACTCAACTTTGGCTGGTTGTTCCGGTTCGACATCCACCAGATTGTAACCCTTCTGTTCCTCCGCCTCACCAAAATCCACCTGAATCAGGGAACCCGAATAAAAAGTGGGAATTTTGGCCCCTGTGATTTTTTGAGGTTTATGAATATGACCCAGGGCGCTGTACTGGGCCGTTGCGGGCATACAGGTGGCCGCTAGATTGTAGACCCCCATGGAATCTAAAGTCCGCTCAGAATGGGATAGGGTCGCCCCAGAGAGAGTTGCATGGGCCATCACAATATTCACACTCTTCTCTGAGAAACAAGCGGCAAAGCCCTCTAATAAGGTGCTGAGGGTTTCCTGATAGGACGACCGTCGATCCGTTTCAGTTTGATTCCAGATTTCGTCGGGATCAAGCAACTTGCGTTCGGAGATGAAGGGCATCGCGCCAACGGTCAATTTTCCCTGCTTGGTTTCCAGGTGAATCACCCCTCCCGCTTCCGCCACTCGCGGTTTTCCCAGGGCTGTTACCCCCGCTAGGGCCAACAAACTGGAGTGACCATCGATGCGGGCTGCCGAATCGTGATTCCCCGCGATCACAATCGCAGGGATCCTGGCATCGCTGAGCTTGCGAAAAAATTCATAGGCCACTCGGGTGGCAGCAATCGAAGGATTGGTGGTATCAAACACATCCCCAGCAATCAATATCGCATCAATCTCAAGTTCCTGAGCATCTTGAAACAGTTGATCCAGGGCAAATTCCAGCTCTGGGGTGCGATCTTGACCCTTGAGAATTCGTCCCAGATGCCAGTCTGCGGTATGAATTAATCGCATTTCATTCCCTCCTGAGGCCCAGATCCAGAGCAAAAGCCCACCAAAGGCTACGTCTATCTATTCTAAAGGGACTTGAGCTAAACGTCAATCAAATGACCTAACCAACCACAGCCCCCCAGGGTTGAGTTGAGAGGCGGGATTAGATTGAACCTTCAGATAAATCTTCAAAAGTCTCCCACTCCATAGCCCTTAGAACCACAGAGTCAGTAGAATAAAACAACCTTCCCGGTTGTTTGCTAACAGGCCCAATGCCTGCACCCCAAGATTGCCGTTTGATCTGATCGACACTTTTAAATTTAATCCCTGGATCCTGATATGTTTCCCGATATTCTGCCGTTTCTCACCCAGCAACTGACTGAACCGACCTCAATCGAACTGGCCCAGCAACTCAAAACTGAGCCGATTAGAACTGCCCTGAGACCAGAACCTATCATTACCCCCTATGTCAACCAGGGCCAGGGTGGAACCCCCATCCTGTTGCTCCATGGATTTGATAGTTCTCTGTTTGAGTTTCGCCGACTGTTGCCGCTGTTAAGCGCCTATTACGAGATCTGGGCGGTGGATTTGCTGGGATTTGGATTGACTGAGCGGGATCCCAACCTCAACCTGAATCCCCAAACCATCAGAACTCACCTTCATAGCTGTTGGCAAACCCTCATCCAGCAGCCTGTGGTTCTGGTGGGGGCTTCCATGGGAGGGGCAGTGGCGTTGGATTTTGTGTTGGCCTATCCGGAGGCAGTACGGGCTTTAGTTTTAATCGATAGTGCCGGAGTCAGCTCTGGGCCAGTCATGGGCAAATTTTTGTTTCCACCCCTGGATTTTTTGGCCACGGAATTTTTACGCAATCCCCAGGTGCGCCAGAAGATCAGCGAGAATGCCTACTTTGACAAACGTCTGGCCTCCGCTGACGCGCAAATCTGTGCCGCGTTGCATCTGGAAACCCCCAGTTGGCGGCGGGCGTTGATCAACTTTGCGAAAAGTGGCGGCTATGGCAACTTCAGCCTCCGCTTACCGGAAATTCAGCAAAAAATCTTGATCCTCTGGGGCGATCAGGATCGGATCCTGGGCACAAAGGATGCGGCTAAATTTCAACAAAAATTGCCTGGGGCCAAACTGGTCTGGCTCAAAAACTGCGGTCATGTTCCCCATCTAGAGCAACCTCAAGCTACTGCGGCATCTATTCTGGAGTTTTGTAGGGCTGAGAATGCACCTGAATGAGGATTGTCAATGAGCCTTAGTAAACAGATTGCGCGAATTGTTGCAGAAACGGCAGTATTTCTAGAATTCAGTGATGAGAAGATTGTTGAACCAGATTCAGCAGTATCCCTTATGGAAACAATAGCAACTCTTTTAAGAGAACTAAGTAGATGGTTGTAATTAATTATTAAATAGAAGGGGGTCTGGGGCTTTGCCCCAGGAAGCAG
>JAAURB010000123.1 GCA_012033335.1 Oscillatoriales cyanobacterium RM2_1_1
GGATCTATTCGCTGACGTTCGTTCCATTGTCAATACCGGAAAGCGTCAGGGTCTCTCCGCTTTTCAAGCCATTTCGGCTGCTTTGAATCCTGCCAAATCCCTATTCTCTCTAAGTTGAGCAATTACCTTATATCAATGATAGAAATCAAAGATTTCCAATGGTTGGAACCCCTGTTCTGTTATTCAGAATAATTGGGTTTGAACGCCCTCATAACGTGTTCGTTTTAGTACAAATATTCCAAAAATATTTCAAAATGAGAATTGCTGTCGTTCTGGAAGTGGTCTGTTGGGAAGTGTCCTGAAGGACTTACAATTGGAGGAAAGCGTCATCCCTGTATCTGTTCTGGGCCAATCATGCGAGCTGAAGAGATTATCCGCAAGAGCGTTGCGATTTTACAAGAACGAGCTGAAAATTACCTCGCCCAAGGGCAGCTTGAAGAGGCTGAGAAAGCCTGTGAACAGTCTTTGAAGATTCAGCCGGATTCTGCTAAGAGCTGTAAATTGCTGGCGGATGTGTTGCAGCGACAGCAACAGTGGGAGAGATCGCGGCATTGGTATCTCGAAGCCTTGAAGTACCAACCGGACTGGCCAGAGGTTCATGCTAACTTGGGAAGCTGGTATGGACAGCATCAGCAGTGGCCCCAGGCTATTGGGCACTATCAGCAAGCCCTGACCCTGAGGCCGGACTTTGCTGGGGTTTATCGCAATTTAGCTAAAATCTGGCAGCAGACCCAACAACCGCAAAAGGCCCTGGAGAGTGCTTATCGGGCGGCGGTTCTGGAGCCGGAGACGTTGAACGCTCAAGTCCATTGTGATCTGGGTTACCAACTGCAACGCCAGAACCAGTGGGATAAAGCAGAGGCTTGCTACAAAAATGCTCTAGCCATTGATGATCGGTGGGTTCCAGCCTATGAAGCCCTAATCGCGGTGTTGAAGCATCAGGGTAAAGCCAACGAAGCGGCTCCTTACTATCGCAGGGCGATCGCTCTGATGGCGAAACCAGCCGTCAGACAACCAGATCCCCTACCCCAAGATACTCTGGCCGCAACTCTACAGTCCCCTCACTCCAGCGCCATTCACTTCCAGGCAGCCTCGGATACCCTGGTAATTGAGCCGCCGCAGCATCAACCCTCCAATGGAGCGGTTGTGACCGTGGGGGGGTTGGCCCCTGCAAATCGACTCTCTCAACTCACTCCATCAACTCCGTCCATTGCCCCGGCTACCAAACCCTCTAGTCCCCAAACCCATCTTGAACAGGCCCAGGCTTACTCTGCCCTGAAAAATTGGCAGGGGGCGATTCATGCCTGCCAGAAAGCGATTCAATTGCAGCCTGATTTAGCGATGGCTTACAAGGTTCAAGGCAATGCGTTGCAGATGTTGGGGGAGATGGCGCGGCGGTAAGGGCCTATGAAAAAGCCCTTGCCCTACAGCCGCAATTTCCTGAAGTCTTGGCCAATTTGGGTAGTCTCTATGGCCAACAGGAACGATTAGAAAAAGCGGTTTCTTACTACCAGCAGGCAATTCAGCTAAAGCCTGATTTTGCTGGGGCTTACCGGAATTTAGCCAAGATTTTGACTCAACAGGGCCGCTCAGATCAAGCGGTCTCCTGTCTGGAAAAAGCCCTAGCCCTAGAACCTCAGAAGGCAACCCCAGAGGATCAGATACGGCTTGGGGATCACCATTTGCACCAAGGGCAGTTTCAGCCCGCTTTGCATTGTTATCAAAATGCTTTGCAATTAAACCCTGAATTGACTGCCCCTTACCGGGGAATTGGGGCAGTTTACCAGCAGCAGCAGCAATGGGATCCGGCGATCGCGGCTTATCAACGGGCTATAGCTCTCAGCCCCGATCAGCCTGAAGCCTATCAAAACCTGGCCCAGGTTTATCTCCAGCAAGGGCAAACTCAGGAGGCCATTGTCAGTTATCAAAAAGTCCTGGGTTTGATGCCGGATCACGCACCAGCATACTATCAACTGGCGGAAATTCTCCAGTCCCAATGGCGCTTACCGGAGGCAGAATCCCTTTATCGCAGGGCTATTCAGCTCAGTCCCCCGTTTGCCCTAGCCCATGGCGGCTTGGGTAAGGTGTTGGCCAAACAAGAGCATTGGCAGGAGGCGATTCCGGCTTTGCAATTCAGTCTGGATCAGAGGGTACAAACTGATGCCGAGCTTTATAAATGTTTGGCAGATGCCCTGACTCAAATGGGGGAGCCTGATCGGGCAATTTCCCACTATCAAACGGCTATTGAATTGGGAATGCAGCAGGCTGATACTTATCAAAAATTGGCTGATTTACTTCAGGAAAAAGCAGAACTAGAGCCCGCCATTTCCTGCTATCAAAAAGCAATTGAGCTTGATCCCAACCAATTCTGGACTCATAACAGTCTGGCGGATTGTTGCTTCAAACTAGGACGTTGGGCAGGGGCCATCCAATCCTACCAACAGGCTATTGCGTTAAACCCCGATTTTTTCTGGTCACATAACAGCCTGGGAGATTGTTTCTTGCAGTTGGAACGTTGGCAAGAGGCGGTTGTGGCCTATCAGCAGGCCATATCTCTGAATGCCAATTTTCCCTGGTCTCAATACAATCTGGGTAAGGCCCTATCTCAGTTGGGGCAGTGGGACGGGGCGGTGAAAGCCTATCGTGGAGCCATGCAGCTTCAGGGTGACTTGCCAGGAATTCGCGAACATTTAGCGGATGCTTTGAGAAAGCGAGGCATCACTGACTTGGATACAGCCTTGGAATTTTATCAACGGGGGATTCAGCAAAACCCCGATCAGATCGCCCTTTACCACAAAGCCCTGGAAATCAAACCCAATGACGCAACTCTCTATGGTCAATTAGCAGGTGCTTTAGTTCGCCACCATCATCGGGAGGGTGCTCTGGTGTTTTATCAAATGGCTTTGCAGTTAGAACCGGACAATCAATTGATCTCTCGACAACTCAATCAATTGCTGGACAAGCCATCCTGAGGGACTAATCATCCCATTAAACAGTTAATTTAAATGGTTGATTTAGATGACTAATTCCAGCCGCCCCATTTTCTCAGGGCAGGCAGCACAAATGTAATCGGCGATCGCTCTTCAACGGTGATTCTAGCTGTGGTCAGGGTTCCCGCCGTCAGCTTGATATCGGGGGTTTGAGTGGTTGACCAGCGATATTGATCGGGGGCCTTTGGATCGGTCTGCAACTGGGCGATCGCTTCAATTTTACTGCCTGAATCTATCCAGAGGGTTTTAGCCAGTTCTGAGTTACCAATCGTTTCGGTGGCGGATTCTAACGTAACCGGCAGGGGAGAGATCAGGATCACCTCCCCGACTACGCCGCCAAATCCTCCCCCTTCCAGGGTCGTGGGAGTGACTAAAACCCTCATTCCTGCTTGAATCCGTTGGCCATCTTCCAGGGAAAAATAGGCCACATTTTTCAGGGCTGGTGTTTGTCCTTGAACTTCTAAAATCCCAATTTGGGTATCGGGTTGTAAAATCTGCCCATCTGCAATATTGAGCTCCAGAATACAGCCCTTCCGGGGACTGACAATTTCTCGATTGTTACTGCTATTCGCCTGGGCGGCTAGCTGAGTGGTTGCTTGCTGAGCCGCCTGAATTTCTTTTTGTTCGGCAGTGGTTGCGGCATTTTGCTCTTGCTGCAGTTGCTGGCTACGGGCATCTAAGGCATTCAATTGAGCTCTGATTTGCGAAATTTGATTGAGATTCTCCAGGTATTTCTGAAGTAACTCCGTCTCCTGGAACTGAAGCTGTTGCAGCTCTATCTGTAACTCACTGGTGGCATTGCGATTGGCTAAAAATTGTTGCTGATTTACGGTTTCTTGAGCCTCAAGGTCTTGAATCTGGGCTTCAATCTGAGACACTTGATCCAGGGCAGATCGATAGTCCTGTTCTGCGGTTAAAACAATTTCTTCGGAAATGGCTCCGCGATCCCGCAGGGCTTTCCGTTTTTTCAGCATTTCCTGATAGGCGGCGGTTAGGGCTTCAGCATTTTTCAGGCGTTCCTGAAGGTTATTCCGCTGTTCCGTGATGGAATTGAGTCCCTGTTCTTGCAGTTCTGGGGTGGAGGTTTGAGCATCCTGCAACTGTTGTTCAACGCTGCGACGTTGATTTTGAATGGCGGTAAGACCGCGATCGCGCAGAGTCGAGGCCAGGGATTGGGTATCCTGAAGCCGTTTTTGCAGATTAATCCGCTCCTCGGCAATGGTTTGTTGTTTGAGTTGGGTCTCCCGCAGGCGCTGCAGATTATTTTCCTGGGCTTCTCGTTGGAGTTGGGTGAGTTCTGCTGACTTGTTCTGGAGTTCTTGCTCAAGCTCAACCGGACGAATCGTTGCAATCACCTGGTTTTTCTCAACACAGGTACCCTCTTGGACACTGAGGGCTTCTATAGTTCCAGCCACCTGGGATTGGATAGGGAGAATCTCTTGAGTCAGCACCCCCCGACCTGTAACGATGATCGGAATCCGACCAAAAACACTCCATATGACCCCTAAGCTCCCCAGAATACCTAAGGAAATTAAGGGGAGCCAGTCTAAGGGGCGAACGACTTGCATCAGCCGATCCAGTCGTTCTGGTGATGACAGCCGTTCGAGTCCCTCCCTCCGAGCTAAACCGTGCTTTTTGTCCTTATCCACCATGAATTCTGACAGGAGATTCAGTCTGGGCTGCCTTAGAAACCCTCAGGGAGAAGTGTAGCAGATTCATGAGTAGCTTTAATCTAGCTGATCAGTCGCTTGAACATCCAGTCGAATCGAGTGCCGGCGATCGCCATGGTCTCCAGAACAGCCAGATCGAGTTCTTGATGATGACCCGAGGGGTTAACATTAGACTCTAGGGAGGTTTGTCCTGACTGATAGCTCCGCAGTTGAGTTCGCAGGCGGTCGGCTAGAATAGTTGAGATTGCGCGGTAGAAGCGGATACAAAACCCCGGATTCTGTTGCATTCTCTCCAGAAGTAATTTTTGAGGAATGGTCAGTAATAGGCAATCTTCTAGGGCCTTCACCATCGCTGAAGCCCGCTTGGTTTCGATAAAAGACATTTCTCCAAGAATTTCTCCCGGAACCGATTTGGCGATCGCCAGTTCTAGCGATTTCCCCTCCACTGTGGTTGGAATGAAAATTCCTAGAGTGCCTTCTAGTAAAATTGAAATAGACTCTACGACCATTCCTGCCTCAATAATTCGGGCCTCGGTTTTGACAACTTGGCGAGTTCCACAGGTAATCATCCAGTCCAAATCGCTATCATTCAAGATAGCAAATACAAATAGAACCTTTTGCAGAGAGGGGCTAGAGGCGGTTCGGTTGCGAGCGAGTAAATCCGATAAGGCCCGGAGTTTGCCGGATAAATGCATCGCCAGAGTTTGATAGAACCCCGTGGCAAAATCTGGATCAGTTCCTAGCTTCTCCATCAAGGCCCATTTGGGTAAGACAATCACCTGGGAGGGGCTCAAGGCTTTAACCGTTGTCACCGCTAATTTATGGTCAATGAAGCACAACTCCCCAATCAGTTCCCCTGGAAACAATTGAGTCAGTTCTTCACCCTGGGTATGAACTGGAGTTGGGGGAGTTTGGATGACCAGATTGCCCTCTAGGAGAATGTATAAAACATCAAGTTTGGTATTGGCCTCAACCAGGATTTGGTCTTCAGATAGATTTAAAATTTGACCGTTTGCCGTCATCCAGTCAATATCACTGGTCTGAAGGGCGGCAAGGTGAGAGAGAATGTTTTTCATGGGATGACCCAGGAAGAGTTCCAGCGAGATACATCATCAGATAGCAGAATGACTTGAATTAGCGATGCACCTGGAGTCAGGCTTGTCAGTTAATTTCAAGAACTTTCTGTTGCAGTTCTTGGTCAAAATTTCCTGACATCAAGGAAACTGCTCTCCTCTTAGCCCATTCATTAGCCAACCAATATTTCCCGAGAATTTCCTAAAAAATTTCTCTAGAACGAGAACCTGGAGCCAAACAAGGGTTTAAATTGTTCAGGAGGATATTTTATGGGTTTCATCTATGGGTTCCAGAGGTTAATTCGAACCATTCTCAGGTATTCCGGATATTCGGGATTTCCTTCATCTTACACGCTCTGCTGGGACAGGCAACTTTTCTCAGTAAACTAGATTAGCATCCGGATTTCTCAACGGTGTTGCTGTAGAACCTTTGTATGTCGAGATCCGGCATCAGTCATTAGTTCATCCTGATCATCAAAGGCAGTTCAGGAGTCTGTTAGTAAAATGGTAGATGCGGGAAAAATAATAAAGTAAGAGGAAATTGGCTATCTCTTCCGGGAGAACAGCAACAATTTCTCCTTGATCTATTGAGTACAGGTTGATAAAGGAGCAAAATCATGAGAAATACTGGACTGGCTTATTTACTTTGGCTTAGCTGTGTTTTTGGTGTTTGTGGTGTCCATCGGTTTTATTCTAAGAAATATATTTCAGGACTGATCTGGCTGTTTACTGGGGGTTTTTTAGGCATTGGTCAGCTCATTGACCTGTTTATGATTCCCGGGATGGTTGAAAAAGAAAACTTGAAATATCAGTTGTCTCAGCAACAGGTAGGCCAGAGTTATTTGACCCATGAGTTAGTGGTTGACCAAAAACAGCCGCAAAAACCTCAAAGTCTTCCCATTGCCCCCAAGTCTGATTCTTATAAGGTCTTAAAACTAGCTCAGGATCACCCAGAAGGAGTGTCCATAGCTGATTGTATTCTAGCTATAGAGAAGCCTGTTCAAGAGGTCAAGCAATTACTCAATCAGCTCTACAAAAGTGGACTGCTTGAGGTTGGCAACGATCAGCAAACAGGAACAATTCGGTACTTTTTGGTTTAATTCTTGAGGGCCAGCCCCTTTAAATTAGCTCCTTTAGAGTAGATTCCTAGGGAGAATCTGTCCAATAGGATAAAACTTCCATAGCATCTTGTCTGTTAGAAAATAGCTAAAATTGCTTTCTACTAGACTTACCCGATGATGCCCTCGATCCTGAACCTCAAAGGATATCTTGACTATGGAAATTAGAATCGTGATTGCCGATTATCTGGACAATAAGCAGGCCAGAGAAATCAGCCACCTACTGAATTGTTATGCAACCGATCCAATGGGAGGAGGTCAGGCCCTAGATGAATCTGTCAGGACTAACCTAGCCGAGAAGTTGGCTCAAATTCCCAATGCCTTCAGTATTTTGGGCTATGTCAACCATCAAGCGGCTGGTTTGATCAATTGTTTTGAAGGGTTTTCGACCTTCAAATGCCAGCCCTTGATCAATATCCATGATGTCTTCGTGATTACTCAATATCGAGGTCTGGGTTTAAGCCAGAAAATGTTATCCAAAGTTGAGGAAATTGCCCAAGAGAGAGGTTGCTGCAAGTTGACCCTGGAGGTTTTAGAGGGTAATTCAGGGGCCCAGAGGGCCTATAAAAAGTTTGGATTTTCAGGCTATGAGTTAGATCCAGGGGTAGGTCAGGCTTTATTCTGGCAGAAACCTATTGGCTGTTAGATAGGACGGTACAATCCTGCAGCCAACTTGGATGAGGGGTGAGATTAATCCTGTATGATCAATCTCAAGTCTCTCAGGATTAATCGGTGACCACGGTCAAAGCAGCGACGGCTAAAGCAGGAGTTGAGATTGTGATTCTGTCGAATGGGCCAGGAGAGCTGGTGACCTGGGTGCGGCCCGTAGTTCAGGAGCTTCAACAACAACTTCTAGCCCAGACTATTCAGGCCAGAATCTCGGTGATGCTTTCCCCTTGCCCCCACGCCACCGGGAAAGAGGTCATGCTAGCCTGTTCCTATCCTGGGGTCAATCGAGTGCAGGGGGCAGAGCACTTCTGGAGATTTTTGTTGTCGGGAAAAACAGCAGAAAATTGGCAATGGTGGCCCCAGGGAGTGGTGCTGTTTCTGGGGGGAGACCAATTTTATGCCGTGGGTGTGGCCAAACGCTTAGGGTATCGCAGTGTCGTTTATGCTGAGTGGGATGCCCGTTGGTGGCGCTGGGTTGACTCCTTTGGGGTAATGCAGGCCGAGATCACAACTAGAATTCCGGCCCCCTATGCAGACAAGTTCACAGTGGTAGGAGATTTGATGGCGGATGCCCGTCAAGGGGTACCATCAGTTGATTTGATCCCAACTTTAATCCAAACCGCAGCAGAAACAGAATGGATTGGACTCCTGCCCGGATCAAAACCAGCGAAATTGGCTCAAGGTGTTCCTCTGGTTCTGGCGATCGCCGAGCATCTGCATCGTCAGCGGCCCCAAACCCAATTTCTAATTCCTGTGGCCCCGACGATAGATTTACCCACCCTAGCAAAATTTGCCGACTTGAAGCATAATTCAATTATCCCTCAAATGGGGGGAACTACAGCAGAGCTTTGGGAGACAGATCAGGCCTATCTCCAAACAGATAGGGGATTAAAGGTGCAATTGTTGACCCAAAGTCCAGCCTACGGGGCTCTCAGCCAATGTCGCCTTTGTATCACAACGGTAGGAGCCAATACCGCCGAATTAGGCTCTCTAGCCATCCCAATGGTTGTGTTATTGCCGACTCAGCAGCTAGATGCCATGCGGGCTTGGGATGGCATTCCTGGATTATTAGCCAATCTGCCCCTCCTGGGCTCCCTGTTTGCCAGGTTGATCAATAGTCTGGTATTGCGTCAGGGGAGACGGTTTGCCTGGCCAAATATTTGGGCCCGAGAAGAAATCGTCCCAGAGTTAATCGGAAAGCTTGACCCAGAAGAGATTGCTAACCTGGTACTCAATTATCTGCAATATCCAGAAAAGCTCGAAGCCATGGCTCAGCGTCTCCAACAAGTTCGAGGAGCCCCCGGTGCCGCCCAAAAATTAGCTGAGTTGGTGATTCAAGCCTGCAACTTGAGCCCGTGATCTGAGCTGATGATTCAAAACTAATAATCTACACTTTCTAAGGCTCGCCGAATCATAATTCTCACCAACTCCGACTTGGGCTTGCCTGAATCCAGAGAAAGCTGGTTTAAACGGCGGTGAAGTACCCTGGGAAGATCAACCGTTAATCGAATTGTGGGTTCATCGTCTAGTTGATTTCCGAGCAACTCAGCCCGCAGAGAATCCTGAATGATTTCAGAGGTTGTTTCCTCCGTTGTTGCTGACTGTGGATCTGCAGCCTCGAACTCTTTTGATGGAGTGGAAGCTTGATCGAGATTCTGATCGGAACTGCTGTCTGCTGAACGAATCAATTGATCAGCCACCTGACTCATTTTTTTGCGATCGCCTTTCACAATCCCGCCTCCTGGAATAATTTTTCATAACAACGACCCATGGCTTTAGCATTGCGATCGCCCTGATAGTCAAATAAGGTCTTATTCTGTCCCATGGCATCAGCAATCACCTGACGTTGGGGAATTTTTACCGAGAGCAACGGAATATCCGGATAGGATTGCAGGACTTCTTGAGCTTCTTCAAGCAACACACTTTTGGGAGTGACCCGCACCAGAAAGGTAAAGGCTTTTAACTCTGATTGGCGCTGCCCTTGAGTCTGACGAATGGTTTGCAGAGTTTGATCGGTGGCAGCTAGATCTAAAATACTGGGCTGGGCTGGAATCAGACCCAAGTGAGCAACCTGTAGGGTAGCCTGTTGAATCTCAGTCGAACCACTCGCCCCATCAACCACTACCGCATTAAATTGCTCCCCTAATTTAACGAGTTCCTGGGACAAGGCTTGCGGATTAGTCAGTTGGAATACCTGGGGCTGAGGAATGCCCTGCTCTAAGTTTTTCACCCAGATCGAACTGGTACTCAGGGGATCGGTGTCCACTAAAGCTACTGATTGGTTTTTATTAAGTAGCCAGCGACTCAGATGGACTGCACTGGTTGATTTGGCACATCCTCCCTTCAAGTTGATGAATACGACAATCATGTGTTTACTTTCTTAATTCTAGTTAAAATTTTAAGTTAAGTTTTTCAGTAAGTCAATCAGTTTTTACTGAAGTCAGTAAGTTAAAAACTAAGTGCTGAAATCAGTGAATATCTCAGTAATTAGGGTTGAGTCCCCTTTTTCCCATACCCATCCTTCACCCCTCTAAGCTTTGTATCTGAATCTGGAGTCTAAGTAATCTTTTGGCGACCTGGAAGCTCAATCCTTTGGGGGGTTTTCAAACTTGACTCCAAGCTTGAGGGCGGGGTTGTTTTCCCAGCGATCGCCCACATGGGCATAGATACAGGTAGTTCGGGGATCGGAATGACCCAGGAGATCCTGCACTTGCCGCAGTTCCGCCCCGGAACGTAACGCCAGGGTTCCTGCCGTGTGACGCAGGCTGTGAGTTGATAGGGTGCGCCCTTGAGTATGCTTGAGCTCAGCTTCCTTGAGGTAGGTATCAACGATCAATCGCACGCCTCTACGGGACAATCGTTGGCCTCTAGCGCGATTTCCTACGGCAATGAATAAAGGGCTGGAAGATTGCAATTCATCTTCCTCCATCTCCCGAATTTCCAGATAGGCATTGAGTAACTCTCCAATCTCAGGGGTAAGGGGCACCACTCGAATATTCCGTTTGCCCTCGACTCGAATGCCCAGATTGCGGCCCTGTTTGACAATATCGGCAACATTAGCCCGGTGCAGCTCAACGGTTCGAGGCCCTTCTAGGGCCATGATCGCAATCAAAACCCGATCTCGCGTGGATTTCAAGGTTCCATCATCGGGAATAATGGCTAAAAGCCGCTCGACTTCATCCTGTTCTAGATAGGTAATCCGTTCAGCAGGATCGCGTTTTTCTCGGGGGGGCTTAACCCCTGTTGCCGGGTTGAGGGGCAGTAATCCTTTGTCCACGGCGGCTTGATAAAACCGCCGAACTACGGAAAGCTTTAGGGCGATGGTGGCTGGTTTGAATTTTTGTTTATCTACCATCCAGCGGCGATATTTTTTGATGTCTTCTTTCGTGATGGCGGCAGGATAGAGGGTGTGGCGATCGCACCAGTTGAGAAATTGGAGGAGTTGACGTTGATAGGTGACAAGGGTATCCGTTGAAGCGTCTCCAGCCCCGACATCGATTTCTAAAAAATCTGCAAAGGCTTCCAGCAGCTCATCCTTCGGGATCAGCTCAGAGGTTGCAACAACTGGCAGGGGTGCATTGGACATTTTAAGCCGATTTCGAGTGTCAGGGAGTGACTGACTTGCCTCTATAGTGTCGCAAATTTGTTCAGAAGTCTCAACTGACTGGTTCAACAACGTTGTTAGGTTGCTTTACATTGCTGGTAGGGCAGTCCATTGCTATATCTGCCTGAGCTCAGTTGCTCTAGAGTGCATCTGTTTATTCCCCTAAATTGCTGCATTCTATCCAAGAATTTGGCGCAATGTAGCTAGTACAGAGTAAAATAGCTGGCTGAACCGTTTCTTGTAGTTATAAATTGTGATTTCAAATAATATACCAATTCAGAAGCCAAGATTATTTGGACTAAGACACTCAAATCGAGACTTTGCCCAAGAAGAAGCTTGGGGTAAAAACTGCTTTAATTCTTCGTTCCCAGCATCTCTTTGCTCTTATTTGTATAGTCGAAATCTTGAGAATATATACATTAAGTTAAACTCAAATTTGGAGGTAGAACATTCAAGTATTAAGTAGCTAGGCACAATTAATTAGAAGATGCATGTAGGGGGTTGAAGGGGGCAGTGCCCCCTTCCTGCACTGCCCCAGACCCCCCTTCTGTTTGACAATT
>JAAURB010000124.1 GCA_012033335.1 Oscillatoriales cyanobacterium RM2_1_1
GCAAGACGCTCTGTTATTCCAAATCCGTGGAAATGCTGAAGCACTCGATTCGGTTGCTACTTCATTACCTCAAATTCTGGGATGTCCCGATTCCGCAATGATTCATTGCATCATTCAGCAACGCCCTTTTTCTTTCCTAAGTTCGACATTTGCTTTTGAAGTTTGCTTTTGAAAGCCTGACCACATCAGTCTTTCAAATAATACTACCTTTAATCAACCCCAGAATAATTGGGCCTGTTCACCGTTAGGTTGTAATCCCCTTGACAGATTACCAGTATGTTTAGGGGTTCAGTAACATTGCTTAATATTCAACCTCCCAATGAACAAAGTCTCGTTTGGTTCCGTCCTGTGTTATGAAGGACTTATAGGGTTTCTCACGGGGCTGGAGTCCGGGAATGAGTGGCGCACCGCCCCACCCCCTCCCAAATCCTTACCTGACGGGATTAAAAACCGCTATCAGCATGAATTTCAGGTTCCAATTCCATCGGGCAGGCAGGAGTATGAGGTTTGTGATATCTTCCATCAATCCAGGGGCTCAAATCCTCATCGGAACCGCGATCGCAGCGGCTTTGGTCGTGACAATCCAGCATCCCGGTTTAGCCAAAACAGCTCAACAGGTGGCTGAGATTGCTGAAGCCGTGACGGTTCAGGTGAATAGTGGCCTGGGAGACGGTTCTGGAGTCATCGTGGCGAAGGCGGGAACCGTCTATGCGGTGCTGACGGTGAATCATGTGGTTGAAGATCCGAACGCCGGTTATAGTATTCGTACCTCCACGGGAGCCACCCATCAAGCCACCCGAATTACCCGGCTCCAGACCAGCAATACCGAGCCTGACCTGGCTGTGATTGAGTTTGAGAGCCCTCAAGACTACTCCGTTGCCACCCTGGGAGATTCTGACCAAGCGGTGATCGGAGCCCAAATTTACGTCTATGGCTATCCGGCTACAGGGGGATTAACCGGAGTTGAACGGGAGCCCGAACTGTCCCCCGGCTTGGTGACCAGCCGCCCCAAAAGCCGACCGGAGGGTTATAATCTCCGCTACCAAGCCGTCACCTGGAGTGGCATGAGCGGTGGGCCTGTATTTGATATCGAAGGTCGAGTGGTGGGGCTCCATGGCCAAGGGGAATTTGGCTTTGCTCAAACCAGTTCTGGAGATGTCACACCGATTAAGACTGGTTTTAATGCGGCAATTCCGATCAATCTGTTTGTCAATCAACTCTCCAATACAAAACTCGCCCCTGACTCCATTCGGCTTGATCCTGCCCCAATTCCTCAGCCCGCCGCCTCAGATATTCAAGCGGATGCCCAGGGACTTTACTTTCAGGGATTGACGTTCCTCGATCAAGACAATGCCTGGGAGGCGATCGCCAGTTTCAATCAGGCTCTAGCCCTTGATCCCGATAGTCCTGAAATTTACTTTTATCGGGGAATTGCCCGCAGTTTGCTGGCGGTGAATGAGCCCACCCGCAGTCCCAGCCCGATTGAGGACTACAGCGAAGCCATTAGACTCAATCCGGGCTACGCGGATGCCTATTACAACCGGGCTCTGGTCTATTTTGGGCTGAATCAACCGGAGCGGGCGATCGCCGATCTGAAACAGGCTGCCGAGCTCTATCGTCAATTGGGACGGGCCGATGCTTACAAAGAAGCCCTTCAGAAGCTCGAAACCTTGCGGAATCAGTAAAAGAATGCCAATTGCGCTCTGTTAAGCTATCACCCCCTCAAGGGCTGGATCGATTACCAGCCCTTTGTTATGGCATGATTTTGCAGCTTCTACCAAATTTTAAAATACCAACTCTTAAAATACCAACTCTTACAATTGGTATGACACAAAACCCAGAGCACACTGCAGTAGGTTGGGTTCCGGGTTCCTAAGTAGCTAGGCACAATTAATTAGAAGATACATGTAGGGGGTTGAAGGGGCGCTGCCCCCTTCCTAGGGCAAAGCCCCAGACCCCCTTCTATTTGATAATTAATTACAACCATCTACTTATCGGTAGCAATAAAGAGAATTGGTACTACCCTCTGTTTTGCTGAGGCCCAACCCCATTGAAGATCTGCTGAGAGACGTACATTTTTCTTAATGGTTTCTGTTAAAATTCTTAATATGAGGTAATTGACACAGGCTCAAACCTGGGATGCTCAAATTCAGAGTTCTGCCATCCACGGATCGCAACGGCAGACTGAGAAGCAACCCTGGGAATGGGCAGTTTATCGTAACCCATCAAAAATTCAGACAGTAATTTAGGAAGTTAAGAATTCAGGAGCGATTATGAGTCAGCTAAATCGAGCTATGTCTTTGTTGAAAATGGCGTTCAGACCCACCCAGAGCCTCAATCGAGGTTCCCAGGTTGTATGGGCGATTTTGCGAGGGGTTGTAGGGGTAATGATGGTTCACAATGGTCTGGATAAGCTATCTAATATTGAAAGCTTTGCCGAGTCCTATGTAGCCTATCTGGGCTTACCTTTTCCCATCTTTCTAAGCTATGTGGCGGCTTTTACTGAGTTAATTGGAGCGCCCTTAGTGGCCATTGGCTGCTTGACCCGATTCGCGGCATTTGGTCTGTTCTCAACCATGTGCGTGGCAATGTATCACCATATTTCGGTAGCAGGGCTGAGTATTCCCTATCTGGAACTGTCCGCGATCTACGCCGCTTGTTTTCTGTTCTTTGTGATCAACGGTGCGGGTTTATTCTCGGTGGATGCTTTAATTACTAATCGGTTAGATGCCTCTGTCCTATCAGCTAAGGCGAAGCAAATTATGCGGTTAGAGACTGCTTATCAGTCATCAGAGAACATTCAAGTTAATGAGGATGCTGTGGTGTGAGTTGGCTGATCCAAATGACTGATGAAAGTTTGTAGTAAGGAAAGGATGTAGAGTGTGTTAGTAATCCCTAAAGCACCTTTTATTTATAGCGATTCCTAATCACGTGAGGTACAGATTTGAGAGGTGGCGGCGCGGTGCACCGTCACCTTTCGTACTCTAGCAGTGCTGGAAACGCTGTATTAGTTTATTGAGTAGTTCCCTTTGGGCGATCGCCCAAAGGAAATTTCATGGTCTAAAATTGTTTGAATAAAATTTTTGAAAACCTTTCTGGATCAGGCTTGTACCTTGAAATCTCAGGCAGTTCTAGTAATTTAGTATTGCTAGTGGATGACTAGAATAACTGGATTCTTACTTGCCAAATGCTTTAACCACTGCAATTCCTCCGAAGTACAAACTAATGACTGCCCCTGCCAATAAACTTTGGGTGAGGGGGTCAGTCGAAGGGGTCAGAATTGCTCCTAGAACTGCCGCCCCCAAAAGCACATAACGCCAACCGGAAAGCATGGTAGCCGAAGAAACAATCCCTAAATTGCCAAGGAGAATCTGAATAACTGGAATCTGAAACGCTAGACCTGTACTGAACAACAGCAACAGAATAAATTTAAAATATTTATCAATTGACCAAAGTTGCTCCACTACATCTCCGCCATAATTGATAAAGAATTTCAGGGCAGCGGGAATTAGGGCACTGTAGGCAAACAACAATCCCACCCCAAATAGAACCGTAGAACTGAGAAATATTGGCCCTAAAAGCCGACGTTCCCGCCGGGTTAATCCCGGTAAGACAAACTGAGCAATCTGGTAAAAAATAAACGGGCTGGCCAATAATAAACCGCTATATCCCGTTACCTGAAGCGAAACAAAGAAATATTCCCCTGGGGCAAGCTGTAAAAATTTCACTCCCTGAGCCGGACGTTCTAGAATTTGGACAATCAGATTCACATTTGAAAAACAAACAATCACCCCAAGTCCTACGGCAATCAAGGAGTAGAAGATTCTTCGTCTGAGTTCTTCGAGATGATCGAACAAAGACATCTCAACCTCGTCAGGCACTTCGTCCATCGGATCTTCTGGGCCATCTGGATTCTCCAGATCCGGGTCGAGGGATGGCGGCACTGAGACGGAATTGATGGAGTCGAGGTTAGAAGTGTTTGAAGGGGAAGTCATATCCAATTGAACGGTTAACTGGGGGTTTGGGTAGGCGTTTAAGGGGGCGCTGGATTGGAGGACAGAGCAATTTTTTTAAGATTCACTCTGATTGGATCTTAAGCAGGACTAATTAACTATTGTATCGCTATCCTAGAAACAGACCCGTCTGCGAATCCTAAAATGTCCTTAGTCGAAGAAATTCTGGCCCAAATTCCAGGTTCTGCTTTAGACAATCTCCGTAAAGTAGATCAGCAATGGCGATCGCTCAGAGAAAACACCGGGCCAATTCCGACAACGGTTCAGCATAGTCCAGGGCTTTTAGAGGAGATTGAATACGACATTTTGATCTGTGGCGGCACCTTGGGAATTATGCTGGGAACCTCCCTGGTTCTGAGGGGATGGCGGGTGGGCTTGATTGAACGGGGAAGTTTGCGGGGTCGAGACCAGGAATGGAATATTTCTCGCCGGGAATTGGATATCTTCCTTCACCTGAATTTATTAACTGCAACGGAATTACAGCGGGCGATCGCCACTTCGTATAATCCTGCCCGTTTGAGATTCCCTGACACCCCAGAAATTTGGGTTGAAGATGTTTTAAATATTGGGGTTGATCCGGTTTATTTATTAGAAACCTTAAAAAACCGTTTTCTAGAAGCCGGAGGTAAACTGTTTGAACATACCGCCTATCAACAGGCAACGATTTACGCCAATGGTATCGAAGTTCAAGCCCAGAATTCTGATCAAACCCAACGGTTCACTACCCGTTTACTGCTAGATGCCATGGGGCATTTTTCTCCAATTGTCCGGCAGATCAGGCAAGGACAAACCCCAGATGCCGTTTGTTTAGTGGTTGGAACCTGCGCCACAGGATATTCTGAGAATCAAACCGGAGATATTTTCGCCTCATTTACTCCGATTCAGCACCAATGTCAATATTTTTGGGAAGCTTTTCCGGCTCGGGATGGACGAACAACCTATTTATTCACTTATTTAGATGCGGCGTTAGAACGGTTTAGTCTGGAGTTCTTCTTTGCAGAATATCTGCGGTTGTTGCCTGAATATCAAGGGATTGAGCTATCCCAATTGACCTTCAAGCGAGCTTTGTTTGGCTGCTTTCCCTGCTACCGAAATAGCCCTTTAAAAACTCCCTGGAATCGGATTTTACCGATAGGGGATAGTAGTGCCAGCCAGTCACCTTTGAGCTTTGGGGGATTCGGGGCCATGGTACGGCATTTGGGCCGCTTAACCCAGGGAATTGAGGGGGCTTTGAATGCGGAGGCCCTAGAGGCCGGTTCTCTTGCCCTCCTCCAACCCTATCAACCCAGTTTGTCCGTCACCTGGTTATTCCAGCGATCCATGAGTTTGGAGATCGCTCAAACGGCTTCTCCAAATCAGATTAATCAATTGTTGGCCGCTGTGTTCCAGGATATGGAACAATTGGGAGCCCCCGTGCTCAAGCCCTTCCTCCAGGATGTGGTGCAGTTTTTGCCCCTGACTCAAACTTTATTTAAAACAGCCCGATCCCATCCGGGTTTGATTTTAAACATTATTCCTCAGGTTGGCTGGCATAGCCTGCTGGATTGGGCGGTTCACTATGGCAACCTGGCAGCTTACACTGCCTTGTTTCGACTGGGTCAAATCCTGGAACCCAGGATTGAGCCCTTGATCAAAGAACTATCTCCTACCCAAGGGTATTACTGGCATCGCTGGTTGGAGGCCTGGCAATATGGCTCAGGTCAGGATTATTCCAGGTAGCAAATCCAGGTAGCAAAATTGACGTTTTTTTCAATTGATCTTATAATCATCTTTAAGGGGTAAGACTACCATTGTCACGGGTTATAACCGGATTGGGAATGGCTTTTAGACTCTCTTGTGAAAGCTTTTATTCTGAAAGCTTTGAATTTTTCAATTTTTCGGAATTAACCCAGGCAGAGGTTTTCCCTTGTTTTCATCTGGGTGATTGTTATTTATTCTGGTTGGGCATAGGAAATTTTCATGGCAAATCAAATTATCGATAGTCCCGAACGTCAAAAGGCCCTCAGCAACGTGCTAAATCAAATTCAGCGCAGCTTTGGCAAAGAAGCTATTGTGCGCTTGGGAGATTCTACCCGGATGAAGGTGGAAACGATTCCCAGTGGGGCCTTGACCCTAGATTTGGCACTGGGTGGAGGAATTCCTAAAGGTCGGGTGGTTGAGATTTATGGGCCGGAAAGTTCCGGAAAAACCACCCTGGCTTTGCACGCGATCGCCGAGGTGCAAAAATCAGGGGGAATTGCGGCGTTTGTGGATGCGGAACATGCCCTCGATCCCGTCTATGCCTCTGCCTTGGGCGTTGATATTGAGAATCTACTGGTCTCTCAGCCAGACACGGGAGAAATGGCATTAGAAATTGTGGATCAGTTGGTGCGCTCTGTGGCTGTGGATGTTGTCGTTGTAGACTCCGTTGCCGCCTTGGTTCCCCGGGCAGAAATCGAAGGGGATATGGGGGACTCTCACATGGGATTGCAAGCGCGACTCATGAGTCAGGCTCTTCGGAAGATTACGGGTAATATTGGTAAGTCAGGATGTACGGTGATTTTCCTGAACCAGCTTCGGCAAAAAATTGGAGTGACCTACGGTAATCCAGAAACCACAACCGGGGGCAATGCTCTGAAATTTTACGCTTCAGTCCGATTAGATATTCGTCGGATTCAAACCCTGAAACGGGGAACAGATGAATATGGGATTCGAGCCAAGGTGAAGGTTGCGAAGAACAAAGTTGCTCCTCCTTTCCGGATTGCCGAGTTTGATATTATTTTTGGCAAGGGCATCTCAACCCTGGGCTGTTTGGTCGATCTAGCTGAAGAAACCGGAATTCTGAAACGCAAAGGCTCCTGGTACAGCCACAACGGTGACAATATCGGTCAGGGACGAGATAAAACCATCACCTATATGATAGAAAACCCTGAATTTGCCCAGGGCGTCGAGCAGCGAGTTCGGGAAGAACTCGCCGGAGGAGCAGTGGTCTCAGCCAATTCTGTAGCCCCAGTGGATGATGGTGACAATGATGACCTTGCCGATGAGGAAGAATAACTCACTAGAGTTCTATTAACTTGGATCACTGAGTTGGGCTGGGATGGCTTTGACCCTAGTAGTTCTAACATTAGTGGTTCTAACATTAGAGTGGGACGTGATAGTCTCACTCTAATGACTCTGCAGAAAATCTGCAGGTAACCTTTGTATCATCATACCGATCAACTTTCGGCGGTTGGTATGCATGGGAGTTGTTATGCAGTGATCGTGCACATCTACGGCAGCATAAATCGACGCACAAAGAAGCGATCGGGAACTGCGTCTGCTTGTTCCGGTATCAGACGGTGGCGGATTTGGGACTCTGTGACCCAAACCTCACGCTCTGCCAAGGTCAAATTAACGGGTGACTTTAGATCGGTTGCCAGGATCTCAATGGGCTTTGGTTCAGTCCCAAGTTCAGAAATATTGATGCGGAGAAGACGACCATTGCCACTTTCTACTGCGCCTTCCGTCAAGATGAGCGAACCATCAGGGGCAAACTGCATCCCGTCCGGATTTTCGAGCTGCCGTTCTAAAGGAATAACTTCGATCCTTGGCTGTCCCTGGGACTGAGGTGTAACTTTGAATAGTTCGCCGTTAGAATAGTGCCCCACGATCAGGACACCATCGGAGCGCCGTGCAATCCCAGCCAGTCCAATTCGCTCGGCACTAAACCGTTCATCTGCTGCCCAAGTCTGCAATTGAGTTGTTCTTGGTGCGAGATAGTGGATACGAGCTAAGGTACTATCGGTGATGTAAATCCCACCTTGGGGATCGAGGGCAATATCATTGCCAAAGCCGCCCTCAGGCATCAGAATCATACGCAGCACTTCGCCGGAATGGGTATTGATCGCAAAGACACGATGGGGACGACGAACGATTTCACCACTAGGGTTGCGAGTTCCTAAGAAATCGGGAGAGCTTCCCCACAAGATGCTCCGCGATTCATCCAATCGCAATGCAGTCGCGGCAAATATCTCGTCATTTCCAGGGAAAAACGTTTCAGTCTTCCTGTCAGGCGCAATTCGCACAATCTGCCCACTGGTGATTGAGCCAACATAGAGGGTACCATCACTAGCATGAGAAATTCCATTGGGATATTGGAAATCGGCAGGAAGTTCGATTGGAGGCTCTACAGTGGCGAGGGTGTTGTTTTGGGCGATCGCAGATACATTTAGAGCAGATGAATTAGGGGATGTTCTGACCTCTGCATAAGCTATCAGAAATGGCGACAGAATAGGCAGCAAGACAGTAAGCGCAGGTACAATCAAGAAGATTTTATGTATCATTTTTACCTCTGGGTGAGTATCAGCCCAAATAGATTAACGGTGGCCTGGAATAGCATAGCCAGCATCCACAGAAATAGTTTGTCCTGTGATGTATGAAGCAGCATCAGAGCAGAGCCAAAGGACGGTTTCCGCGATCTCTTCTGGTTGAAAAAAGCGGCGGAGCATCTCTGTATCAATGATGCCGGGATTAATGTTATTAATGCGGATGCCGTGGCTGGCATATTCCAGGGCAGCGGGTCGCACCATGCCATCCAATCCGCCGTTGAACGGTTTCGTTGCTGCCTATAACCGTGATCGCTAACCCTTGACCTCCGGTATCCCCCCCCACCAGGAAATGTTCCCTATTCCTGATTCACACCAACAGGTTCCTTTTGGGAGTCTTTCCATGCCTTGTATGCTTCCTCATCCCAAGCTAAACGGTAAGCATATTCAACGCAAGTTAATGGCAGCCTTTCCATGCCTTGTATGCTTCCTCATCCCCCCCCGAACGAATTCAACGATACTTGGCGCGGGGGCATTGGCTTGAGGGGGGCATTGATCGGGTTGTAATTGAGTCATCGCTTCACAGACTCTTAATCCCTCAAATCCCTATCTGGTTTGAGTTTTACATGATTTCTGTTCCCTCTTGACAAACGTCACACAACTTTAACTTGTCATCAATGAGGTTGCTCAAGAACCTGTTCTGCCCGATCAAAAGGAGCTATCCGGTAACATTTCTATAGTCTCTAACGTCTTTATATGGCTTAATTCTCCAGGGCTAATGAGGGAGGTTTGAAACTCATCCGAAACGCATTAAACTTTTAAAAATATCCTGACATGCCTCTCGAACCCAGGAAAAGCTGATATATCAATCAGAAAAAACTCAGGAACAAAAGATAAATAATATGACCTCAGGGGCTTCGATAAGGCTTTCGGAGGGGGTTGTTCGTGGCTGTTTTTTCTACTGCCCAAACTATTAGTTTGTACTGAACTTTATAACGGGTGCATCTGCAAATATTCTACACACTTTTGAAGCTTAGAGGTACATGATGTCAATTATTAACGCAACAGCCTTAGGTGATGATATCAGACCCGGGCAACCCCTCGTTGGTGGGCCGGTCACATTTAATGGAACAACTTATAATGCTGGCGATATCATTCCGGCTTCTGTTCTGGCTGGGAATGATTTGATCTTAGGACAGGCCGGTGCGGATCTGCTCGGCGGTGGAGATGGGGATGATACCCTGGTTGGGGGTGCGGATCTTGATCTTTTACTCGATGGTGGGAATGGCCTGGATTTTGTCTCCTACGAAGATGAACCAGCGGCGGTTACGGTGGCTCTGGCAGACGCTCCAGCCCTGGGATTTAGTGGCCCTGATGCCGCCAATATCATTGCTAACGTCGAAGGAGTGATTGGTGCCACGGGTGTTGTTAACAACTTGACCGGCAACAGCAGCGATAACACCTTGATCGGTGGCACCTTGGCTGATTTTCTGGCAGGGGGTGATGGGAATGATACCCTGTCTGGAAATGCTGGGGATGATTTCCTTGAAGGGAACAATGGCAATGACTTACTCCAGGGAGGCGCTGGAAATGACAATTTGACGGGTGGTGGTGGCCAGGATACCCTTCAGGGTGGAGTGGGCAACGATATCTATACGGTTGACGTTCTGGCTCTGGCCGGGGGCACTCGAATTGAGGATATCGGCGGCACAACTGATCGCCTGATCCTTGACCCGGCTTTGACGGTATTCGCCACTGCTCCAAATACCACCAGTGTTGGAGTTGCCCGGGATGGGGAAAACTTAATCCTAGACATTAACCGCAACGGAATTGCTGATTCAGATACCGATCTAACCGTTGTTAAATTCTATGGCAGCACGACAGAAAGCATTCCTGGAGTCGGTTTTATCGAGGATCTGGCGGGGTTAGACGCAAATACCGTTCTGGCCAATACCATTCCTGACATTAATCCCCTACCCGGAACAGTTTTGGGAACCAATGGCAACGACAACCTAGCGGGCACTCCCGGCAATGAAACCATTCGGGCCCTCAATGGCAACGATACTCTGACCGGGAATGGCGGTGAAGACTTACTCCAAGGCGGTGGCGGCAATGATAGCTACCTGATCAATAACATTCCCACCGTAGGCGGCACCAGAGTCGAAGATGAAGGGGGCAACGATACCGTCAACTTTGACCCCACATTGAATGTTGTGGCAGTACCTCCGAGCCCTACTCAGGTGGGCGTGGCTCGGATTGGCCCTGATCTGATTGTCGATGTTAGCCGGGACGGTCGAATTGATCCCGGTGAAGATGTCACCTTTGTCAACTTCTTTGCTAATGCCACCAGTACTGACCCTGGGGCAGGTTTCATTGAAAATGTTGCTGGACTGTCTGGTAATACTATTCGTCTCAATGCGGTTGAAATTCCTAAAATCTCAGTGAATTCCCCCGTTCCCAACAACACAGTTCCAGGTCAACCCGTTGCCGGGATTACACCCTTCAGCGAACTTCAGCTATCTGAAACGGAATCCGTATTTGTCCTCTCCAATGAGCCCGACTCTCAGGATCTGCCCTCTACCAGTCTACAAGTTCTGGCTTTGTCGGGTAACGACACCCTGCTGGGAACTGCCGGTCAGGATGATGTGATTGGCAACAAAGGAGCCGATGTGATCAACGGTGGAGACGGCAATGACACCGTTCGAGGCGGTCAGGGTTCCGATGACCTGAACGGCGGAGATCAGGATGATTTGATCAATGGCAACCAGGACAATGATGTCCTTGATGGAGGTCAGGGTGATGACATCATCCGGGGTGGACGGGGTGATGATATCCTGCGAGGTGGTGAGAATCAGGATGTTCTGATCGGCGATCGCGGTCAAGATATTCTTACCGGGGGCGCAGATAAAGATATCTTTGTCTTGATTGGTGGCGAAGCCGGGGCTAATACCCTAGATAAATCAGATGTGATCACTGACTTTGTGGCGGGGGATGACAAGTTTATGTTGACGGGTGGCCTCAGCTTTGACCAGATTAAGCTCCTGCAAGTTGAGTTGCAATTGGATGGCGGAACCTCAGTCATTTCAACGGCGATTCAAGCCCCTGACAATTCCTACTTGGGGATTGTACAGGGCGCATTTGGCCTCAACTCAGGTGACTTCATCTCTGAAGATAGCAATATCACCAACCAGGGTTAAGCTTTGTCAGCTCAACGGCATTAGTTCAATGACATTAGTTCAATTGAGCTAACAAATCCAGACGTTCCTGACCGGAGCGTCTGTTTTTTTGGGGTGAGACTGCAAATTGTATCAAATCCGCTTGATTACCCTAATTAAACCCAGGTCGTCAATCAGCTAAAATCCTTGCTA
>JAAURB010000024.1 GCA_012033335.1 Oscillatoriales cyanobacterium RM2_1_1
GCTTGAGTTAATTGCTCAAAGTAACTCGCCTTGCAAAGTAAGGGTTCTGAACAGATGTAACCCCGTCCAGGTTTGGGGATCGGGGGCCGCGATAGCGAGACTGAAAAAATTCCACCAAGACATCGTAATCCAGATTCAAGTGGGTTCTGGATTTGCCCTGCTGCTCGAACTGGCGGTAAATTAATTCCTGGGATGCTTGCCAGTCATTATTCCAGAGGCCCTCTGATTTGAGCTGGTCGATATCGGCCAGGGTCGGGCGGTAGGATCCTGGAGTCAGATCTTGAGCATGGTTCTGGGTGAAATGCTCAACGGTATCGGCGATCGCCCGGCGATAGGAACCTCCCACATCCCGAAGCACTCCATCAATATCAAAAATCGCGATCGCCCTCATTGTTGATGCTCCTGAATCAATCCTACCCATTTTGGCTAACAGATTTCATTGTGCACGAGATCGGTTATAATTGAAGACTGTGAAGTTTTTAATTGGCTGGGTCTGTGGTAGAAGAGGATTTATTATCGGCATCGAGGTTTGTTCTTAAAGTTCTCTGGCTAGACGAAAACGTTGCTTTAGCGGTTGATCAAGTGGTTGGCAAGGGCACAAGCCCCTTGACTCAATACTTTTTCTGGCCTAGAAACGATGCCTGGGATCAGCTCAGAGCTGAGATGGAGTCCAAGCATTGGATTTCAGAGCTTGAGCGAGTTACGCTATTAAACAAGGCAACGGAAGTGATTAATTTCTGGCAGGAAGAAGGCAAAGGCCGTCCAATGGCTGAAGCCCAGTCTAAGTTTCCAGAGGTTGTTTTCACGGGCAGTAGTTGATTGAGTCAGTGGTTGATCATCAGGATTGTGATCATCAAGATCATTAACAAGCTCGTCAAGTTGAGTGAGATTGCGATTGAGTTGCCTACCTTAGCGGGTAGGCTTAAGTATTTTTTAAGAGTATTTCTAAGCAGATAACCCTGGATCAGACGAGCCTTCAGCCCCGCAGCAAAAACGGGAATTGGATCTGTGGCGTGTTGCTTGAGTCTTCGTTAATAATGGGATCGGGAACTGCTGTCTTTTTGCTGAAGAGGAAGTATTATGACGAATGCGACTCAGCCTACTTATACTCCGGAGCAAACCACTGCCTGGCTAAGGGGCTTGCTAGCGCTGGCCTGGGTAGATGGTCACTTTGACGAGGAAGAAAAGGAGCTAATTACCTCTTTGACCCACGGAGAACTGGTAACCGACAAAAATGTTGCAGACCTTGAACCTATCTCTCCCCAAGGTCTGGCCACGGTTTTAGGTCAGGCCACAGCCACAGCCGAAAACTTTTTGAGAACAGCCGTGATGGTTGCCCTAGCCGATGGGGTCTATTCTATAGATGAGGATCGGCTGCTGCGTGAGTTTTGTGGGGCAATGGATTTGAAGGTGGATGCCTTAGATGCCCTGCGGCATACGATGGCCAATTTTGCTGAGGCAGATTCTCCGGTAAATGCAGCGTCTACCGCTATTTCCCAACCTGCGGAACCAGACCAGACTGTGGATTTGCTATCCCCGGTGAAGCACTGGCTTGATGATTGGGAAGTTCAAGATCCAAAAGTTGCTCACTTTGTCTGCAAACTGATTCCACCCCAATGTCCGTTTGAGCGAGATGTCAAGCTGTTTGGTCGCAAAGTGGTTCACATTCCGCCGATGTGTAAGCTCAATCCCCTGTATGAACAGTTGGTCGGATTGCGGTTTCGAGCTCTTTCTTACCTGGCGGATGATTGCAAGGAAGATGTTTCCAAGTATTGCTAGAGGGGTTGCTGGAGGGGCAAATCTATAGAACTTCCCCATGTGATCAGTTGATCGAGGCAAGTTTACTTTTTAGGATCAGTCCCTCTACCGCAGGTTATGATTGATGCCCATCATGTCCTGTCATTAGAGAAATCTATCTTTTGGCGTAATCTAGAGGGGTGATGTAATCGGCCCCTGGATCGACCAGGGTCAGGGGTTCTCAGGGATTAGCCCCTCGAGTTTAATAATCTGTAGATGATCCTGCGTGATTCTGTAAGCCTGATTCCGGCAGCCATCTTCACCCCGGGCATGGAAATATCCAGACAGATTGAGATTGGCGGCGATCGCCCAGTCCAGCATTTCCTGGAAAAAAACCAATCCACTCCCCTGCATTTCTGCCCCATAAAAAACGTAGCATCGCCAGTTGATCAGAGTTGTTTGCCAGCACCACCCCGCCGCATAAAGTGCTTTTTCAGAACTTTGAGATTGATCAGATTGGATCCATTGCACCACTGCAATCAGCCGTTCAAATTGTTCTGGTTCAACCTCTAGCCATCCTCGTACAGAATAGAAGTAGGCCATATTCAAGTTAATATTTAAGTGGGCATTTAAGTCAGTATTTAAGTTATGTCAACTCCGTTAATCTGCGACGGATAAGGTTTTTTTAAGTTTTCATATTAAGTTTTCATCAGCCCCGCCGCGCGGGACTCTAAAAAAGCAAAATATGACCAACCAATCGGGTTCGATCATTGAGCAACATTCAATTGTTATGCTTAGTGTAAAAGTTTTCCAAATTAGCGTGAGAAAATGTTGCAGATTATGACTGCCTTGATTTCCTCGGGAATAATTGTTCTGATTTCAATACCAGGATCGATATCCCTCTCCTCAACCTTTAAACCCCAATTAATTCCAGACCCCCAGGTAGATCTGGAAAATAACCTCTCCTCCAGCAATCAGCCTGATCAAGGGTCAACTTCAACTTCCTACACCCAACTGGAAACCTATCTCCAACAGAAAAATTGGCAAGCTGCTGATCAAGCAACCCGAACTGTAGTCAATCGTTGGGTTTATCCGGATCAGGATTGGTTTGCCCCCCTGATTTTAATCGGGTTGTCTGTGCTGAAGTGCAAACCCTGGATCAACTGTGGACAACGTACAGCGACGGTAAATTTGGGTTTTCGGCCCAGGTTCAGCAGTGGCAGCAAGCGATCGCTGGATTTCCCAATGACCTTCGCACCGCCGTTGACACCTATGGCCAATTAGTGGGTTGGACTCGCCGGGAACCATTGAAGGATCAGGAGTTTCAAGCCCTCTGGTGGGCCTCAGATTGGCTCACCGAACCAGAACTAACCTACGACCTGAAAACCTCTGAGGGCCACCTTCCCTGGGGAGGAATCTCAACGGAGATTGTGGCGGATTTGGCTGATCAACATGACTCGGGGGGATGTGGAAGCTGTGGTACAGATGCGGTTTATCTCCAGGCAGAACGCCTCTACACCTACCTGCCGGGGTTTTACGCCCAGATTGCCCAGTGCCTATCGAAATCTTAGGCTGTAAACTTCTCCGGCCATGCCCTCACCCTGGAGGTTCATCAAGTCGTAGGATGTTTATCCAGCACAATTTACAATATTGTAAGAGCAACCTGAAAAGGTGCAACCAAGCAAAGGAGGTGAAATCTAGTCAATGAAACAATTGGGTCAACACTTGATTTTGGATGCATGGCAATGTCCGAGCGATATCCTCAACGATTCAGAGCGGATTCGGCAGGCTATCTTAGAAGCCATTACCGCAGGGCAGGCTACATTGATTGATTTGTGTGTGCATCAGTTCAGTCCCCACGGGGTAACGGCAACTGCCACTTTAGCAGAGTCTCACATTGCGATTCATACCTGGCCAGAACATGGTTACTTTGCTGCGGACTTCTTTTTCTGTGGTCGAGGAGAACCCCGCAAGGCAGCAGAAGTGCTGATCATTGCATTAGAAGCCAGGCAGACAACCCTGAAAGAATTTAAACGGGGAATGGAAATGGCAGCAGAAACCCATCCATCTCACCCCCTCACTCCTGACCTCAACTCGCAAACTTGTCTGGTTTAGCTAGTCGGAATTGAGTTAGTCATCTGTTGACCCGATCCCCTTCAGATCGGGTTTTTGATTATTTTTTCAGTAATCACCAGTGATTTGTGAGACTTCCTTGGCTCAGGCTTACTAGCCTGAGGGGGAGTAAGATACAACGGTCTGCGGTGTGCTCTGGGTTTTGTATCATGCCAATTTTAAGAGTTCGTATGAGGAAAGCATCACCCAACATTTTAAGATTTAAAAAACGTCACGATTTTTAGTTTTTACCCGTTGATAGAGCTCTTCCATCACCTCAATAAATGAATTGTCTCGCTCCCAAAAGGCAGGAAAGTCCCCCTGCTTTTTCACCAAAACCCCAGAAACAGGTGCAGGTTGATTATCCTGTTGGGGAGGCGATAGGGGTTTAGATCCGAACCAAAATTCCCGTAATGTGGTTGCGGGGTTCAGAGTCGTTTTTTGGGGTTCAGGGTAGTAGGAATTCACCGGTTGAGGGGGAAGTTTTTCTGTTCCTAATCCCGCAATTAGAGCCTGGCCCAGGGAGGTTTTTGCTAATTCAGTGTGCAATTCCTCCCGGGACAACCCTCGCAATTCAAACAGGAGAAATGGATCATTGTCCAGTTCGACGGCAAAGCGATAACATAGACCCGCAATATGTTTACAAGGATTAGAAAAATCTGGGCAGGAACATGTGGTTTTAAAATCCTGACGGCTATGGGGCAAGAGATGTTGATTCACCGCTAGAAAACTTTTTTCAATGTTTTCGGGAACTTCATTGAGGAGCAACTTTGAGACAAAGCTAGCATTGGTAGCCAGGACTTGCATGATTTTAGACCAGTCCTTTTTAGAAATTGGAGTAATGGTAATTTCAGTACCATAAATAGGTTCTTTGTATACACCAAAATAGGGATTGATAGAACCTCGAATGGTTCCCTCGATTTTGCCTTTGCTGGATTCGAAGGTGATGATTTTGTTGCTTCTTGCATAGGAACGACCTCGACTTAATCGGGCTGAATCAGTGAAGGATTCCAGGGCTGAAATAAATTTTTGACCCCACCAGGTACGGCTGAATTGATTCATGATTGGTTTATCCTAAAATTTCTTGATCTAAATTATTGACTTGAGGGCTGGGTGACTTTCGGATTCAATGACTTAGAGGGCTGGGTGACCCAGCTCCTACTTTGGGATTTTTTAATCTAAAATGGCGCTGTGATTCAAGGCAATTAACTGTTTAAAGGTGTCGTTATCCAGCTCTGTTAACCAGGATTCATCCGCACCAACCACTAGAGAAGATAGCTTTTTCTTATCCTCAATCATTTGATCAATCTTCTCTTCTAAGGATCCCAACGTGACAAATTTATGTACAAATACATTCTTTTTTTGACCAATCCGAAAAGCTCGATCTGTAGCCTGATCTTCAACGGCAGGATTCCACCAGCGATCAAAGTGAAATACATGGTTAGCTTTGGTCAGGGTAATTCCTACTCCCCCGGCTTTTAGAGATAAGATAAAAGCACTGGGCGGACTGGCCGGATCTTGAAAATCAGCAATCATCTGTTCGCGCTTGTTTCGATTAGTTCCCCCGTGAATGTAGTAAGTATTATAGTGATGATGGCGGAGTTGCTGTTCTAAGGCGTCCCCAATCTCCCGGAATTGCGTAAAAATTAGCAGGCTTTCCCCTTCAGCAAAGACCTCTTCTAACATTTCCTGGAGTCGCGAGAGCTTGTGCGATCGCGCTGGGGAAAACTCACTTTCATCCTGAAGAAACTGGCGGGGATGGTTACAAATTTGCTTGAGTTTCATCAAGGTCGAAAGGATTAATCCTTTACGTTGAATCCCTTCTACTTCTACTTTTGCCAGTTGCTTCTCCACATCTTTGACCACGGCTTCGTAGAGGGAAGCTTGCTCTTTTGTCAGGTTACAGTAAACCTTTTGCTCCACTTTGTCAGGCAGATCTTTAATAATCGATTGATCGGTTTTGACCCGCCGCAAAATAAATGGCTCCACTAATTTTTTGAGGGTGACACTTTGCCGCCGATCATTCTCTTTTTGAATCGGAATTTCAAAGGATTTACGAAATTGATTTTGTTTACCCAGATACCCTGGATTGAGGAAATTAAAAATTGACCACAGATCCAATAAACGGTTTTCCACCGGAGTTCCAGTCAAAGCCAGGCGATGCTGGGCGGAGAGTTTGAGAATTTCTTTGGTTTGGGCAGTTTTGGGATTTTTAATATTTTGGGCTTCGTCTAAAACAATCCGATGCCATGGGCTTGCACCGAGTAATTTGGCATCCTTACGAATCAAGGTATAGGAGGTGATTAACACGTCCAAATCCTGGCAAAGGGTTTGAAATACTTTGGGGTCTTGAATGCGATCGCCCCCATGATGAACCCGAGTTTTCAGGTGAGGGGCGAATTTTTTGATCTCTTTTTGCCAGTTGCCCAGGACGGAGGTGGGGGCGATTAATAAAGTTGGGGTTGGCCCTTGGCGGTTGGCTACGGGAATTGAATCTGGGTGAATTGAATCTGGGTGAATTGAATCCTCCTGAAAGGATTTCTCTTGAACCAGCCGGGCGATCACCTGCACCGTTTTCCCCAAACCCATATCATCCGCCAGGCAACCGTTCAGCCCTAGGGTTTCCAGATAGTGCAACCAGGCTACGCCCCGCTTTTGGTAATCCCGCAGGGTTCCCTGGAGTTGGGGTAAATCTTCTATGGGTTCCAGGCGATTTTTATCCTGCAACTTTGCCAGCATATCCTCCAGGGCTGCATCCCGTTCAAATTCCACCTCATCTCCCGCTTCAGCTTGTTGTTGCATCAGTTCCATCAGGGACATCTGGGAACCGGCTTCCCCATGGGTCTGCCAGAACTCCAACATCTGCTGCATTTTGGTGGAGTCAAGCTCGACCCATTGTCCCCGAAACTGTACCAGGGAAGTTTTTGCCGAAACTAACTGCTGCCATTCCTCAGGGGTTACCGGTTGATCACCAATGGCCAGTTGATAATGGTACTGAACTAAAGTGTCCAGACCAAAGTAGGATTTAGTGTCCTTGGCATTGCTAGAGCTGCTCCTAGAGGCTTTCAGCCGGAGTTTGGCCCGCTTGCGCCCCGTCGGTGTCCACCAGGCTGGAACAATCACCTTATACCCAGCGGATTCCAGTACCCAGGCTGTTTCCTTGAGGAAGTCAAAGGCTTCCTCTAAATCCAGATGAACCCTTGCTGGTTCCGCCGTCTCCAAACCGTCCCACAGCCGGGGATAAATCCGAGCGGCGTAGCCCAGATTCAGCAGCAAATCTGAGGCAAATGCTTTCCCTAGCCAGGACTGCATTCCCTGCTGCTGTGGTGAGTCCAGCCGCCAGTAATCTCGCAGGGACAGTCTCAAGGATGGATCATGCTTTGGAGCTACTAAAAATTGTAATTCCCAGGATTCCTCCGCTTTTTCTGGGGCACAGAGCTGAAAATAAAGATAAAACGGAATCGCTGTTTGGGTGTAACTGATGCGCTGTCGCCATCCCTGCCATTTCTGGTATTCTTCCAGGGCTATGTCACTGGATCGGCCCAGGGTAATCTGGCTTGAATTCAGGCAGTTGGCCAACAATGTTCCAGCAATTTGCTTGTCAAACTGGGCTGTAGAAGGGGTATGGGTAACAATTTCAGTCAGCAAACATTCGGAAAAATGATGCAGTAAGGATTCTGGATCATGGATTTGGGAAGATTCTGCAGCCGCCTCAAAACCGCAGCCGCAGACCAGGGGCATCGATTCTACAAAAGTTTGCTGGATTGCATTCCACTGTTCTGAAACAATTTCCCAACCCGGATAAATCTCAAAGACAGCAGACTGGCTTTTTTTGCTTTTGCGACTCCCAGAAAGCAGGCGATATTTTAAGCTGGGAATGTATTGATCCTGGAGTAAAACTTGCTTGAAAGCCTGGGTATAGTGATACCAGAAAAACAGATCTGACCCCAGTTGAATTTCCCCTTCTCCATAGGTTGTCAGGAAGTGTAAATCATTCAGAAATTGAATGACATGATTGACTTGGGCGTAGCTATAACTTCCGGTTTTAACCTGAGTTTTCAAACGATAACATGCGATTTTCCAGAAGACAAACTCAAACTCTTCTGGTAGTTCTGCTTCCTGATAGCGAGACAGTTCAATAGAGGGAATCGGTTGATTTTCAGCGGTAGGCAGGAGAAAATCACAGGGAGAAATTGCCGTTTTCCAATCAATATTTTCTTTGCCTTTTAGCCCTAATTCCTCAATTAAAAAGCTAGATAGTTCGGCTTCCTGCAAATGAAATGGATGGAACTGAGCCGCTTTTTTCTTAGTTTTTTGAAGGGGGGTAGTTTCAACCCACAAATAAAAATTTCCAGCTTGAATGAACCCTGCTGTATTTTCTGGAATCCAGGTTCCATGTAGAATTTTCATCGCCTCTCCCTGATCTTAAACCGCGATATTCCAATGTTGTCGGGGCTAGGGTGAGGAGACCTCACCCCTACCTGCCTTCACCTATTCCTAATGTGTGGGTGAGGAGACCTCATCCCTACCTGTTCCTACCTGTCCTTAGAATGAGGGTGAGGAGACCTCACCCCTACCTGTTCCTACAGGAACTCTATCTTTAATCAACACAAATACACTTCCTACATTCCCCCGGCCAATTCGCATATCTTCATCGAGATAGGTAATATCCAGCCATCCCTGCTGGCGACCTTCAGAGAAATTAAAATCAATGGCTGGGAATTTTTTACCCGATTCCAGAGACTCAATAAACTGTCCAGGATTCTGGTATCCCACCAGCCGTTGCAGCCCCGCTACTAGCCGACTAAAATTAACCTGAACTCGACGCTCAGACAGCGCCTCAAATCGCGCCGTGACACTCACCAACCCTTCCAAATAAGGCAGCCCATAAACCTCCGCCAGATTATAAATATTACCAGTTTTAATTTGAATACATTGATAAATCTGTCCCAACTTATACAAAGGAAACCGATCTAGCCCTAACAACTCTTGACTGCTGGTGTAAAGTAATCGCCAATTTCCATCGAGAAGTTCCCTGGCTTCTAGAGGTCTAGGATTAGGGTTGTAATCCTCAAGCTGGGCGATCGCGGATAAGATCGCCTGGGCATCGGCGGGGGTAGATAATAGGCCCCGATTTTTCCCGGCGATCGCTTCTAAAAGTGCTGCTTTCTTAATCATTTCCCCAGGAACTCAAATATCAGGAACTTAAATAAATTTGCTTTGAATATACAGTTGGTTTGGTCAGTTGGGTGACAAGTTTTCATCGAGATGATGCTTGAACCACGAGCGATTATGACTGTCAATGTCAGTCACCCAATCCTAAAGCTTCGCTCGCACTATAAACGAGTAATCCCCCCCCGGTTCTAGCTGATAATCCCACTTTTCCAAAAACCGTCCCAGGGGTTCTTGAATTAACGCCCGCCCCGCAGACGGATGAATCATCAGGCTCTTATCACAGCGAAACCGCCACTGAAATCGCCACTCAAAAGCCCCAGCACTGACCTCCCCTTCCAGAAGCCCCTGCTGCCAGGATTGGTGAGTCACCCGAATATAAGCCGTTGTGGTTGGTAAATGACTAGAGCCCACGTTCAAGATCAATCTAAAAGTTCAGACTCAGATTAAACATCTGAGTACTAAACAATACTCTGACTATTGTAGAGGCTCATTGCCTTCTCTACCCCCTCTCGCAGGCCAAGCTCTATCATTTCTGTCATCCGTTTCAGGACTTTCTCCACCACCGGCGCTTCGGCCATAGAAAACTTGCCTAAAACATGGGGAATTGTTTCGGTATTAGCGTTTGGTATGGCATCCCCCGGCTTGCCAATACCCAGTCTCAGTCGGGGAAAATTTTGGGTTCCCAGGTGGGCGATCGCCGATTTCATGCCGTTGTGTCCTCCCGCTGAACCTGACAACCGCAACCGCACCCGTCCCAGGGGTAAGTCCATATCGTCGTAAATCACCAATACCGATTCGGGAGACAGCTTATACCAATCCAGTATCGCTCGGATCGCCTGCCCGGAGCGGTTCATGTAGGTTAGGGGCTTGACCAATAAAACCTTGTGGCCTGGAATCCCCTGACCATCCCCGACAATAGCATTAAACTTCCGCTGCTCTGCTAGAGATATTTGCCAGCTTCGAGCTAGGACATCAATCGCTGCAAAGCCAATATTGTGACGGGTTTGATCGTATTTGGGTTCAGGATTTCCCAGGCCCACCACCAATCGGGGAACCACTCGTTCGTTATTTACAGCCATCTCTGCCATCTAGCAGTCCTAAATCAATCCTGAAAAAAGCGGTAGAGAGGTTGGGGTTACCTTAACCCCTAACTAGGGGGCAACGCCTCCTTCACTCCATTTCACAAATCACTTGCGATCGCCATAAATGTTGCTACAAATAGATACATAAATCTGCATTCATAAATCTAGATTCATGTATCGATGAATATACTCAAGCTTGACAGTATTAACTGAGAACAATCTGCTATTTGTCCCCTAGCCCTCGAGAGAATTCTGAGTTGCAGAGTTCTCAGCTACGGGGCTTTGGATAGAATTCTGGGGAGAGTTTTGAGTTTGAGCTGCGGTAATGGCTTTCCGAGAGGAGTCGAGTTCTGCCGTTTCCTCTAACTGCTTGACTTCCTGCTTGATTTCATTTTCAAATTCACGGGATGCCTCTTGGAATCCACGAATTGCTTTTCCCATACTCCGACCAATTTCAGGCAGTTTTTTGGGGCCAAAAACTAACAAGGCTAGAACTAGAATCACCATCATTTCTGGTAAGCCAATCCCGAAAATATTCATGCGATTTACTCCTTCAAGTCCTTAAATCAATAATCCTGAATAAATCATCAGTCAATACAACCCTTGAAATTATCGGAAGATTCTGGGTTGAACTTTTACCAAGAACCGGGGGGCATCAGCAAATAGAAGAAAAAAGATTCAAGGATCGATGTAATCTCTTATACTTATGCCCCTCAATTATATGTCCCTAGCCAAATGTCCTCAAGATCTTCCCAGGTCAAGCTAGAACCAAGGTGTTGAAATCAGGAGAATCCCAAAGCTGATGGCTTGCCACCTAGCGGGTCAAATTGGCCCAGTCTACATCAACGTTCTCTAACAATAGAGAAGAATTGTAGATCTGTAGAATAATCACCAGAAACAGGAAGAATAGCAAGATAAAAACACTCATCAATGGGGTAGTTCCCCAGCCTGGAGCAACCTTTCCATACTCAGAGTTGAGGGGACGCAGAATGTCACCTAGCCAAGTTCGTTGTGCCATAAGTCACCTACTTAACGAATTCAACAACACTTTTTAATGTTTTGTAATAAGATTATAAGATAGTCCGGCTCAGATGTTAAATAACACTTATGGAACCTGCAATAGCTCTTAACATTTCCATCGCGGTTTTTGTCGTTGGCATTACGGCCTATGCAGTCTATACTGCTTTTGGCCCTCCATCTACTGAATTGAGTGATCCATTCGAAGATCACGAAGACTAGATCCCAAGCTGACTTTACCTAGTCTGGGGATCACCATTGAGAATAGTTACTGTTCAGGGTCAGGCGCTGGAGCCACAAAACGATCTAGAGGGTCTGGTAGAGTTAGATTTGCTACCTGATGGATTCAGTGGAGAAAAGTTCAAGATGCAAGTCTGTGGCATTGGCATCTTGCCTGCTAAACAGCATCGTCTCGGCTGTTCTAATTTACTTGAATCCATAGTCCCCTTAATCCATAATCCCCAGTTACACCACGATTATGAGCACTGGGCTGTTCTCTTCAGGTGATGTTTGAGAGATCTGCTTTGCAGTGCTAATTGTGACTCAGATCATTTAGTGGCTCTCGGATATTTGATAGGATTTTTAGTGTGGGATAAAGCTAGTTATTTTCATGGGCAACTCATTCGGACATTTATTTCGAATCACAACGTTTGGCGAGTCTCACGGTGGTGCCGTGGGGGTTGTGGTGGATGGTTGCCCTCCTCGCTTAGAACTGAATACAGCGGAAATTCAGGCTGAGCTTGATCGGCGACGACCGGGTCAAAGTAAGATCACGACTCCTCGCAAAGAGGCGGATACTTGTGAAATTGTCAGCGGAGTGTTCGAGGGTAAAACCCTGGGAACTCCAATCACTATCCTGGTTCGCAACCAAGATACCCGTCCCCAAGATTACAGCGAGATGGCCACTAAGTACCGTCCGTCCCATGCAGATGCCACCTACGACGCTAAGTATGGAATTCGCAATTGGCAGGGGGGAGGTCGCTCTTCTGCTCGAGAGACGATTGGTCGGGTAGCTGCCGGAGCGATCGCCAAAAAAGTCTTGCAGCAGTTTTCCAAAGTTGAGATTGTTGGCTATGTCAAGCGGATTCAGCATTTGGAAGGGATGATTAACTCTGAGACTGTCACCCGGGAACAAGTTGAGAGCAATATTGTGCGGTGTCCGGATCCCGAACGAGCCGAGCAGATGATTGAACTAATCGAGCAAGTGCGAGATCAAGGAGACTCCATCGGTGGAGTGGTAGAGTGTGTAGCGCGACAGGTGCCGGTAGGCTTGGGCTCCCCTGTATTTGATAAGTTGGAAGCGGATCTGGCGAAGGGAATTATGTCCTTGCCTGCTAGCAAAGGGTTTGAAATCGGATCTGGATTTGCTGGAACGCTGCTCATGGGCAGCAAACATAATGATGAGTTTTTAACCGATTCCCAGGGTCGGATTCGGACTGCAACCAACCGATCAGGTGGAATTCAGGGTGGGATTTCCAACGGCGAGACTATTATTTTGCGAGTCGCTTTCAAGCCAACAGCTACAATTCGCAAGAATCAACAAACGGTTACTCAAACTGGAGAACCGACCCAACTAGCCGCAAAAGGACGACATGATCCCTGTGTTTTACCCAGGGCTGTGCCGATGGTAGAGGCAATGGTTGCTCTGGTTTTGTGTGATCATCTGTTGCGTCATCAAGGTCAATGTAGAACTTTGAAATTAGATCAGCCATGAAGACCATTTCATCAATTGAACGAATGCATGGGTCAGTTACGACTTTAGCGTCTCATTCTCTGGACTTCGAGGATTTTGTAGTTCAGTTTTGGGGGGTGCGGGGTAGTATCCCGACACCGGGAAAAGATACCGTTCGCTACGGTGGAAATACCTCCTGTATCGAAATGCGAGTGGCGGGAAAACGACTGATCTTTGATGGGGGAACAGGATTAAGGGTTTTGGGGGATAGCCTGATGCAGGAAGCTCCTGTAGAAGCTTATATTTTCTTCACTCACTATCACTGGGATCATATTCAGGGGTTTCCTCTATTTACTCCCGCCTTTACCCCAGGCAACTGCTTCAAAATCTACGGGGCAACTCCTCCGGAGGGAGAATCCATGAAGCAACACTTTGTTGAACGGATTCTTCATACCAATTCTCCGGTTCCTTTAAAGGGATTGCGGGCTGATTTACAGTTTAATGAACTCAAAGTAGGCGATCGCGTCACGTTGGATGGGATTGAGATTCAAACAGGGCAACTCAATCATCCCAATACTGCCATGGGCTACCGGGTCACCTGGAATGGGAAGACCGTGGTTTACTGCTCAGATACGGAGCATTTTCCCGAAGGAATCGATGAAAACGTCTTGAATCTAGCCCAAGGTGCCGATGTTTTAATTTACGATGCCATGTATACCGATGAGGAATACCACAACGTCAAATCTCCTAAGATAGGATGGGGCCATTCAACCTGGCAAGAAGCGATTAAAATGGCAGAGGCGGCTAATATCAAGCAGGTTGTAATTTTTCATCATGATCCGACCCACACTGATGACTTCCTCGATGAGGTCGAACAGCAAGTTCAAGCGGCCTTTCCCCACATGGTGATGGCTAAGGAGGGCTTGATCTTGCCCGTGGGAATTCCTCAGAAATCTTAGTTTCGAGACCTATTTTGAGAACTGTTCAAGAACTGTTCAAGAACGGCTTCGGGAACTGTAATGTTTCAGATTGAGACACTATTGTAAGAGAGCTTTAGTCCCTCAGTATCGGCTCGAGTATCCCCTGTTGGATGACTCGAAGAGCCGTTAAGATTGGGCTATAGTTTCTATTGAAAGGATTTAGGATTAGGATTGTGATGGGACTTCGAGCAAAGCTCAGGACAGCGATCGCTGGAGCTAGTTTTGCATTCCTTATTTTTGAAGGAGCAACAGCCTCTATCGCTGTCGAATTTGGCCAGAGAGAAGTTGATCAGGAACGATTTGTTGCGATCGCCGTGCCCCGTCGGTATGGCTATTCCCTGGTGATTGTGGAACAGGTATCCGATACCCGTCCCTGCTGGCAAGAAAGCGGTAACAATCCCACCGAGGTCGATCCCCTGTTGTTGACCTTTGACTTTACAGGGATTTGTGGGCGGGCAACCGATAGTAATGGCTATTCCCTGCGGATGGGAGGTCGGGATCTGGCCCTAACCCACACCTTGAGTATTCAAAGCGTCGGGGGTGATATTTTACTCGTGGCCTCCTCCAGGGTGGATGTCTATGCCCCGCTGATTATTATTGGTAGAACCTATGGCATGAGTAATGGTTTCACCAAGATTATTCTGGAGCCCGGTTGGCGGTTTGCCAAACGGACTTACGATAACAAGACCTTGGGCCATATCTATTTCACTAATGATTTGCTTTCCACTCAATAACTCTGGGGATTAAACTCTGGGGATTAAACTTGGAGTGAAACCTTTGAGGCGGGGCTCGAAATGAGCTAACGTCAAACCAAACTGTCCAACTCTGAACGGGCCAGGTGTCATGTCTTACTCTGTTGTCAATGTTCAACCGCCTCTGGAATTTTTAGCCCCTGACTTCAATATTTGGGTGTGGCGGTTTTGTCGAACAGGGATGCCCCTATGGATACGGGCCAATACTCCGATTGCGGAGGTTCAGACCCAGAATATTGAGCGGTTGGTTGAACTCTATTCCCAATTCCAACAGGGCAAAGTTCGTTTTCTGATGGCATTTCGCCATTTATGCGTTGATGATCCGTACTCCATCAGTCAGCTTTTGTGGCGGCAGATTCCTCAAATGGCTCACCAGAAAGGCATTGCCTTGGCTGATCCGGTTCATGCTCATTTTATGTATGATCGGGGAATTCCAGTTTGGGCTGGTAGCTATGTCGCCTGGTTATTTCCCAAACTGGGGGGAACTTCTATCGTGCGGGGCAAACTCGACCGACAGGGATTAAAATCGGCTCGACACTTAATGGCGAATGGTCGTTTTCCCCTGGCTGCCGCCCCTGAAGGCTCGACCAATGGCCATAACCAACGGGTGAGCCCCCTGGAACCTGGAGTGGCTCAGTTGGGGTTCTGGTGCGCCGAGGATCTACAGAAAGCTGGGCGAACCGAGGAGGTATTTATTGTACCTCTAGGTCTGCAATACTCCTATTTGGAAGAGAACTGGGGGGCGATCGCCGACTTACTCTCCCAGATGGAAACTGACTGCGGTCTGAGTGGGCCAATAAATTCTCCTGAGAACTTTGAAGGGCTCTATCCTCGATTGGTCAACCTGGGCAAACATTTGCTGGGACTGATGGAGAATTTTTACCGACAGTTTTATCATCAGCCCTTAGTCACGGATGAATCGGCGGAGCTATCAACCCGCCTGCAACAGTTACTCAATACCGCCCTGCAGATTGCTGAGGATTATTTTGCCGTTCAGGCTAAGGGCAGCTTGACTGATCGATGCCGTCGTCTAGAACAGGCAGGTTGGGATTGTATCTACCGTGAAGATATCAAAGATGTCGAGGCCCTGTCGGCGGTGGAACGGGGCTTGGCGGATCGGGTAGCGGAAGAGGCTAGTTTGCGGATGTGGCACATGAGATTGGTTGAGAGTTTTGTGGCGGTCAGTGGTCGCTATGTCCAGGAAAATCCGACCTATGATCGATTTGCTGAGACCAGTTTGATTCTCTGGAAAACCCTGGTTTGCCTCAAGGGCAATGAACCGATCCGTCGCCCTAATCTGGGCAAGCAACGGGTCAATCTCGCTGTCGCTGAACCCCTATCCGTCTCTCAGTGCTGGCCAGACTATAAAGCCAATCGCCGTCAAGCCGTAACGGACTTGACCCAGACTTTACAGATTGTGCTTGAAGCCATGATTACTCCTTGAGCCCAGGGGCGGGTTGACTTAGCTCCAACCCTTAATTGCTGACAGCAACCTCTTCTAATAAGGGCGATCGCACCACGGAAGGGAGATCGGACATCTTTTCAAACAGCAAAGCCAATCGGGCAGACTCATAGGCAATATTGTGGAGTTTGAGGACTTTTTCGCGGCCTTGTTTGCCCATAAATTCAAGCTGTTGTGTTGGGGTGTTGAGGGCAACTTGGATTGTCTTGATTAAAGCATCTACAGAACCCGAAGGAACCAACCAGCCATTTTCTCCAGGCTCCACTAATTCAGGAATTCCAGCTACATAGGTACTGATCACAGGACGGGAAAGGGCCAAAGCTTCCATTAGCACAACGGGCAATCCCTCAGCAAAGCTTGGTAAGACCAGGATTTGAGCGTCTAAAATGTGCTGCCGCACTTCTCGGCTTGTGGCCCATCCGGTAATTTCAATGTAGTTCTCCAGGCCAGATTGGGCAATGCGGGCTTCAATTTGAGGCCGCAGTTGCCCATCCCCGACAAAAACTAACTTGAATTGCAATCCCGTCAAGGCCAACTGACTGACCGCTTCCAACAGCAGGAGATGGCCTTTTTGTTCGCTCAGGCGACCCACACACACCAATCGGGGTGCATCAGGAATTGGCGTATAGCTATAATCCAGGAATAGTTCATCTAGCCCACAACGAATAATCTGAATTTTTGACCACTGGGTATACGGACACCAGCGGAACAGTTGACTCTTGCCATAGGAACTGATCGCCACCACAAAGCTGGCGTGATCAATTTTTTCAGATAAAGCGATCCCCTGAGGCTTATCAAACTCCTCCGGGCCATGGACAGTAAAACTATAGGGGGGCCCGCCCAAAACCCGGCATAACATCGCCACCGTCGTGGAATTAGTACCAAAGTGAACATGCAACCGATCCACCCCTGCCTCCAAGAGCCAGTGTAGCAACACACAAGCCTCAGCCAGGTAGATCAAGTGATACAGCAAACCCCGATCAGATTTGATCCCAACTTTCCAGGCTAGCCCCAAACCCTGGAAGAACCGCCCCGGACGGGTAATCATTGCCCTCAGACTATGGGCCAACAAACCCCAGCCGCCCACACCCAAAACGTAGCGAGTTTTCTTGAGCTCTAACTGATCTGCATCATCCACCAATTCCTCAGCAACAGAACGAACCGCAAACCGCAAAACTTCAATTCCACAGGCTTCAATCCCTAAAATTTCTCGTCGAATGAAACTATGACTCACCTTGGGATATAGATTGACGAAGTAGGCAATTTTCATGAGGGTTCAGGATATTGAGGACGTTAGGTAGAGTCCCGATCCGTTCGCACCCATTCCTGTTGGCGTTTGAACAGAAAGGCGAAATACAAGGGGATTTTCCAGAGAATATAGCCTGGAATACTGAGCAGAGTCTTGAGGGGAACCTGATCTTGACCGAACTTTAACCAAGCCAAAGCTACAGCTAAAAGCAGCAGTCCCCCTTCTATAACTGATAATACAAAGGGCTGCCAGGCCATCCCAAAAAACAGGGCCAGACCCGTCAGGGCGGTAACTCCAAGCCACAACATTACCAGCAACGATAGGGGCGGAACCGATAAATCCAGGGCCATGGCCAATAAGTCCCAGCGCCTTTGCTGAATCGCGGCCTGAATCAGGCGGGGCGCTTGACCCAGGATCAATTGGAGATGGCCATGTTCCCAGCGGGTACGCTGGCGGGTAGCCGCCTGCTCCTGCTGGGGCAGTATCCCAATTACCATGGCTTCCGGGCAAAACAGCGGTGGAAATCCAGCGATCGCCAGATCAATTCCCAGTTGCATATCCTCAACGATATTGCCACTGGCCAGGGAAATACCTTGCAAAGACACCCACGGAAAAGCCATGCCCGTGCCTGTCAATGCACAGGGAACCCCCAAGTGTAGTAATCCTTGGGGTCGAACCTGATTTTTGACCAGGAAGGCCAGAGCCGAAATTGAGTCTTTAGAGCTGGGGTTGGCTGGGGTTTCCATCAGGTAAAGGGCCTGCACCGGTCTTTGGCTATCCTGGGCCAGTTGAGCAATCCGGCTGACGGTGCCGGGTTCAACCCGACAATCCGCATCCACCATCACCAGAACGTTTGGGGGCCCTGCTGATGAATTCCGGGCCAGAAATTCTAGACCGTAGTCAAGGGCATAACCTTTCCCCCGTTGCTCCAAATTTTGACGCTCCAAAACTGTAACCCCTAACTGGCGAGCGATCGCGGCGGTTTCATCACTGCAGTTGTCAGCGACTACGACAATCTGTTCAGATCTCTGAACTTGAGGCAATAACCCCTCCAGGGTTCCCTGAATCTGTAATGCCTCATCATGGGCTGGGATTAAAACAGAGACTTTAGTTTCAGACGTTTGAGATTCAGGAAGATGTTGTCCCTTGGGATTCTCTTGACGAGAAACAAAGGCGACTCCACACTCAATCAAAAGAACACCGACCGGAAGCGCTAAGGCTACCGTCAGAACCAGCAGAACAACATCTAAAAACCCGTTCACAAATAGCCTTGGATAAGATTGATTTTGATCTAGATCTTATCAAGCTTAACCTGCATCGACAAGGCTGGCTAACCCTCGGGATTCTGTTAACAAAAGGTTAAAATGACTTCAAGTTCTGGGGTTCTTTTACTAGATCCGACTCTCTGATCACCTGAATGACCATGGGAATAGCCCTGACAAAATCGACAGAAACCATCGACAGAAACCAAGGTGCTTTACGATAGCTTTAAAGACGCAACTAGAAAATTTACACAAGATTTACATAAAGTACCTAGAATTTTAGAGGCAGGCTGTGCAATCTTGAATGCTTCTATGATTCGGCGAAATTTTTTCCTGGCTCTGTTTTGCGTGATCACCGTCTTAGGGATTTCAACCGTGTCCCCAGCCCAATCTCCCCTGACTAAAACCATTACGATTTTGGAAACCAGTGATCTCCATGGCAATCTGATGCCCTGGGATTATTTTGCCAATCAGTCGGCTGAGTGGGGGCTGGCTAAAATTGCCACCCTGATTGAGCAAGAGCGCCTCAGAAATCCGAATACCCTGGTGATTGATAACGGAGACACTATTCAGGGAACTCCTTTGGCTTATTTTTATAACAAAATTGATATTCAGTCTCCCCATCCCGTTGCCGCCGCCTTAAATCAGCTTCAGTTTGATGTGTTTGTTCCAGGCAACCATGATTTTGACTTTGGTCTGGAGGTTTTATCGCGGTGGACAGAGCAACTTCAGGCCACCGTCCTCTGTGCTAATCTGGTTCGTCCAGATGGCACTCCAGCCTTCAAGCCCTACATTTTGCGGGAGATCGATGGGGTAACTGTAGGAATCTTGGGATTGACAACCACGGGGGTGACCAACTGGCTGCCTGCTGAAAATTTTGGCGGATTATCCTTCATCGATCCCATTGCCACTGCCCAACGCTATGTGCCAGAGCTCCGCCAGCAGGGAGCAGATGTGATTGTCGTAGCCCAACACACCGGCTGGGAAAAGGCTCCAGGGAAGCGTTCTAACGCCTCCGCCTGGTTAGAGAGTCCAAACACCTGGGAATCAACCCCATCACCCCCCGGCGAGAACGTCACAATTGCTTTGGCTGAGCAGGTCAAGGGGATTGACATTATTCTGGCGGGGCATTCCCACCTGGATGTGCCCCAGTCAGTGATTAATCAGGTTTTGATTGCAGAACCCTCCTATTGGGGAAAAGCCCTGAGTAAATTCACCGTCCAACTGGAGAAACGCTCAGGGGGTTGGAAGATTATTCAGAAGGACGCGGTCAATTTGCCCGTCAACGGAATCTCTCCCAATTCTGAGTTTGTTCAGCGATTTCAATCGGCCCATGAGCAAACCTTGGAATACATTAATCAACCCATTGGAGTCGCTAAAGCAGCTTTTGTAGGAGGTGCGGCTGCTCGCTATCACAGCAGTGCCTTGGCTAACTTGATCAATAGTGTTCAAATTCAGGCGGCAGAAGGGGCAGGTTACCCTGTGGATATTGGAATTACGGCAATTTTTACTGATACTGGGGCTATCCCAGCGGGGAACATTACTTTACGGAATGCCTACAGTGTTTATGTCTATGACAACCGCCTGTTTGTGATTGAAATTAACGGGGATATGCTGCGGCGATCGCTGGAAAAAAATGCCGCTTACTTTAAGCAATTGACTATCCCATTACCCGACTCTCCCAAAGCGGTAGTAGCGGAACAACAGCGCAGTTATAATTGGGATCTCTACCGGGGAATTGACTACGCGCTGGATTTGACTCAGCCTCTCGGAAAACGAGTTACTCGACTGGAATTCCAGGGAAAGCCCGTCGAGCCCGATCAAACGTTTCGAGTCGCCTTGAATAATTACCGAGCCCTGGGAGGGGGTGGATATACCATGTTCAAGGAGGGAAAAATCATCTGGCAGTCTACCCAGGAAATTCGGGAGCTGATTGCTAAGTACCTCACCTACCAAGAAATTGTTGATCCCCAGGATTATGTATCCTCAAACTTTCAGCTTGTACCAGATCTGTACGCTTATTATTTCGGGAACAAGAATAGTCAATGATGACTTAGTTCCCATGCTGCAATGCACTGGGGCACAATCGGTTTAATGATTTTCAATAGCCCGTCTGCATAGGCTGCAATTTCATTCTGAGCCCCGGAACCCAGGCGCAATTGAATGAAATTCAGCAATGCCTGCAAGGAAACTGTCCAAACCCAGGATGTATAGACTGAAGGGACTAAGACCCCCCTAGCCTGTTCTCGCCCGACCCCTAAATCTAGAAGTTGACGATAGGCTGTATAGCTTTGGTCACATTGCCGGGAGTAAATTTCTAGAGCCTGTAGATTGGCAGTTTCATCAATGAAACCTTCTGTGGCTTGTTTATTACTTTTTGCCTGCTGACGAAAGGTTTTTGGAATATAAAAATCATCGCCATCATCAATTGAAACATAGCGAAAGCTTTTTTCATTCCAGCCCAATTGTTCATCGTTGTGATTGCTGGCGATCACATGTTTCCACCATTGCCGACAGACAAATAAAGGCGCTTTGATCTTAAACTTAAACACCACCCCTCGAAAAGGACTAGTATGGTCGTGATCGATTAAATATTTAATGAGTTTGATATCTTGTTCACTCAGCTTTTTAGAGACTTTTTCAAAGCTGGCACGAGCATCATTGACAATATCTAAATCACTGCCCATAGAGTTGATCAGCTCAATCCGACTTTTACCATCTTCTAAAGGATCAATCCAGGTTGCTATTTGAATAGTAGTTTGAGGGGTAGTTTGACTCATTCAATCCTCCTAAAGATATTGATTACTGTGCTCAAGGGAGTCAGAAACTTTATTCATTGTATGATGTAATGTTCAATTTTTGAATTTTTGAGGAATGGTGGCAGTCCTGAATCAATTATGAAAAAAATCATGAAAAAAGTGAGGGTAGGATTCACAGACGAAATCCTTGAGAAGCAAGGGACAAAATCCCCAAAAAGAAAGAGGCAATGCCTGCTTCACCCCATTTCACAAATCACTGGTGATTGCTAGATATGAAGAGTGATAGTATTGGGGATGGTTTTTAAGATTTTATTAAGATCCATAAAATTTATAACTCCAGTCACAACTCCAGCTACAACTCCAGAATTTAAGCTTTACTTAAACTTTGGATGTCTGACCTGAGATTGTCAGGATAAACTTTACTGACCTGAATTTTCAAGGTAAATTCTTTTAATCTATGGCTTGAACTTAATTCTTAAGCCTAATTCTTGAACTTAATCTACAGCGATTTTCAATCCCGGCAGGTACGAATTTCGGAGGTGGCGGCGCACCGCGTCACTAACTCCTTTACTCCAGCCTAAACACTTTAATCCTGAACTGGCAATCTTACCTTATATGAAGCTCAAAGTTATAAAATTAAATCCGGATGCTATCTTACCCCACTATGCCCATGCCGGAGACGCTGGTTTAGACTTGTTTGCCCTTGAGGATCGGGCGATCGCCCCTGGTGAAAGTCAGTTGATTCCCACGGGAATTGCGATTGAACTTGTCCCTGGAACCGAGGCCCAAGTGCGTCCCCGTAGCGGTCTGGCTTTGAAGCATCAGATTACGGTCTTGAATACCCCTGGAACCGTGGACGCAGGATATCGCGGGGAAATCGGTGTGATTTTAATCAACCATGGCAAGACCATATTTCAGGTGACTCCAGGGATGAAAATTGCTCAACTTGTAATTGCTGCCGTGCTTCAGGTTGAGCTGATGGAAGTATCCCAGATCAGCGAAACCACCCGAGGAGCTGGAGGATTTGGTTCGACTGGAATGACCATGAATTCTACAGGAAGCCCCCAATGACCCATCTTATCGGTTCCATGGCTCAAGATTATCAACCCCCGTTACGGCCCACCTGGGACGAGTATTTTTTGATGCTGGCGAAGCTGGCAGCAACCCGTTCAACCTGTTTGGCCTTTCCGGTGGGAGCCGTGATTGTTCAGGATCGGCAGGTGTTGGCGACGGGCTACAATGGCCCGCCTTCAGGATCGGTACACTGCATTACGCAAGGCTACTGTTATCCGGGTTTACTCAGTTGTGATAGCAATAAAGCCCTACCTTCCCGAGCCGTTCATGCTGAAGCCAATGCCGTTGCCCAGGCAGCAAAACATGGAATCTCCTGTGCTGGGGCCAGTATTTATGTGACCTTGGAACCCTGTTTATCCTGCTTGAAATTAGTGATTTCGGCTGGGATTAAGCAAGTGTACTATGAGACCAGTTTTAATTCTGGAGATAAAGCAGTGGTCAGGGATTTATTTATTCAAGATGGCCTGGTCAGTTTGAAACAAATCGTTCTGTCAGAGGCGATCGCCCAGAAAGCGGCTGAATGTTTAATGCGACCGATTTCAATTCCCCAAACCCAACTTCAACCCTGAGGACTCAAGGGGGAAATTTCAAAACTTTTGCAGTTGATCCTGGAGATGGGAACCTGGAAATAAATCAATTCCCAAAGCAGATTTAATCAAGTACAGCAGCAGAAAAATCTGACTCTTTACTCAGGGGTCAAAAGAATCAACTGACGAGTTTGCAGCGATCGCACGGTTTCCAGATCCAGGGGAGCTTGCACTAGAATATCCCTGACCGTTTTAGCTAAGTCTGGAGACCGTTCCTCTCCGGGTAGCAAATTGACCTCGCAGGCTTGCATAAACTGAAATTCGTCATCAGAGAGGGTGATCAACTTGTAGTCCGGGTCAAACAGGGTTTGACTCGGCCAGCCATTCAGGCAAGGGCTCACCTGAGGGATTGCATTTAACAGGGATTCTTCCTCTGACCAATGATTTAAAGGCAGGGGCGGTCGTCCCAGAAAAAATTCATAGTGACTGAGTTGGGGATCGAGCAGCTCAATCAGACGATAGCGCTGCATGTCACTCAGCTCCGCTGCCCGTTCAAGCAACTCCGGAGCTTGACCCAATAATCGATCCAATTGCCAGTAATTCGGATTAGAAAACCCAATAAATTCAAGACCAGAGGCTTCAATCAGCTCAAACAGCGTTTGGATGTTGTAGTCAATTTCCTGGGGATGAACGTACATGTCAGCAAAGCACTCATCTCGCTGATTTTCCATGGCCCAACGGCTGGACTCATACTTTGCCAGGGGGTTCTCCGGGGGCAAAGCGGCAAACATCTGACGGCCCGTTTTGACCCCGTCCTGGTAATTGCCTCGCCGATTTCCCTGCAATAGGGCGATCGCTTCTTGCATCAGGCGAATTTCTCGACGACCCAGCTCAGCATAGACAAAAATATGCATCAATCCCCCCGGAGCCAGCTTCACCGCCAGGTTTCGCAGCCCCCGAATCGGATCAGGTAGATGATGTAGTACCCCGACACAGTTAATCAAATCAAACTGACCAGCCAGTTGGGTGACATCATACAGGCTCAATCGCTGAAACTCAGGTTCCGGAGTCCCCGCAGAGCAAATTCCAGATTGACTACAGCGCTCCCTAGCCATTTTGATTGCCCCATCGCTCAGGTCGATTCCTAAAACAGCGGCTCGAGAATTGAGCTTGATCAGATATTCCGTACTTGATCCTGTACCGCATCCGGCATCTAGAATCCGAATTTGATAGTCTTGGGGGGCCTGTCCTGTGCAAAAACTATAGGCTGTGGGCCAACACCAGCGCCAGTTATAGCCAGGAGGGGGTTCATTAGACAATGGATCGGGGGGAAAGGGATAAGTGTCATAAAGCTGTTTAACGGCGGCGCTGATGTCTTCCATAGTATAGATTGTGTTCAAAGATTGCGTTCAAGGCTTGCGTTCAGAATGCCCAGTCATTGCCCAGACAATTACGTCCAGTCACTGTACTCAGTACACCGGGTAACTATACTCGGCAATCGCGTTTGGATTCAGGCATTGTTTCTGTTGAGAGGATAGCCTAATCTTGCGACTCAATTGTGAACAAACTTTAAGATTCTGTCTAAAATCTGTTGACAGGTTCTCAGATACAAGGCGGTGATCCCAAGTGATGAATTAAAGGGCTTTAATCAGGCTCAAAAAGCCAGATCAAAAGGGCGAGAGAATATTAACCCTAAGACCAGCTCAGAAAGTTCACGATTCTTAAAATTCGGATGATGTTGCGATCGCCTTTGTCAACCTGATGCGATCAATCATTCAAGGGGTCGAGTTTAATAAAACTTATCATTTTTTCTCAGATAACCGGCCCTAAATCAATCACAATAAGTTTCGATACGCTTTTTAACAAAGACTGCATAAAGAGCCAAAAACACTTTAATCTGAATGAAGTTAATCTGAAAAAGTTAACGGGGCTATCTGCTCAAATCACTATTGGGGTGGGCAAACAGTAGGAATTACTTGCTGGAAACTTCCAAGGATTTGAGAGCCATCAGGTTAAAATCTGTAGCGATTCAAGTAGGGAGCGGAAAAGATCACATGAGTGTTAAAGCAAGCGGTGGGGGCGCAGTTGCGCGTCCACAACTCTATCAGACTGTTCCTGTAGCAACGATTTCTCAGGCGGAGCAGCAAGACCGCTTTTTAGGGAGAAGCGAGCTTAACGAATTATCAACTTACTTTAGCTCAGGGGCTAGACGCTTGGGGATTGCTCAAGTTCTGACCCAGAACTCAGAGATAATTGTGTCCCGAGCCGCTAACCGGATTTTTACGGGCGGTTCTCCCCTCGCATTTTTAGAAAGGCCAGATGAACCTCAGGTTGCCATGGCGACCTCCAGCGTTGGGGCTAGTGTTGCTGAAGGCATGAAGTTGGGCACAGTGTCCTATGTTGACACCAAAAATGGTGGCGGAGGGGGCTTGCTTGGTGGTTTAAGAAATATTTTTGCGGAAGCTGGGGGCAGTGGTGGCCCTGTAGTTCTCGTTCCATCGGGTTTCCAGCCGATTAATATCTCTCGATATGGCCCAGAGAATATGACTAAGTCCCTCCGGGACATGAGCTGGTTTCTGCGCTATCTCACCTATGCCATTGTTGCCGGAGATCCCAGTATCCTGGCGGTGAATGTTCGGGGGCTGCGGGAAATCATTGAAAATGCCTGCTCGACGGCGGCCACCCTGGTGGCTATCCAGGAGATGCGGCGGGCTGCAATTGGTTATTTTGCCGGAGACAAAGAATCCCAAGAGCTGATTTTGCAGTATTTTGAAGTTCTGCTCAAAGAGTTTGAAGGCTCAACCCCTGAGAACAAATTGCGCCAGCGGCAAAGCATTGATCAGCAAGGGTTGGAGTTGCCTCAAATCTATTTCAATGCCTCAGAAAATCGGCAGAAATTTGTCATGAAGCCGGGGTTATCCACTTCGGAGAAGGAAGCGGTGATTAAAGCCGCCTATCGACAAATTTTTGAGCGGGATATTACTCGGGCCTATAGTTTGAGTGTTTCTGACCTGGAATCTAAGTTCAAAAATGGGGAAATCTCAGCGAAGGAGTTTGTCCGGCGCTTAGGAAAATCCCCCATTTACCGCAAACAATTCCATGATTCCTTTGTGAATAGCCGGGTCGTTGAACTGGCAGCCCGTCACTTTTTGGGTCGAGGATTGAGTTCTCCAGAGGAGTTTACCCGGTATTTCGATATTGTCTCAGCTAAAGGGCTGTCGGGACTGGTTGATGCCATGGTGGATTCTCAGGAGTATTCGGATTACTTCGGGGAGGAGACTATCCCTTATCTGCGGGGCTTGGGCCAGGAGGCTCAGGAATGCCGAAATTGGGGGCCTCAAATTAGCCTGTTTAACTATAGCGCCCCGTTCCGGAAAGTACCTCAGTTCGTCACCTTATTTGCGGATTACAACCAGCCTTTGCCGGATCAGCATGTCTATGGCAAGGGGAACGATCCTCTGGAAATTCAGTTTGGGGCCATCTTTCCCAAGGAGACTCGCGACTCCGGTAGTCGTCCAGCTCCCTTTAGTAAAGATACTCGCCGGATTTTGATCCGCAATGGAGCCGGTATCGATAATCAACTGAGTAACCCAGCGGCTCGAGCAAACAATCCCGGGTCTCTAGGGCCCAAGGTATTCAAGCTGGATCAACTGCCCGGAGGCTATATCAGCAGTCGATTTAGCGTTTCTGGGAGCACTAACGGGGCTAGTGTCAAATTCTCCGAAACCTCTACCCAAGCAGTGATCCGCGCCGCTTACCTCCAGGTATTCGGTCGGGATGTCTATGAGGGCCAGCGGTTGAAGGTGGCTGAAATCAAGCTGGAGAATGGAGATATTCCGGTTCGGGAATTTATCCGAGCGATCGCTAAGTCAGATACCTTCCGCAAGACCTACTGGACTTCTCTCTATGTCTGCAAAGCGGTGGAGTTCATTCATCGCCGTCTTCTGGGTCGTCCTACCTATGGCCGTCAGGAAATCAACAGTTACTTCGACATCTGTGCTCGGAAAGGGTTCTACGCCCTCGTTGATGCCCTGATTGATTCCCCTGAATACAATGAAGCCTTCGGGGAGGATACGGTTCCCTATGAGCGGTATTTGACCCCTGCCGGAGTTTCCCTGAGAACGATGCGGGCTGGGGCACTGCCCGCTAAGATGCCGATTATTGCGGCAGATACAACGACGACCGCTCGATTTGTAGAGTTGGGTACCCCTGAAGTCAAGGGGGATATCGAGCTCAATAATCGTATTAATCAAGGGGTAAGTCGGCAGCGTCAGCAGACTAAAGTATTCAAGCTGACCAACACAGAAGATAAGGCAGCTTTGAAGACTCTGATTCAGGCGACTTATCGGCAGGTATTCGAGCGCGATATTGATCCCTATGTGACGAAAAATGAGTTTACTGCCTTGGAAAGCAAGCTGGGCAACCGGGAAATCACCGTTAAGGAGTTTGTTGAGGCCCTAGGCAGTACTTCCCTGTATCTGCGAGAGTTCTATACTCCCTACCCCAATACCAAGGTAATTGAGCTGGGAACCAAGCACTTCCTCGGTCGTGCCCCCCTCAACCAGGCAGAGATTCGCAAGTACAATCAAATTCTGGCAACTCAGGGTTTGAAAGGGTTTGTGGGAGCCATGGTCAGTAGCATGGAATATGCTCAGGTGTTTGGGGAGGATGTCGTTCCCTATCGACGTTTCCCCACCTTGCCCGCTGCAAACTTCCCCAATACGGAGCGGTTATATAACCAGCTCACCAAGCAAAACGATGATTTGGTAATCCCTAGCTTTAAGCCGGTGGATCCAGTAGATCGGAGTTAGTGTCTTGGGGTTATGGCTGAAGGTTAGTTTTAGGACTAAGTTTTAAGTCTCAACCTCAGAGCCTCAAACGTTAAACTTGAATTCTCCTCTGTGAATGCAGAGGAGAATTTTTATCAGGTTGTTAGGTTTTTCGTTAAGTCTGAGGACGGCTACTGCGGAAGTATAACCATACTGGGATCAACACCAAGGCTATCAACACCGTAGATAAAGCCGATCCCAATGGCCAATGTCGGGCTTGGAGGAATTGATTTTGAATCAAATTCCCAATCATCAAGGTTTTAGCTCCCCCCAGAATATCTGGAGTAATAAATGCTCCTAAAGCGGGGATAAATACCAGAATAGAACCAGCGGTAATTCCTGGGCGAGTCAACGGCAAAATCACTCGCCAGAGGGTACGCCAGTCGCTTGCTCCCAAATCCTGAGCCGCTTCCACCAGGGAAAAATCTAGCTTTTCCAAATTGGCATAGAGGGGCAATACCATAAACGGTAGATAGCCATAGACCAAACCCACTACAACCGCTAAGGGTGTGAATAAAAGCTTTATGGGTTCGTCAATGATCCCAAGACTGGCCAGAACAGAATTAATCACGCCCTCCTGGCGTAAAATCACCATCCAGGCATAGGTTCGCACCAGAAAGTTTGTCCAAAAGGGAATAACCACCAGTAATAGCAACAAGTTCCGCCAGGGAGAACGGCGGGTGACAATAAAAAATGCCAGGGGATAGCCCAACAATAAGCACATCCCCGTAGTCAAGATGGCCAACAGGAGCGATCGCCAAAAAACCTGGAGGTATAGAGGATTGACAATTTTGCGGTAGTTTTCTAGGGTGAATTCCCAGTCCACCCCCCCATAGGTTCCCCGTCCAAGAACGCTATAGAGCAAAACAATCAACAGGGGCAACAGAAAAAAAAACAGCAACCAAACCGTTGCCGGGAGAAGTAAAACCATCAGACTGCGACGTTTACGAGTCTCTAAATCATTCATCAGAGCACTTAAACCAGGATCGGGGGGGACTGGTGGACAACCATAGCAGAATTTCAGCCGTGATTGAGACAGAGAGATTAGCGATCGCCTTGAAGCTGATAGCGACGTTGCTCCATGATTTCCGCGAATTGATCCCGCTGAGCTGGGGTCAAGATATCCCGCATTTTCAAAAGCATCTCTAGTTGAATTTTATCCTTATCCTGGCGAACTTGTTCAAGTTCCTCATGCTTACGACGAATTTCTCCCTCTGAGGCATTGCCAACCATTAATGCATTCAATTCCTGTTGGAGTTGGATCCATTGTTGGCGGCGGTTGGTAATCTCGTTTCTATAGCGGTTGTAAATTTCCCGCATTTTCTTGCGCTGTTCCGGAGTGGTATTGAGTTCATCGAGTAATCCCTCTACTCCCCGCTCCTGTCTGTCCTGGCGCTGGGCCGGCCTTTGGGCCTGAATCTGAGCCTGCCGTTGGGCCTGAATCTGGAAAGAACCTGAAATCGGATTTGCGAACGCTTCCCCCATCTGATCCCAAACCGCAAGAAAAATTACAAGTGTAACAATTCGATCCCTCAACATAGTGCGTTCCTATCTGATTCCATTCAATTTCAAAGTAGGCTCTTAAACTAAGCTTAGTTTAGAGTCTAAGTTTAGAGTTTCAGTTCAATCAGTTTCAAACTGGCCCGAATTAATAACGCAATTAACTGTGACTTTGGCTGGCAACTTCAAGGGATCATTGACTTTGATCACTCTGCCCAACTCTCTTGAACCTCAAGCCATTCAGTTTCGCTCATTCCAGTCATCACCTCATCCCAGTTACTGACAATAAAGTCCTCTAGCTGTTGTTGCTCCCTCAGACTGAGTTGGTTCGGTCGATAGACTCCGTACCCAATCCAGGCGGTCAGCAACCCTGCCGTCAGGGCGATCGCGATTCTCAGGGATCTCAGATAATGTTTACTGGTTCGATGCGATTGATTCAATTCTGCCAGAACCGTTTCTGAGTCATCAATGGCCGTCATAATCCGTTCCTCCAGGTCAGAAGAGGCTGAAGGAGGAGTAGGTTGGTATGTTTTCAGAAAATGGATGAGGGTAGACTCCTCAGGATGAAACAAAGTCATAGATTTACTCCTTGATGCTCCAGAAATTTCCGCATGGCCGCTCGCCCATGAAACAAACGGGATTTGACAGTGCCCACAGGCACTCCGATGATATCGGCCACCTCTTTTTGAGAAATGTCCTCCAAGTCATGGAGCACCAGAACAGTCCGATGCTCAAAACTGAGTTGAGCCAGACCCCGTTCGACAATATCTTGGTAGTGCAGATTCACCAGATTGGTTGCTAGATTGATACTGGTCATGGGGTTGTCCACAACAGAGGCTGCTTTCTCGAGGCTAGAACTTGACGCTCTTTGTTTGGCAAAGTTTCGTCGCTCATCGGCAGCAACATTCCAGGCAATTCGGTACAGCCAGGTCGAGAAGGTTTCAGGTTGACGCAGCTTTGGCAAGCCCTTCCAAACTCGCAAGAAAACTTCTTGTACCAGATCATCGATGGAGATACCCCCACAGAGTTGATAGAGAGTTGACCGCACCCTAAGCTGATATCGCTGATAAAGATGGCGAAAGCAGGCTCGATCTCCTGACTGACATTGGCGCACCAGGTCACTGTCAGAACGTTCGTCTGTTAGCATAATCTGCATATTTTTCTGTCTGCGAAACCTTGATTAGTGGCCGCAAATCTCATCAATATAGACAGTCCAATTGCCAGAAAAGTTCAGTCACGACCTTAATCTCTGTGGGGGAAAGCGGTGCTATGGCAAAGTCCAATCAATCCATCAGAAAGCTAAAGAGGGGTTAGGACTTCGGCCTCAAGGGGGCACTGACCCCGCACCCCTTGATCATAAATTATGCCTAATTGCTATAATATGGATCTAGGATGCTTTCTAGCTCAGTAAAGTTAGGGTTAACTTATTTCAAATAATAAATTATCTCAAGCCGAGCTGGAGTTGCCACCATCGCTTGACTCGTTCGTTCTATCTCATTTGTTTTGTTCAGTAGGCTTCAACTTAAACTTCAATTGAGGATATTAACTTATCCCGTTGATGTTTTCCTGTTGATATTTCAAGTCCCCCAAGTACTCAGCACCAAAAATTACTTATGCCACAGTACTTTCTAGGTATTCTCGCGACCTTCGTAATTGGTTACATGATCAACTCTTCAGTGAGAATTGTTGGGGGGAGTGATGAGGCAATTGTCGAACGTCTAGGGAAGTACAACCGAACTCTCAAGCCTGGACTGGCCTTTATTTCACCAGTTCTCGAAAAAATTGTCTACTACTATGACATCAGCCGGGAACGGTTAATTGATATCAAGCCCCAAGACTGATCACGAAAGATGAAGTGCCGTTAAAGATTGATGCTGTTGTTTACTGGAAAGTTGAAGATCTCTACAGTTTCTACTACAACGTCGATCAGATTGATGAAGCGATTTCTAACCTAGTGATCACTTCATTACGAGATGAGGTCGGCATGACTACCCTGCGAGAATTGCTGTCTTCCGTAAACAGTTTGAATCAGAAATTAGTCAAGACCCTGGATGAATCAACCGCAAATTGGGGTGTCAAGACCATCCAAGTGCGACTCCAGAAGATTGCTCCGCCAGAGTCTCTATTGCGGGCAATGGAAGCTGAACGAGCAACCAAAAGTCAGCAGCAATCTGAGATCAATCTGGCTAAAGGTCAGGCTGAGGCAATTCGAGTCCTTTCTCAAGCTTTGGGAATCGAGCCCAGTCGGCCTGAATTTATGCAGTTTTTGATTGCTCAGCGATATGTTGAAGCCAATGAGAAGTTGAGTGCCAGTGACAATAGCAAGATTATTTTCATGGATCCAAACCGACTGAATGAAGCTCTATCAGATTTGATTAGCGATCCTCAAGAGCTTGAGGGTTATGGCAATGGTTCTCACTCCCAGAGAGCCCATTCGGGCCCCAAACCCAATCTGAACAAGTCTGCTGAAACTGGTTCCCACGGCGGTGGCAACCCCGAAAGCTAGGATGTCTATTTTTAAATCAGCCCAGCTAGTTTCGCGACTAATCTGCCAACGCGATCAAACAGCCAGGAAGCGCTGAATTACCTCCTGGCTTAACTCCTGAGTCGAACCGGATGCAACAATCCCACCCTTTTGCATCGCATAGTAGCGATCCGCCTGTCGGACAAAATGCAGATGTTGCTCCACTAGTAGCACGGAGATGCCTGCCTTCTCAATGATCCGACGCACAGCCGCCTCAATTTCCAGGACAATGGAGGGCTGAATTCCTTCCGTGGGTTCATCCAATAACAGAAATTGAGGTTGCCCCATCAAAGCCCGGGCGATCGCCAATTGTTGTTGTTGACCGCCGCTCAAATCACCCCCCATGCGAGACAACATAGTCTTCAAAACAGGGAACAATTCAAAGATAGTATCGGGGATTTCCTTGACTCGTTTTTGGGTCTTAGGACGAGCTTCTAATCCCAGCAATAAGTTTTCTTTTACCGTGAGCCGGGGAATGATCTCTCGCCCCTGAGGAACATAGCCAATCCCCATCCTCGCCCGTTGATCAGGGGACAGGGAATTGATGGTTTGTCCTGTAAATTGCACCGTTCCAAGACGAGGATTTAACAGTCCGATCACTGTTTTTAATAAGGTTGTTTTACCAACACCATTGCGGCCAATTAAACAGACCATTTGCCCCGGAAAAACATTCAGGTCTACATCCCTTAAAATATGGCTTTCACCATAGTAAACATTCAGATCCGATACCTGTAACATGGGAACGAGTGAAGGATCTTTTGGTAAGTTTAAAGTTTGAATGGCAGTCATTTTTAGAATTAGTTGATACTAGTTGTTAATGTTGGGATTAATTGTACTGCTATGTAGCAATCACAAATGATTTATGAAAAGGGGGTGAAGGGGGCGTTGCCCCCTTCTTTGGAACTTCGTCCCCCAACCCCTCTCTAATCTTTTTCACGTAATAGAGATAGGACTTCTATATCAAAACAAGCAAGTTCACTTGAAAAGATATCCAGAAATAGTTCAAGCCTCAACTCAATCTTCAACCTTTAGGGCTAACTTTAGAGATCCTTTTTAGCGAGTTAAACGTTTAATGGCTCTGCAAAGGGTTACTTACCTCTGCTTCAATTTGCTCTACTCTGTCAACTGGCAAATCCAGTAACCCAACTAACTGATCATAGGCTTGCTTTTCCTCTGGATTGATCAAAGACTCCCCAGGGTAGGTGTTGAACTGAACGACAGTGTAAGCCAGCTTTAAAATTTGCTCTCGTTCCTCAACGGTTTCAACCTGATTAATGGAGGATTTAATTGAGCCTCCCTGGTAGATATAGTTGAGTAATTCCTGTTGAAGATGCTGCTGTTGATCAGGGTTTTTAGAAAACCAGGTACTCAGACGGGTTGCAATCAATTGGGCTTCAGATTCAGAAAGACTATCATCGGCCCAGGCGATCGCCGCCATAATTCGCAATAACTTCATCTGATGGGGGGTAATGGAAGGGGCTTCCCCTAGGTAAACTTCAATCACCCTTGGATCACTTTGGACTTCATCCATTGTGCCCTCATAGAGTACTGAACCCTGGTGTAAAACTGTGACCTTGCGGGCGATTTGTCGAACAAACTCCATGTCGTGTTCAATCACAATAATTGAATGACTTTTCGCCAGGGCGAGGAGTAAATTTCCGACATTTTCTGTTTCTTCATCGGTGAGTCCGGCAACCGGTTCATCTACTAAGAGTAAATCAGGAGATTGGGCAACCAACATACCAATTTCTAGACGTTGCTTTTCCCCATGGGAGAGCAAAGCGGCCTTTAAATCAGCCTTGGCATCCAATCCAATAGTTTCCAGTAAGCCCGCGACATTGCGTTTCTCCCCCGCAGAGGCATGACCAAATAAGGTGCTGAACACCCCTTTGTGACGATTACAAACCAGATCCAAATTCTCTCGAACACTCAAATTTAAGTAAACCCTGGGGGTTTGAAATTTGCGACCAATGCCCAATTGTACAATCCGATGTTCCGGGATGCCCCGAAGATTGCGGCCTTGAAATCGCACCTGACCTTCCGTGGGCTGAACTTTGCCCGTAATCACGTCTAAAAACGTAGTTTTCCCCGCTCCATTTGGCCCAATAATCACTCGCAATTCTCCAGCATCCATACTGAAATTGAGGTGATTCAGGGCCTTGAATCCATCAAAGCTCACAGTTAAATCATTGATTTCTAGAATCTTTTGATCCGGCTTTTGACTACTATTCTGACTGGTGCTTTGATCCATCTGATTCCCAATCATAATGTTAAGAATTCCCTAAAGAATCTCCTGAAAAATCTTCTACAAATCTCCTTGTTGGTTACTGGGTTCGGGCGGTTGAGTCAGTAACGTTCTTTGCTCTAAATCGGATTGCTCCCGTTGAACTTCCGGGTCTGCCTCAATGCTGGGGTAATTAACCTGTTGGGGCTTACCGAGTAGCGATCGCAACCCATCCAATCCAGAACGCCTAAACCAACCGACAATCCCATCGGGGATCGCCGTTACTACCAATAGAAATAATGCCCCTTGAAAAAATAACCAGATCTCAGGAAATTGTTCACTCAATAAGGTTCGAGCCAGCCGTACAATCAGAGTACCTATAATCGCCCCGATCAAGGTTCCTCGACCTCCTACAGCCACCCAGATCACCATCTCAATTGAGAACGCCACCTCCATAAAACTTGGGGTGATAATCCCAGTTTGAACGGTATAAAGTGCCCCTGAAATTCCAGCGATCGCCCCCGAAACCGCAAAAACAAACACCTTAAATCCTGTGGGATTGTATCCAGAAAACCGCACCCGCATTTCATCATCTCGAATCGCCACTAATAGACGACCAAAGCGCCCACTTACCAACCAACGACAGAGCAAGTAAGTCAAGATCAATAGCAGAATCGTCAGCTCATAAAATAGAATCTGGGCTGGATTTGAACCGACCCTCAGGCCAAAGAACATTTCAGTATCGGTTTTTAGGCCATTAGTGCCGTTGATTAATTGCTGTTGACCGTTGAAGAAATTGAAGAAAACCAGCAACGCCGCCTGGGTGAGAATCGAGAAATAAACCCCCTTGATTCGATTGCGAAAAACCAGATACCCCAACAGTCCAGCAATAATTCCAGGGATTAAGACAATTGCAATTAACGTAAATGGAAAAGAATGAAAGGGTTCCCAAAACCAGGGAAGTTTCTCAACACCATAGAGGGTAAAAAATTCTGGTAGTTCCCCTTCCGGAAGCTGCAATTTCAAGTGCATCGCTAGGGCATATCCCCCTAAGGCAAAGAAAATTCCATGGCCTAGGCTGAGCAACCCAGTGTAGCCCCAGATTAAATCGATTCCCAGGGCCACAATACACAGGGCCAGAAACCGCCCAATCAATTTCAACCGGAATGCTGGCAGCAAAAAAGGGAGAACAGCCGCTAGAAAAATAACAATTCCCAAGCCAATTCCCGCCTCAATCAACCCCTGCTGTTTCTGTTGCTTGCGTCTGAGTGAACCTGTAGTTTCTATCATCATGCCAAACTTTCTTAATCCTCTCTATAACTCAGCCGTCCGACCTTTTTGAGCAAAAATTCCTGAAGGCTTAACCTGTAGAAAAATGATAATCAGGACAAATACCAGAACCTTAGCCATACTAGTGGTGGCAAAAAAGTTAAACAGATTCACCAGGGGTTCCAGGACTTCAAAAGGCGATAAAATCAGGGCTAGAGTACCTGAACCAATCAGATAGCTAACCGTACCAATGGCCATCGCGGCAATTACTGTCCCCAGTAAGTTTCCGACTCCTCCCACCACCACGACCATAAAAGTATCGACAATATAGTTTTGACCCGTATTGGGGCCAACAGAACCCAATAGAGTAATAGCACAGCCCGCAATCCCCGCCAACCCTGAACCGATAGCAAAGGTCAATGCGTCAACCTTAGCAGTTGGAATCCCTAAACAAGCACTCATCTGGCGATTCTGAGTGACGGATCGAATCTTCAGACCCCAATCTGACCGATTCAAAAACCAGTAGGTTCCTAGCAGACATAAAACAGTCAAAACAATAATAAAGATTCGGGAGTAAGGAAACTGTAACGTGCCTAACTGAAACCCACCTCGCAGCCATTCTGGAGGGGTAACATCAACATTTCTAGCCCCGAACCAGGGCTTGGCTAAAGCACTATTGGCCCTAGCGATCAGGGTTGCTGCGGTTACAGAAATGCCGCTGGCTAGTAAAAAGATTAACCCCAAAACCAGGACTTGATGGTTTGGGTGGAGTGGCGTTTGAGGAAGAACAAACCGCCGAAAAACAACAAACAAAATAGCAAAATTCCAATTACCAAAACTCCGCTAACGCTGCGAACAAATTGTTGCAAAATCAAACTAACTCCCCAGGTCGCTAACAGGGTTTCCAGAGGGCGGCCATAGAGATAGCGAATCACCCCCCGTTCTAGGGCTAAACCGACTAATGCAGCCACAATGAATGCCATCGGCAGGGCAAAGAAAATGTAGCTATTAAACCAAAATTCCCCTAGGGGTTTGAACAGGTTTTGAACTACAAAAGTGGTGTAGGCTCCTAACATCATTAGCTCCCCATGAGCTAGATTAATCACCCCCATTAAACCAAAGACAATCGCTAAACCCAGAGCGGCAATTAGTAGCACCGAGCCAATACTAATTCCATTAAAAATAGCACTAAGAAGTTCTGGCATAAGCTCAGGGTAGAGAAGTGAATAGAGAAAAGCTCTGCACTTAAAATCTTAAGAGGCAGAGCAATATTTCAACGTCTGGACATGAACTCTAATCCGGCTTTATGGCTCAATTAAGCCTAAGCTCCTTCAAACTTAAATTTTTCTCCCTTGGCAGGATCAGACCAATCGCAGGCAAATCCCTTGGTGGCTGGGACGTATTGATTCCAGGGGACTGGCTCAACTGGCCCATCCGTTGATGAGACAATATCGAACAAGCCATCATCTCTGACCTGACCGATCCTCACCGTCTTAGAAATATGATGATTGTTGTTCATCGTAACCTGCCCTTCCGGAGCGGCGAAGGTTTGACCCAGGGCAGCAGTTCTCACCGCCTCTAAGTCATCTGCAGTGCCCGCTTTTTCGACGGCTTGCTTCCAGAGATATACCATGATGTAGGCGGCCTCCATCGGGTCATTCGTCACCCGATCCTCGCCGTACTCCGCTTTGAAGTCGGCAACCCATTTGGTATTTTCTGGAGAATCTACGGTTTGGAAGTAGTTCCAGGCGGCGTAGTGACCGATCAAGAACTCTTTACCAATTTGCCGCACCTCTTCTTCGGCAATACTCACAGACATGACTGGATAAAGATCTGGGGTCAATCCTGCCCCCTGCATTTGCTTAAAGAAGGCGGCATTGCTATCTCCATTCAAGCTATTGAAGATCACTCCCCCATTCGGCAGGGCTTGCTTGATCTTGGTAATAATCGGAGTCACCTCAGTATTGCCTAGGGGCAGATAGTCTTCCCCTACGGTGGTTCCGCCTTTGGCGGCTAACTGTTCCTTGATGATGGTGTTGGCGGTGCGGGGAAATACGTAATCCGAACCCACCAGGAAAAATTCTTTGCCTTTATTTTCCAGGAGCCAGTCTACCGCCGGTTCGATTTGTTGGTTGGGGGCAGCGCCCGTGTAGAAGATATTTTTAGAACATTCCTGACCTTCATACTGGACTGGATACCACAGCATGTGATTCTTCGACTCGAACACGTCCTTTACCGCTTTCCGACTTGCCGATGTCCAGCACCCAAAAACAGTGACTACCTTGTCCTGATCGATTAATTTCTCAGCTTTTTCCGCAAAAGTTGGCCAATCAGAAGCCCCATCCTCAACCACGGCTTCAATCTGCTTTCCTAGAACCCCACCGGCAGCGTTGATTTCCTTAATGGCTAGCTTCTCGGCATCCACCACCGTGGTTTCACTAATGGCCATGGTGCCACTGAGGGAGTGAAGGATGCCAACTTTGATCGTGTCACCACTCGAAGTCCCTGGACTTTCTGCGGTTCCCGCCGGACTTTCCGTTGGCGTGGTTTGATCAGTTGTTTGTGAAGGTGGACTGGTACAGGCTTTTAGCAGCACACTACTTCCCAAGGCAGCAGAACTGTAAATTAAAAATCTCCGTCTTCCCAAACCTTTGCTCATGGTAATTTTGATGCTCTAAATAGTTAACGAGATCCAGAAGCAGCAAGGCAAACATATGTTCAACCCCCCAAAGGAAGACATTGCTATTGCACTGCATGGACTCGTATCCTAAAGGAGTTGAGAATTGATTATTGTAACCATCTATACAAAATGCAAAAAACGGATGTAGAGATTTGTTTTTTGCATTTTTAAAGGTGTTAGTCACTATGCTTGTAATAATTCTTACTCCAGGGAATTATGGAGCAGCAAGTTATGTTGTAATTTATGTTGTAGTTGCTCTCTAGATTCTTGCCTGACCCGACCTTTCATGGCCTCAATCTGTAAAGTGACTAGGGCATCAAAATCTTTGCGATCGCACTGACTTGCCTGCAAAATTTGTCTCAACTGCCCTTCAGCTTCGATGCTTAAGTAGCTTGTATTTAGAACTTGTTTGACGATGCCGTAAATAGAACCCATTGCTTTTCCTGATATAGTTTCCTGATATAAACCTGATATGAACTAATTGAAAATATCTTCCGGCTGTGACTGACTTAACTGCGTTAGAGGTTAGATCTCACGATAATTTTAGAGTCATTAAATCCGTACCATCTAGTTAACGCTAACCATTGATCACAATCTTTTTTGAATCATCAACGCGGATCAGATCTAGGGGCTGATCCAGATAAAAGCCAGTACTATAAATTCCCATAAATAAATTGTTTGGCAAATTGTTCTTTCGATTGATTCTTTTCCCAGCCCCAGGCTTCCTGAAGACCAGGGTGATCCTACATCAGCAGTTGCTAAATTTGCTGAGTCAGCCTGAGAATGTCAATTCAACACTCTCTGTAATATTCATAGGTATCAGACCATCAAAGATATGCAGTCTCGAGCCATAAGCTTAAGCCAATAACCCGGTTATAGTATTCCAGAACCTACCTTAGAATTCAGCTCTTGGAATTCAGCAAAATTCAGCCCGTCTGCTTGCCACCCAGATTGACCGCCGCCGTAGAATGGTCGGGAGCTTGGTCTGAATGCCCCGAACTGGGAAGCTCCAAACAATATCCAGCCCCGTAAACAGTCTTGATATAGCGGGGATGACGGGGATCGGGCTCCATTTTTGTTCTGAGATGCCGGATATGAACCCGAATAGTCTCAATATCGTCATTCGGATCGTAACCCCAAACCTCTTTGAGAATTTCACTAGGAGCTACCGTTTGACCGTGGCGCTGGAGCAAGCAATGCAGTAACTCAAACTCTAAGTGGGTCAGCTTGACCGTCTTTTCAAACCAGATGGCTTCAAACCGTTCAGGCACCAGGGTCAACACACCATAGTTCAAAATTTCGCTGTGTTTGGCCGCTTGGGGAATTCGGTCTGTCCGCCTGAGTAAAGCCCGTACCCGAGCCAGCATCTCTTCAAGCTCAAAGGGTTTTGTCAAATAATCATCCGCGCCAGCATTAAATCCCTCTACTTTATTTTGAGTTTGCCCCAAGGCAGTCAACATCACCACCGGAATGTCTGCCGTCCGCTCATCACGCCGGAGACGCTGACAGACAGTAAACCCATCCACTTTGGGCAACATCAAGTCCAGAATAATCAAGTCGGGCAGGAGTTGCAGGGCTAATGCCTGCCCTTTGATGCCATCCTCAGCTTGGCTGACTTCATAGCCTGCCATTTCTAAATTAATGGCTACTAATTCTGCGATCGCAGGATCATCATCTATTATCAAAATCCGAGGCATTTTCTATCACTCAGAAACTTCAAGGGCACAACGAACTTCAAACTCATACTGGCTCCTACCAACTTTTCAATGGCTCAATAAACTGCACTCTGCAAGTTAATCAGTCCATAAACTCAGGTCAGCAAGCAGACAATGGAACTTTAAGATTTAGTAAGAACTATACTACATTTGTAAAGTTTACTATACAAAGTATAAGCAAGACCAGTATAGAAATTATGAGCCCGGTGACACCTGATCGCGGAATACTGGATTGAATCCCTGAATATTCAAATACCTGACCCGGCTAAACCACTAATCGCAGCAGGGACGGGCTGGAAATAAAGTGCTGGTGAGCCGATACTCAGTCAGATAGTGTTCCAGGGCAATGAATTGGCTCAGGTTCAAACTGTAATAAACCCAGCGACCCTCCTGCCGTCCCTGAACTAAATTGGCCTCTCTGAGTATTCTGAGATGAAATGACAGCTTGGATTGGGTGACCCCTAGCTGTTCACACAAATCGCAGACACAAAGCTCCTGCTGGCGCAGAAGTTCCAAAACTCGAACTCGAATCGGATCGGCTAGAGCATGAAAACTAGATGCAATCTCTGTGGGTGAGGTTGAAGGTGGGGTTGAATAAATAATAGTCATTAATCTGGAATAAACGTCATGCACTCTTCTCGGGAAGAATTTCTAGCCTGATGCTGGATCTGTTTCTATGAACTATTTTTACAGATCTTTACGGGATCCAGCAGGAATCCCTAAAGGTTCTGGATTGAATGAAATAGAATAACTGTCTGGGTTGCCTCCCCCGATAATAGTTCGGACTAAGCTTTCTCAGATCTTAGCTATCAGATCTCAACTAAGTAACTAGGCACAATTAATTAGAAGATACATGTAGGGGGTTGAAGGGGCACTGCCCCAGACCCCCTTCTGTTTGATAATTAATTCCAACCATCTACTTACGAGTTTCAATCAAGAATCTTAATCATTAATCATTAATCTCAATAGAAAACAACACAAAAATCCCTTCAGGAGGCTTGAAAGCTAGATTTCTGAAGTTCCTTCAGGCGAGCTAGAACGTCCTGGCTATGAATGGCTGGCTCGACCTTGACAAAGGTCTCCCGTAAAATTCCCTCTGGATCAACAATAAAAGTATGACGCATGGAAAAGAAATTCAGCCAGGAACCATAGGCTCGACTGACCTGACCATCTACATCCGCCAATAGGGGAAATTTCAACCCTTCAGCATCACAAAATTCTGCATGGGAATCGATATCATCGGCACTGATTCCTAAAATCTGAGTGTTGTGAGCCAGGTATTGGGGGAGATCCTGCTGAAACCGTCTCGCTTCTAAAGTGCAGCCCGCCGTAAAGTCTTTGGGGTAAAAATAGACCACTAACCACTGACCCCGATAATCGCCCAGAGAAATCTCTCCATCCCCAGTATTGGTGGGCAATGTAAATTCGGGGGCCGGTTCATCCTTGGGAGGCAGAGTACCTCCCAAAGTCCACCCAGGAGCACTATAGCTCAAGAAAAAACAGAAAGTTGTGAGAATCAGCGTAATCAATATTCGGCGAGACATGAATTCTTAACCTGGTTGAGATGTTACTTCAGACATTACATTTACATAGTAACTGATGTGAACTTATGTAAATCAATTGTGCAAATATGTAACATCTTCAAGGCTAAGGTCTGAATGACTATTTAGCGCCAAGAGTTCTCAGCTTGAGAGCTAATCCGATTAACCCCACTTTCAATGCTAGGTTCAACCCCCCATAAACTAGCACATTCCCAGAAAATAGCTGGGGGATCTCCGCAGTAATGGCTAGGGTTTTTTGGGGTTCCAGGGATGTATAAACTGAGCTCTGGATAGAGCCGTGGGAAGACAATCCATCAATGGATGGTCTGATAGACTTTGAATTAAAAGATGCATCCAACTGATCAGCACCACTAAATAAACTATTAGATAGATTGTCTCTAAGTTCACCATCCGCTGCTAATACTGTCGGCGATTGCATAATCAATACAGACAATGCAATCCCGCAACTCATCCAAAGTCCTTGAGTTCTGGCGTAGGACTGAGGCTTAAACATTGCAACAACTTCCTTACTTTTGACTACAACTCAATTCGGATTTGTCCTTACTGTAATGGAGAACTCGAGCGGCAACAATAGGAATATTCGGATTTTTCACAATCTTTACATCCATTCTCTTATGGGAGTTTCTGGCTTTACATAAGGGGGGTTTATTTAAAGGAAACCAAGGATTATCCCCAGTTCTAGGGATTTAGTTTGGAGAAATGTAGCGAATTATTAAGTTTATAGCCTGCTCAGATTATCTAATCTCTTCCCAGTAAGATAGAGTCACTGAAACTGTCTACAGAGCGGTATTACCTGGGCTAGAACAGTCAATATCGGCAAAAGTTAATAGGCATAAACTCTTGTTGACCAAGGAATGATTGCGATTGCTCAATCTGCTATTGATAAGTAATTCCTACTGAGTAGTTATTGCGATCGCCCAATCTACCAACAACGGGATAGATAGACACGCCTCAATCCAAATGCTGTAGACCAATCGAGGAGTATTGAGGCTAACTGCCCAGACGTAGCCAAGATTAACCCCTACAGCCACAATCATTTCTGGATGAAAAGCCAGAGTATGGGTCAGCCATGCCCCCACTATGATCAATAACATCAATATATTCATCGTAGCTAGTAGTATTTTTGTTCCCTTAATTCCTAATATGATTGGTACCGTAATTACCCCCTTCTCGCGGTCAGATTCTAAATCTCGAATATCGAATGTGTGGGAGTTAGTCACAATAAAAACAAACATAAATAGAGTGACCAAGGCTACCTGACTATCAAATTTTGCTCCAGCATAAGCTAGAGGTAAAATGATAACAGCATAGGTCAGGATGCTCCCAACAATCCAGGCTTTTGAGCCTGGGATATCTTTGAGGCGATACCACCGTAGTCCAGAATTACCTTCCCAGGGCAGCAAAGGTATACCGTAAAGTAAAGGAATAATCCCTGCACAACTAACATAACGAACCCTCGACGGCGCAATATAAAGCAGTACAATAGTTGCCGAGATCGCGGCCAATAATAAGCCCCAGACCTGGGGTCGCCGAAAAAACAATTGTGCTTTATTGTCAGGAATTATCTGTACATAAGAGTCAAAGATACGATCCAAGTTATAAGGAATTAAAGCGGCTGCAAAAATCAAAGCTATGGGTTGCCAGTTGCTCTCAAATTCTAAGGTTCTTTGAGTAAAGATGCCTAAGGATGCGATCGCCATAGCAACCCAGATATTGGAATAAATTAGCAAATTCAGAAACCAATCATATGGCCAGAATGGGATCAGGTTAGATTCATTTGTTTCTTTCTTTAGGGGGAAGTCATCCATAGGGACAATCTTTAATCTAGTGATTAAGAGCTAGGCTGATTTGAACATAGGATGGATCGATATCCTTTAGGAGAGCTTCAAATACAGGAAGTCAGATGTGGGCTTAACCTTGACCTGCGTAAGTCTTACATTTAATTCTACTGATTTAACTGCACTAAATCGGGCCTTTCTATCGAGTAGATTTTACAGATCAGCAAACAAGTTCAGACTAAGCAGAAGATTACAAAAATGTTCAATTAGATATTTAACTATTCTAAATCCATAATTTATCCCTGGGAACGAGTGTTGACTCAATATCAAATACTATGAATTATCTGATTGCAATTTTACAAAATAGACAACAAGCAGAGGCTGCACACTCTGTTTTGCAGAAAGACGGCGTCTCTCCCCGAAACCTGACTATTTTGGGGGAGGGCTATCAAAGTGCCAATGAGTTGGTTTCTCGATATTGCTTAATCAGTTTTTGAATAAAACTCGGTGCAACACTAAATCGTTTTGCTAATTTTCGTTGCGCAATAGCTTTGTCTTCATGGGTCTTGATAATCTTTCAGCGGAAGGCTACTGAATTAGGTTTCATCACTGTTATATTAGAGCAGATTTAAGAAGTATAAACTGTACCTCACTAGAGTGGGAAACGCTGTATCAGAGTTCAAAAATTAAAATAACCAGTACCCCTAGAGCAATATGCAGTAATCAGCCAGCAATGCTTGCTCTGCGATCGCTTACATTGGAAAGTTTTCACCCACTGAATTAGTCTTGAAGGGTGACAAAGATTAGTGAAGAGTGCTAACAGAGGGAGATCTAGCCAAAAGCGCCTAAAAATAGTTGGGTGGCTATCAGCCACCCAAAATCATGAAAAGTGTTGACCCCATTCTATCGGGAAGTTTCAGAAAAGCACCTGAACAAGAAGTGCCAATCTGATATTTCAACTCTGATCAGTTGAAAGCGGACAGGGAACAGTCTGGGTTCCAGACCAATCTGTAAAGGTATTTTCATCCTTGTAATATCGAGGAGTTTGTAACATCAATTGCCAGGTTTTCTGGGCATCTAACAAATTAAACCGATCAGGATAATGAGTTTTCAACAATTCCTGAACCATCGGATAGTAATCAGAATTCATTCCTGGAAAAATATGGTGCTCTGTATGATAAGAGAAATTGAGATGGAGTACATCAAATATTCGAGGAACCCGTATAGAAAGACTGTTAATCAAGGGATCATTAACATCAGTCATCCGACATAGCATGTGATTGGTATAGATGTAGAATATTGCACCGGCATAGCCAATCCAGATGGGCAGAAAATAACCCAGCAATAACTTGATCGGATCAAATCCCAGATAAGCGATAACACTCAAGTGCAGCCCGATCATCACCAACAGCTCTAACGCGATCGCCCGACGATCCCGGGGGCTGACGGTAAATGAAACCACCGGATATTCAGTCAAACCATGATTAAACAATAGGACTGAAGATAGGTTACGAAAGGTATGAACTCCCCAGGCGCTACTCATCCCAATGATTAATCCAATCGGATGAACATTGGCTGAAGGCACAAATACATTCTGAATCCATTTGCCCCAGTTATCCGGTTGCTCACAGAGATAATTACGATCAGGATCAGATAAAGAATTAGTATTACCGTGGTGTTCCCGGTGGTGAACAGCCTTCCAAAATGTTGGCGGTGTCCACAGCATGGTTAATCCCAACAAGCTGATCAGTTGTCGCCAAAATGGGCTTTTGATGGCGCTGCTATGCATCAAATCATGGGTACTGAATAGCAGAATAATAATACTGTTTCCCATGATGAATGACAGGGGAAGATAGATCCATAAAAAATACCAGCTCCATTGATCAAGATGACTGGCAATTCCCCAACCCAGCATTAAAATGGCTATGTTAATTAATAGAATCCATTTCTTGCCTGGATCGGGAAGAAAGGCTTCTGCAGGAAGTAAAGGACGAAGTTTTTTGGCATAGTCTGCCTGGGAAATCCAGGTTTCATCTGGAGCGCATTTTGTGACCATTCATGACTCTCTTTTAAGAAGATAAGAAGTTCTGCAACAAATCGATGTTTCTACAAAACTTCTGGTTCCACACTATTTTACAGGGTTTTCTAAAAGATTGCCCGGAACAAAAAATCTTTTTGGCACGCTATTTTGATGAGTTGAATTCTCAGAAAGACTTTGAACTTAATCCCGAGACCAACCTTGTTGGGCCTGGGAAAATACATAGGCTGAAACCTGCTGAATTTCTTCAGGGCTTAATCGATCTTGATAGGCAGACATATTGTTTTTCCCATGGGTGACAATCCCGGCGATCGCCTCAATCCTATCAAATCCATTGCGCTCTAAAGCCCGCTTTTTCAAGGTTTTGCCGCGACGAATCAGGTTTCCGCCTCCAGCATGGCAACCGGCACATTGCAGTTGGAAAATCCGAGGGCCAATTTCAGAGCTAACTTCAATGTCAGATTCAGGGCTAACTGGGGACTCAAGCGCTTCGGTTTGCAGGGGATTTTTTGAGATAGGGTTGGTAGCCGCGTTGGCAATTGGAACTATGGCCCCCAGAACTAGAATGAATCCTAGCAGGAGAGTAGAAAGTCCAATGGTGAGTTGCTTGAGAACGGGATAATTCATTGTCCAGGTTTTGCCAGAATTTATAGTCAAAATTTGTATGCAAGGTTTCTCATATTGCTGGGCTTGGGAGTTGGTGACTCGGTGCCCCATCAATTCCAAAGTTCGGATCTCACAGGATTGAAAATCGCTGTATTTATATTTTAATGTACTTCAGTAGGTGGTTGTCATTAATTGTTAAATAGAAAGGAGTCTGGAGCTTCTCCCAGGAAAGGGGCACTGCCCCCTGCACCCCTACATCAATTTTCTAGTTAATTGCGTCAAGCTACTTAGTAGATTTAATTTATAGATTTAATCTGTAGATTTAATTTGTAGATTTCCGGATGCCTGGGTGAAGCATAAAGTTTGAATCCTTCTTATTCTAGGGCACATCAGTTCTGGCTTCAGCAGCAATATTCAGGCAGGTGTTCCCCGAGAAGACCGGTGAACACCTCTGAAGGATTATAGGTACAATCAAGGAAATAACTCTTCCCTTCAAGCATTCCTTAAATAGTTCTGTAGAAAACTCTGTGACTCTGACCCATATACCCCCCCTAGGATTCCAGTTTGACTCGATTGAATCTGCCCTTGCCGAGCTTCAGGCTGGACATTGCATCGTCGTTGTCGATGATGAAAACCGAGAAAATGAAGGAGACTTGATTGGGGCAGCTCAATTTGCTACCCCGGACATGATTAACTTTATGGCAGTTCATGCTCGGGGTTTGATTTGTCTGGCCTTAACGGGCGATCGCCTAGATCAATTAGACCTGCCGTTGATGGTGACCAACAACACTGACAGCAATCAAACAGCCTTTACCGTTAGTATTGATGCCTCCCCCACCATTGGAGTCACCACAGGAATCTCCGCCGAAGACCGGGCCTTGACTATTCAGGTCGCCATTAACCCCAGCACCCAACCCCAGGACTTACGCCGACCGGGACATATTTTTCCCCTGAGGGCACGGGAAGGGGGAGTTCTCAAACGGGCAGGGCACACGGAAGCTGCCGTCGATCTGGCCCGGTTGGCTGGGTTGTATCCCGGGGGGGTAATCTGCGAGATTCAGAACCCCAATGGCTCCATGGCTCGATTGTCAGAATTGGTCGAATATGCCAGAATTCATCACCTGAAGTTGATTAGCATTGCAGATTTAATCAGCTATCGTCTGCAACATGACCGGTTTATCCAGCAGGAATCCATTGCCAAACTGCCGACCCAGTTTGGGGAATTCCTGATCTATGCTTACCGTAATCTCCTGGATCAGTCCGAACATGTGGCGATTGTCAAGGGGAATCCCCGGGAATTTCAACATCAACCGGTGATGGTACGGGTTCACTCCGAATGTTTAACGGGGGATGCCTTCGGTTCCCTGCGGTGCGACTGTCGAATGCAACTGCAAACCGCGTTAAAAATGATTGAACATGCCGGAACTGGAGTGGTGGTTTATCTGCGGCAGGAGGGACGGGGCATTGGCTTGATCAATAAGTTAAAAGCCTATTCGTTGCAGGATATGGGACTCGATACGGTTGAGGCCAATGAACGACTGGGATTTCCGGCGGATCTGCGGAACTATGGCATCGGTGCCCAAATTCTCAATGATATCGGAGTCAAACAGATTCGCCTGATTACCAACAACCCCCGCAAGATTGCTGGACTCAAAGGCTATGGCATCGAAGTGGTGGATCGGGTTCCGTTATTGATTGAAGCGACCGACCACAACTCAGGATATCTGGCCACAAAAGCTAGAAAACTCGGTCATTTACTTCTGCAAACTTATCTAGTCACCGTTGCCCTCCGGTGGGATGATCAAGTTTCTCAGGCCCCTCAACAAACCTTATCTACCCCTTCTGTTCTGCACTCCGCCGCTCAACTGTCTGATCGCTCCACCTGGTTGGAACGATTAATTGATCTGGCAGCCACTCACAATTTGCTTCTGCAAGAAGAACAGCGCCCGGTGGCGATCGCCCTGTTTGACCAAAGTTCTCTGATTTTTCATCTGGGGCTGGATCAACCCTGTGAAAAGGATTCAGACTGGTATCAAGATCCGCAGCATTCTTACGTTCAGGCCGTTGCCGCTATTCTGGATCAGATTGTCACCTGGCCTCATTTACAACGGTTAGAATTTCTTCTGGCCCCCGGTTGCGATCCCTTGACCACTCTAAAAGTGCAATTGGATCGGCAGCATTTCCCCCTGGGGGAGCCCCCCTCAACCCTATACCAAACCCTGGAAGCTCAGTGGATCTATAGTTTTTCTAGGACTTGATGACTGAAGAGAATGGCTAGAAGGAGGGATGGCTGAACCGGGGGCTTGACCTTAGAGGCGTGCACACCATTGGCTCACCGCCTGGACAAATTCCACAGGGGACTCATAGGGCAAAACATTCCGGCCCGGCAGTATCTCACAGGTCGCATTGCCCCAGCCCTGACTATAGGCTCGACAGCGATCTGGGGGGGCTTCTGTCAAGCCACTGCGACTAATACTGGAGGCGCGATCGCCAAAGATTACCAGAGTCGGTTGGGCAATTCCTGCCATATCAGCTCCATAGTTCTGCCGCCAAAATCCAGCCAGAAACGAAAATACAGCATAGCGGCTTTCGGACCGAACTGCTCCACGCTCCAACATATTGAGCCATTGGGCATCAACAGCGGCTGAGTCGGCAAAAAGCTGGCGAATTGAAAACGATTCAACAAATTTCCGGCGGCGGGCATATTGCCAGAATAATTGGCCCACTGGAGCCGCAAAAAATAAATTCCACAATGCCCGTTGGCGGTTCAGGGGAGCAGCTTCGGTCATGACTCTCCAGGCTGGGGGCCCAGAGAGAATAATGCCTTTGACCCAATCAGACTGTTGGGCTGGAAGTTGCTGCATCAACCGAATTGCAACCGGTAATAAAGCCCCCTGCACCACTAGAATCACAGGTTGCTGAATCACCGTTTGGATTAAAACCAGTAACTGGGCCGCCCAATCCTCAGGATAATAGGCCACTTGGGGCATCGTGCTCTCCCCACAGCCTAACAAATCGGGACTGTAGATTGGATTTCTGGCCCCTTGCCCCTGCCATTGTTCGCAGAAGCGATGCCAGAACTCCCGGGACAATCCCACCCCAATGGGATGAATCAGCAATAGGGGAGTTTGGGAGGCTTCTCCGGGGTAAAATTCGTAGGCACAACGATAGCGCTGCCAGGTATAAAAGTCGGCTTGGGGCGGGGTAAACGTCAGGGTCGGGGTCATAGGGAAATCGCCAGGAGTAGGGTTATTCTTCTAAACCGCTCGTTTCTTGAGAGCCCCAGATCAAGAAATCAGCTTCTGAATCTGATGAACTGATCGAATCCATCCCCAGTTCCTCCGGGTAAACCACAAAGGGTAACTGCGCTCCAATCAATCCCTGCTGGATGGCATCGGGGGTTGCAGGAAACAAGACAAACAGGGGGTATAGCTTTTCGCCTTCTTGGGAGTAGATATCGCTGTAATGATGGGGCATCACCCAGTCATAGCCCCGATCCAGCCAGATCTGGGTCAATCGCCAACGGCTCAACAAGTCAGAAAAAGTTTCATGAGGGCGGTAAATATAGATAAAAATTTCACCGCCGACCTTGACCTTCCATTCTGGATCGCACAGCAAAACACTCAGATCACAGGGTAAACAAACCGCTTGCCCTGCTGCAATGCTAACCCCTGATTTACCAGAAGCGGCTACACTGTCCCGCAACCGCACAATAGGTAAAGGAATTGTGATCAGGCTTTCTGCCGGACGACGCAGACTCGGCAACATTTCTAGGTAAGGCCGATGCTGTCTGAGGAGGGCGATCGCCGCCTCAGGATTGCAATATCGAGTCAGTAGGGCTTCATAGTGGGAGGACTGAACTGGCATTTTCAATCAATTTGAAATCAAGTTGAAATAATTTGAATCTAGAGAGTTTCAGTGGATTAGCCCAGGTCTTGAAACACCTTAAACATGGGCAGATACATCGAGAGCAACACTGAGGCAACAATCCCCCCGACCACCAGAATCATTAGAGGTTCCAGGGCGCTGGTTAAGCTTTTTACTGCCTCTTCCACTTCGGTCTCATAAAAAGCCCCCACCTTCATCAACATTTTGTCCAGTTCCCCGGATTCTTCCCCAATGGCAATCATCTGAATCGCCAGGGCCGGAAAGACTTCTTTTTCCGCCAGGGCCGTACTGATCAATCCCCCCTGTTGAATATTTACCCGGGCATTCTCAATCGCATCAGCAATAGTCTGGTTGCCAGCCACATCCCGCACAATCTCCATGGAACTCATGATCGGTACCCCAGAACGGGTCAAGCTCCCAAAGATAACACAGAAGCGAGCCACAGCAGATTTTTCAATCAGCGGGCCAAACAATGGTAACTTCAGGTAAATCCGATCCATGATCCGTTTGCCAGCGGGGGTTTTATAAAAAGCCTGGTAGGCTAAGAAAGCCCCAATCAGACTCAAAACCGTTAAAACCTGAGGAATGGGCGGTTGCTGAGTACAGAACTTGCTGATTCCTAGCATGAACACCGTAAAGGCAGGCAGCTCTGTCCCGATCTCCTCGAAGATTTTGGCAAAAGTCGGGAGTAAAAATGTCGTCATCCCAAAAAACACGGCGATCGCAATGAACATCACCGTTTTGGGATAGGACATAGCGGACTTGATTTCGCTTTGGGTCTTGTGGTTTTTTTCCATCATGACCGCCAAACGCTCTAGCACCTCATCGAGTACCCCCCCGGTTTCCCCGGCTGCTACCATACTGGTGAAGAGCTTGTCAAATACAGTGGGGAACTTCTTCATTGAGTCAGATAGGGCTCCCCCTTCTTCCACGTCTGCTCGAATTTTGGTCAGTGCTTGCTTGAGTCTGGCATTGCTGCACTGCTCTGAGAGAATGCTCAAACAGCGGGCCATAGCAATCCCCGCATTAAACATGGCCGCGAACTGACGGGCAAAGATGGCCAAATCTTTAACACCAATACTGGAGAGGGCAACGTTTAAGTTTTCCTCAAGTTTTTTGAAATCAAACTTTTCGTCTCGGGATTTGGTTCTTAGAATTCTGCTGGTTGTCATGGTTTTAACCCTAGTTCTGTTAATACTGTCTCAGCTCGGTTCTGTCAATTGTTCAGCCGCTATTCACTCTCTGAACGCCATTTTAAATTTTTCAGGCTTGTAGAATCAGTCCCATCCCGTTCAAAGTGCAATCTCAAGATTCAGGTCTTGGAGTTTAGTTCGTGGAATTCAATTCTCGCAACTCAATTCTGACAATTTAGCTCTTGCAATTCAATTTTTGTAATTTAACCTTCACTCAACTCTCAAGATTCAGTTCTTAAAGTTTAGCCCTCGGATTTGACTCTCAGAACTCGATAATTTAACACTGGCAATTCAACATTGGCAATTCGGCACTGGATCGCCAGAGGAACTTGAGAAGAAGCATTTAAAAAATTCCCTGGATTCTTCCTAAGTTCCAAATAACTAATTCAATTCCTAGCGAGCTGCAACCTTCTGAGCCTTGCCTCCCTTCGGTGCTGGGCCAATCAAACGCTCTAACTCATCGGGTCTAGATGACTTGGTCATGGCCGCCTCCCAGGAGACTTTTCCTTCCTGATAAAGTTTGGCCAGGGACATCTCCATAGTTTGCATCCCCAACTTTGCCCCCATTTGGATCTGAGAATAGATCTGGGCGCTTTTTCCTTCCCGGATCAGGTTCCCCATGGCTGGGGTATTGAGCATAATTTCTTGAGCTGCACACCGTCCGCCCCCGATGGTCTGCACCAGGTTCTGGCTACAAACTCCGACCAGGGAGCCAGAGAGCTGAGCTCGAATCTGAGGCTGCTGAATCGGCGGAAATACATCCAGAATCCGGTCAACGGTGGAGGAAGCTGAGTTAGTATGGAGAGTACCAAAAACCAGGTGACCCGTTTCCGCCGCCGAAATTGCTAGGGCAATGGTTTCTAAGTCCCGCATTTCTCCCACCAGAATAATATCAGGGTCTTCCCGCAGGGCCGCTCTCAAGGCATTGGCAAAACTCTTAGTATCTTCCCCTTTCTGCCGCTGGTGAAACAGGCTTTTGATGTTGGGAAAAACATACTCGATTGGATCTTCAACGGTCAGGATATGTTCTGAGCGAGTCCGGTTGATTAAATCCAGTAGAGCCGCCAGGGTCGTGGTTTTTCCTGATCCAGTTTGACCCGTCACCAGCACCAAGCCCCGAGGACGCTCGGTCATGTCTCGAATGGTTTGGAGAATTCCTAACTTATCAGCGTTGGGGATTTTAGAGGCTAGGGCCCGGAGACAAGCGGCCCAACAGCCCCGTTCTCGATAGACATTTACCCGAAAGCGGGCCAATCCTTTAACGCCATAGGCACAATCCAATTCCCATTCCTGTTCCAGTTGCTTGCGCTGCATATTATTGAGCATCTGGAAAATCAGAACCTGCACCTCTTCGGGAGAGAGCAATTCCCCAAACTGAGGCTGAGGGGAAAGTTTTCCATTGACCCGAAAGAAAATCGGAGCTCCTGCTTGAATGTGCATATCAGAGCCCCCTTGTTCTACCAGGGACTCCATAATATCTTCGATCATCCAGCTTGCCATTTGCTTAATCCTCCATCAGATATTTTTGAGTTAGTCTTTAAACAAGATTTTAACGAACCTATTTCAGTGAACCTATTCAATCAACCTGACAAACCCCCCTATTACCCGTGAGCTTCTTCATATTCGGCAAATCGAGGGGTCATACAGTAAGGACAATCCCGCCATTCTGGCTTGAGCTCCGCATTACACACCCGACAAATCAGGTTTTGCTTGGCCAGTCGTTTCATCTCAGCCTCTAAACCAGAGTCAGTAAATGTAACCCGATCAACCTCATCAAACGTAGTATGCCCATCTCGCACCAATTGCAAACTATAGGACAACAAAGTTTTCATGCCCTCCTCCACTGCCGCCTCTTTAAGTTGCTCTGTGGGAGCCCCCTGGGTGACCAATCCCTGAATTCGCTCCGTCACTTTCAGAAACTCATAAACCCCAATCCGTCCCTTGTAGCCTAGCCCCCCACATTTCTTGCAGAGGTCTCCCCGATCCGAGAGCTCTTTTCGCTGCTCCATCGGAATTACATTCGCCAGATAGAAGGTGAAATCCTCTTCCTGGTTGATGGAGAGCCCATAGCGGGAGAAGTCCTCCACCGTAGGCATATAGGGAATCCGACAGTCTGTACAGACTTTTCGCATCAAGCGCTGGGCCAGAATTCCTAGCAGGGCAGCAGAAACCATAAAAGGCTCAACCCCCATCTCATCCAAGCGAGCGATCGCCCCCGCCGCATCATTAGTATGGAGGGTGGTCAATACCAGGTGTCCTGTCAAGGCCGCTTCAATAGCAGTTTTTGCAGTTTCCAGGTCGCGGGTTTCTCCCACCAGCAGCACATCAGGGTCTTGCCGCAGAAATGCCCGCAGAATCCTTGAAAAGGTCAGATCCTTCTCGCGGATCACCTGACATTGAGTAATCCCAGGGAGGGCATACTCGATTGGATCTTCAGCCGTACTGATATTGACCGCTGGATCATTGCGTTCGGCCAGAATCGAATACAGAGACGTTGATTTTCCTGAACCCGTAGGCCCCGTGACCAGAATTAGCCCAAAGGGACGGGCCGCCGTTTCTCGAACGAGAGCCAGGGTTTCCTCGTCTGTAATCAACTTGTCGAGCCCAATTGGGTAGAAGAACTGTCTAGAATCCGCAGGACGATTTTCTCTCCGTAGCGACTGGGCAGGCTGTTTACCCGGAAATCCACAGTTCTGCCTTTGAATCGTCGGCGAATCCGCCCATCTTGAGCCTGGCGGCGTTCAGCAATGTCCAATTCAGCTAGAATCTTGAAGCGGGAGGTGATCGCTGGAACCACCTTCTTCGGAAAGCGGAAATACTCCTGCAGGACTCCATCTTTGCGCATCCGGATCCGCATTTCATGTTCTTGAGGCTCAACATGAATGTCGGAAACCCCCTCTGATAAAGCCTTGGCTAGGACAATATTGACCGCTTTAATCACAGGGGCCGTTTCAGCCTGATCAATTTCATCGGCCAAATCGAGACCGGCAGACTCTTCAATTTCCTCCAGCTCAGCCGCCTCAAATTCCGCTGCGCCGAATTGCAACTTTTCCTGTTCTCGTTTAGAAGCCTCGACCTGTTTGCGCTTTACATCTTCATCACTATAGGCTGAGATCAGCTTGTCATAGTCTCCCTGGGTGATCACTCGCCGCTGCAAGGCCCAACCCTTGGGTCGAAGAATTTGGTTTTTCAGCTCATCGAGGGCACTCAGGTTATCGGGAGTCACCATGGCGATCAACACTGTGGGGATACCCCGGTCATCGATAGTCTGCACTGGAATGAATCGATGACGTTTACAGGTCTCGATGGAGGTTTCCAGAGTATTGATCATCTGACGGAGTTCTTCTACTGAAATCTGGTCAATTTCCAGATCAAACGCTTCAACTCCATAGATAATCTTCTGCTCAAATAGCTGCTGTTTCTTGTACTGACGGGCTAGCTCTGGGGGGAGCGGTTTACCCGTCAGGGATTCTAATGCTTCTGTCAGGGATTTCCCCGACTTGCGAGCATTGAGCGCTTGTTGAAGCTGCTCGGGGCTGATGTAACCCGCTTGAATCAGTTGGTTACAGAATGGTGTGGTGCTTTGAGCCACGAGGGCAGTTCTTCGCCGAGATGAATCTGTCATAGCTGGAGGTTAAAATCTCTAGTAAATATTAAGGTTCTAAGGGAAGAGCGAAAGTGTTCCAGAGCAAGACCCGAGACTTCAGAATCTAAAACTAAACTTGCACACCACATCCGAATGTGCCTATTTTAACCCTACCTTTGCATTCCCGGAGGAGGGTGCGGTTAAAGTGCTGTTTCGGGGGGTTGGGTTGAATTCGATATAATATTCTAGTATAGAACAAGTGATAGGCGAACTCATCATATGGTGCTGGTCGTCTGGCACTAGTCAGACTACTGAACCGGTAACTACTGAACTGATAATTGACTAAATCGATTGACTCTAACGATTGACCCTGAGATTGATAGGAGTCAGGTTCTCATAGTTTGTTATGGTGTTAGGATGAATCAAGATCATCAAGATGATATGAATCCCAATTCAATGGCTGAAACATCTAGTGCTAATCCTAACCTGGAGGGTGACCCATCAAGCTTTAACCCCCAGGAAGTTCAATCTATTGAGCCGGAGGTGATTGTGGAGACTTCTAACTTCCCATCGGCAAATTGGTCTGAAAGTGGAGGAGAGGTTGCTGATGAAGCCCAGGATGGCGAGATCCAGACAGAATCTGCGGCGATCGCCCAGGCCAATTCGGCGTTGGCAGCTCAGTTAGAAGACGTTAACGGCCAATACCGTCGGTTGGCGGCGGATTTCGAGAATTTCCGTAAGCGTTCTCAGAAAGAGAAAGAGGAATTGGAGGAACGGATTAAGGGTGCTGCACTTCAGAAACTTCTCCCGGTTGTAGATAGCTTTGAGCGGGCTCGCTCCCATATCAAGCCTGATAGCGAAGGGGAAATGGCCATTCATAAGAGCTACCAGGGGGTCTACAAACAGATGGTAGATTGCTTAAAGCAGGCTGGCGTTTCAGTGATGCGGCCTGAGGGAGAGCTGTTTGATCCGAATCTTCATGAAGCCGTTATGCGAGAACCAACGGATCAGTATCCTGAGGGTACAGTGATTGAAGAGTTGGTGCGAGGCTATATCATGGGAGATCGGGTACTGCGGCACGCCATGGTCAAAGTTGCCGCCCCCCCTGAAGACTCGACTGATTCTGGGCCAAGTGCATCTGACTCTGAGAGTTCCCCCGAAGATTAAACTTGTGGAACAGCCGTCTTAGCAGTTTCCCAGCAGGCAAGGTGTCTGCTCCACAGAACTTTTATCTGATTTGATGGTTTCCTAGCCTGAATGTTAAGCTTGTGAAACAGTCGAGACGACTGTTTCACAAGCAGGCAAGATGCCACAGGTTTCTTTCATCTGACTTGATGGTTTCCTAGCAGGCAAGGTGCTTGAACCACAGCAGGTTATGACAGTGATAATTGGTGAGGATAAGCCTTACATCAAGGAGTAAACTCAAAAAAATCTTTTATCCTAACCTTGCAACGCACTAGTTTCTAACTCTCTCATCTCACTAAGTAGCTAGGCACAATTAATTAGAAGATACATGTAGGGGGTTGAAGGGGGCAGTGCCCCCCTTCCTGCACATCGTCCCCAGCCCCCCCTTACCCTTCGTTTGATTTAATTAAATTTAACAACTAACTACC
>JAAURB010000125.1 GCA_012033335.1 Oscillatoriales cyanobacterium RM2_1_1
GCCTTCAATTCTTCATACTGCTGTTCGAGTCTCTCTATTCGCTCAACCAAGTTGGATACCAATCGCTTTACACTTTCTGGGGTCTTCTCCCAATCCGATTGGCTAATCTCGTTGATTGCTTTGGGCTCGTTCTTGCTCATCCCGTTACCCTAACAGCATCTGGCATTTTCCTCAAATTCTCCAAGACCCCTTGAACGGATACCTCTGATTTCAGGTGTCGCTTCCAACTGGGGACTAAGAAAGAGAACTCAAAAAGTCAAATAGATGATGGGCCAATTGCAGTTTGCTACAACGATTAATTTCCCAGTTTCTCCCCTGACGATCTAGAAAAATGGCCTGGTTAGTTTCGCTGCCAAATCCCGCCTGGGGCTGATCAATGGGATTTGCTACAATCGCATCCAACTGCTTTTCCTCCAGCTTGCGGAGAGCCGGGGCGAGAATATTCCCTGTTTGGGCGGCAAAGCCAATTAATTTCTGGTGGGGTTGCTTGAGCTTGCCTAACTCTGCCACAATGTCGGGTATAGGTTCTAGGGCTAGGGACGAGGGCAGCGATCGCTTCGGCAGCTTTTCGGTATGACAGTCCTGGGGCCTGACATCGGCCACCGCCGCCGCCATAATAATAATATTGGCCTGAGCAAAATGCTGCAACATAGTCTGATGCATTTCGGCAGCGCTAGTGATAGCCACTGCTGCAACTGGAGGCAAGGTTGCCATTAATTCCGGGTGGATCGGGCCATGGACAAAAGTAACTCTTGCCCCGCGATGAACTGCCGCCGTTGCCAGAGCGATACCCATTTTTCCGGTAGAAGGGTTGCCGATGAAGCGAACGGGATCAAAATATTCCCGGGTTCCCCCGGCACTGAGCAGGAGATGGTAATTGGTTAAATCCCGTTGACCCTGGGTATGGAGGAGGGATTCAACTTGCGCCCGAATTTGTTCTGGTTCTGCCATTCGGCCTGCTACCTGTTGCCAGGAGTTCAGATCTTGATCAGGCAACTGATTGGGCACATCACAGGCCAACATTCCTACCCTTGGGGCGATGCCGTGAAACCGGGGATCGGTCAAAACTTGTTGCCAATTACGCTGGACAGCGATTTGCTGCCACATCTTACGATTCATCGCCGGTGCAAGCAATACTGGACAGGTGGAAGCCAGCACCGTATTAGTAAGCAGGTTATCGGCTAGGCCATGGGCTAGTTTCCCCAAAGTTTGGGCTGTCAGTGGCGCAATGACTAACACCTCCGCCCATTCCCCCAATTGAATATGCAGCGGGCGACCGTGGGTAGGCTGCCAGAAGTCCTGATCCGTAAAAGCCGGATGGCGAGACAGAGTAGCAAATGTCAAGGGAGTGATGAATTGTTGAGCGGAACCCGTCAAAATCACCCGAACTTCAGCTCCAGCCTTCGCCAGCGCAGAAACCAACTCACAGATTTTATAGGCGGCAATTCCACCACCAACGCCAATAAGAACCTGTCGTCCTAGAATAGAGGACAGGTTCGGAATGCTATTTTGCATTGAAGCTTTTATGCCTCGTCGTAAGCTTCCATATCCAGGAGATGGACATAGGGCTCTACAAGCTCTGGACGTTGAAAGGCAATTGTTCGTAACAAATGCCAATCCTGCAATCCCTCAAATGGATTGTTGTATTCATCCCGTTCCAAGCGAATAGCCAGTTGGCTGACATCATCCTCAGTTAGGGTAGAAATGTTGATCAGGGACTGGAGCGCCATTTCCATTGCTAGCACCTCCTATTAATCTAAGCATTACTGGGCACTAGAATTCATTTTCAGAATCCCTCTCTTCTATACTAAGGTTTCAATCCGGTTTCGGCAGGTTTTCCATAACAAAACTTCGTATCAATTGCCAAACCGTGGGGGGAATTTCATGGCCCATGTCCAGTTCATGATATTGAACTGGAGCATTCAACCCTTGAAAATAATCCCTGGCTTGCCGGGCTGCCCCAAGAGGAACCACCATATCGCGCCGACCGTGAACCATCAAAACCGGGGTGGTATAGTTTTCCCGGGCATCGGGAGAAAAGTGTAAATAGCCACTCAAAGACATTAATCCGGCAAACGGCAACTCTCGCCCGACATCGAGGGTCATCGCGCCCCCCTGGGAAAACCCTCCAAGAATCGTCTGTTCGGGGGGAAAACCGGTTTTCTCAGCCAGTGTCCCTAACCACTGCTGCAACCCGGGGCGGCTTTCGGATAAGCCATCATAGCTCATGGTTTCCAGGGCATACCAGGCTCGCCCCCCCGGAACCTGACCATGATCAAAGGGAGCATCAGGAAAGATAAACTGATAATCCGGTAAATCCAAAATAGGAGCCAGGGTGGCTAAATCCTCAGCATTGGCTCCCCAACCATGCATCAAAACAATCAATCCCAGGGGTGTTTTTCCCTGATCCGGGGCCACTGTAATCGCGTTAAACTTCATTCAACCTCTACTTTTAAAACCATAGGACTTGAAACTGTAGGACTTGAAACCATAACATTTAAGACCATGAGATTGAGGGCATAAGATTTCAACCTTGAGTTTGTAGCCTTGAGTTTGTAGCCCTGAGTTTGTCACCCTAAGTTTGTCACCCTGAAAAGGGATCCGTTCTAACATTAGAGTATAGAGAGTATTGATAGGAGGCAATCAGGCCATGGCCTATGACTATGATTTATTTGTGATTGGGGCGGGTTCAGGGGGTCTGGCCGCTTCTAAACGGGCGGCCTCCTATGGGGCAAAAGTGGCGATCGCCGAATATGACCTGGTGGGGGGAACCTGCGTGATTCGCGGTTGTGTTCCCAAGAAGCTGATGGTGTATGCTTCCCAGTTTTCTCACCTCTATAAAGATGCTGAAGGCTATGGCTGGAGTCCGGTGGAAAGTCAGTTTGACTGGAAATACCTGGTCAAAGCAGTAGACACAGAAGTCAGACGGCTGAGTCAACTGCATATTAGCTTTCTAGAAAAGGCTGGGGTTGAGCTGATTGAGGGTTACGCCAAATTTGTCGATCCCCATACCCTGGAAGTGGGGGATCGCAAGGTCACCGCTGACAAAATCTTAATTGCCGTGGGGGGTCATGCCACCAAACCCGATATCCCGGGGGCTGAACACCTAGTGACTTCCCGGGAGATGTTCCTATTGCCTGAGCAACCCAAACGGATGGCGGTCTGGGGTGGGGGCTATATTGGGGTAGAATTTGCCTGCATTATGAATGGCTTGGGTAGTGAAATCACCCAGATCATTCGCCGGGATCTGATTCTGCGAGGATTTGACGATGACTTGAGAAGTACAATTCAGGAGAGTATGGCCAACCGGGGCATCCAGTTCCGGCTCAATAGCACCATCGATAAAGTCGAAAAGGTGGATGAAGGATTAAAACTTATCCTCAATGGGGAAGAAGATGAACCGTTAATCGTCGATGCGGTACTTTGTGCCACCGGTCGAGATCCCAATTTGGCAGAATTACTCTTAGAAAATGCCGGGGTAGAACTCAAAGAAAAAGCGATCGCCGTCACCCTTGACAGCCGCACCACTCAGCCCCATATTTTTGCCGTGGGGGACTGTACTGACCGGATGAATCTAACCCCGGTGGCGATCGCTGAGGGTCGGGCGTTAGCAGATACGGAGTTTGGTCACAAACCCCACTCTATCACCCACGAAAACATTGCCACTGCCGTATTCTCCCAACCAGAAGCCGCTACTGTGGGCATGACGGAGGCAGAAGCCCGGGAAAAATTTGGCGACGCGGTGCAGTGCTATCGAGCCCGGTTTCGGTCATTATTTAATAGTCTGGCGGGGGGAGATGAAAGGGTACTGGTGAAGTTGATTGTGGAGAGCAACACGGATCGGGTACTAGGGGCACACATGGTGGGTAAAGATGCGGCGGAGTTGATTCAGGGGATCGCGATCGCCGTTAACATGGGAGCCACCAAAAAAGACTTCGATGACACCATGGGAATTCATCCAACCAGTGGGGAAGAATTTGTTACCCTACGTTAGGAATCAATTAGGGTTAACAATAATTCATTCACCATAATTCATTCAAACACTGCCTGGAACCACGATGACTCAACCCCATCCCATTGCTCAATTCAAACGCTGGCTGAAGCGTAGTTCGAGAAAACTCAGAACCAAACCAGGCAGAATTGCACAAATAGTGTTGTCCTTGGGGGCGGCACTGTTGATTTTTCTTCTGGGCCATCTTCCGGTTTTTGGGGAACAGCAAGCCACGATCACAGTTGATTTTGCAGCCCCTCAAGCCGGAGTTTCCTCCATGAGTGGCTTTCTCTATGGAATTGGCAATACTAAACCCCCTGATTCAGTGATAAAGCCGTTGCAACCCGCTCTCTGGCGCACCTCCAGGTTACAGCACTATAGCCGTGTCCAGAAGCTTGGCGGGGTATTTCAATTATTGGTTAGCGATACCTATGGCTATGGCACCAAAAATCCCTGGCCCTATGAGGACTATGCTAAGTGGGAAGCTCACGTTCGCCAACTAGCCCAGCAGCAGAAGGGAAAAAATATACTATGGGATATCTGGAATGAGCCCGATATCAAAGATCCATTCTGGAAAGGGTCACGGGATCAATTATTCGAAACTTACAAGCGGGCTTATCAAGTGCTCCGCCAGGAACTTGGCCCCGATGTGATGATTGGTGGGCCGAGTATTGCCAAATATGATCGGGGTTATCTCAAGGCTTTTCTGGATTATTGCAAGAAAAATAATCTGGAAGTCAATGTCTTGACTTGGCATGAATTGAATGACCAGAAAATTACAGCCATTTCCTCCCATATTCAAGAAGCCAGAAGGGAATTTCAGCAGAACCCTGACTACAGTAGCCTGAAGATCCAGAAATTGTATGTCAATGAAATTGTTGGGCCTACGGCTCAGTATCGTCCCGCCGAGAATCTGGGATACCTGTATTACACCGAACAGGGCAAAGCCGATGGGGCTTGCAAAGCCTGTTGGGAACCTGTGGGAGGCGGCAAGAATAATTGCTTTAACGAGAGTCTCGACGGCCTAGTGGTTCCAGAAACCTCAGAACCTCGAGCTGTCTGGTGGCTTTACCAGACCTATGCTGATGGATTCAAAACCAGAGTGCAGAGTGCTATTAGTACTTCGAGGGTCGTGGCCTTGGCCAGTCAGTCCAACTCTGCTCAACAACCCCAGGTAATATTCGGATATTTTGAACAGGGGGTTGCTGCGCCTCAAGCCAAAGTTACTCTGATTCTGAAAAATCTGCAAAGGCTCCCTGGATTTCAGCCGGATAAACCCTTGACCTTAACTGTTAAACAAATCCCGGATTCTGGTGAGAAGGTGGTGAAGAGCCTGCCCACGGTCAAGCAAGAACAGGTCACGGTCACCAATCAAGCCATCCGCCTGACGATTCCTAACGTCACCCTCCATGAAGCCTATGTCCTTACAGTGGGTTAGGTGGTGAGGCATTCTCAAGTTTGAGGTTAACTTTGGGGTCGAGGGGGGTAAGATCCTCAATCCTTCCCTGGATTGGCCCGAATCTCAGCTCTGGCATTGATTATCCAGGGCAGAAGCAATAGCGAAATTAGTCAGGCCCTGCATATTGTTGAGGGCACAGTAAAATTTCATGTGCGGAATATCTTGCAGAAACTCAGGGTCAGCGATCGTACCCAGGCTGTGATCATAGCTCTCAAACGGGGCTTTTTTCATCTGGAGGGATAAACCTGTGCTTTCCTCAGGAGTGATTCTTAATCGGTGTCAGCAAACTTCAGGGCTTTGCCTCGAACCTCCAGGTTTAATTTGCCGTGGTCGTAAACGACCTGTCCCCCCACAATCGTCACCATTGGCCAACCGGTTAAATCCCATCCCTCAAAAGGACTCCAACCACATTTCGTCCGGAGCTCTTCCCGCACAACCGGATGATAATGTTCCAAGTCAACCAAGATTAAATCCGCATCATATCCCGGCTCAATTAATCCTTTCTGAGGGATTTTATAGGCTCGGGCCACGGCAGTTGACATCCAATGAGCAACTTGAGCAACGGTACAACGTCCTTGCACAGCCTGAGTCAACATCAGGGGGAGAGACGTTTCAACCCCTGGCATTCCTGAGGGACTATCGGGATAGGTTTTTGCCTTTTCTTCCAGGGTGTGGGGGGCATGATCAGTGGCGATAAAATCAATGACTCCATCTAGCAATGCTTGCCAAAGAATTTGATTGTCTTGGGGCGATCGCAGGGGCGGATTCATCTGGGCTTTGGTTCCAATTGTTTCATAGGCAGAAGTGTTCAGGAGTAAATGTTGCGGTGTTACTTCTGCAGTTACCCAATCCAGTTTTTCCTGTCGTAATAACTCTGCTTCTTCCCCAGTCGATAGATGCAAAATATGTAGTCTTCGCTGGTATTTTTTGGAGAGTTTCAAGGCTAGTTCGGTAGCAGCTAAAGCCGCCTGATTATCCTGGATTTGGGAATGAATGGCGGGGTCAGTGATGCCCGCAAATTCCTGACGGCGTTGGGTAATCCGAGCCTGATCTTCAGCATGAACTGCAATCAAACGGTTTCCTTTTGCAAAGATCGGTTCAAGGGCGGTTTCTTCATCGACTAATAAATCTCCCTTCATTGATCCCATGAAAATTTTAATGCCACAGGTGGGATTGGCGGTGAGTAGATCGGGTAAATTTTCGGCGGTTGCCCCAATAAAAAATCCATAATTCACCAGACATTTCTGCGCGGCCCTTTGCAATTTGTCATCTAACATAGCCTGCGTTGTAGTCAGGGGCCGGGTATTAGGCATCTCTAAAAATGAAGTTACTCCGCCTCTAGCACAGGCACAGCTTGCTGTGAATAAATCTTCTTTGTATTCTAGACCGGGCTCACGAAAATGAACCTGGGGGTCAATTACTCCTGGCAATAATGTCAGTCCGGTTGCATCAATTTCTGTAACATTATCATCATCATCCTGGGCAATTGCTGAAGTAACTTCAGCAATTTTTCCATTCTGAATTCTGACATCTCCTGATAGGAATGCTCCGGTTGGTAATAAAATCCGGGCACGGCGAATTATTAGATTGTTCGATTGAGACATGGAGGATTGATTGGTAGAGGTTGAGCTTGAGCCATATTTTTGAAACTATGTTCTCGATACAAATTATTCTCAATATAGATTAAGAGCAAAGTTACGTGGGATTGCCCATATTTGGACAAATGGAGAAGTCGGAATTCGGGAAGTATGTTCACTTTGAGTAACATTTTGAACATAACAAACTTGGCTCTCAACTCCCCAGTATCCGTGAATTTCTCCAGCAAAAGCCTCAGCCCTATCGACAAAAGAAGCCCTGTAATAACGGGTTTTATGGCTCACCTCAATAATATTAGCGCAATTCCTGTTTTTGCTCTAGATTAGACTGCCAACCTTTAGGCTGCCCATCTTCCCAATTCATCACCCAACTCTTGAGGCTCCTTTTGAATCAGCTCTGAAGCAGGAAAAGATTATGGATCAGGTTTTGGTTCACATGATTTTAGGTATCCATTCAGGTATCCATTCAGAGGTCTCGGAGAATTTGAGAAAAAAGCCAGTTGCTGTTAAGGTAACCAGATGAGCGAGAATAAGTCCAAAGCAATCAATGAGATTAGCCAATCGGATTGGGAGAAGACTCCAGAGAGCGTAAAGTGATTGGTGTTGACCCTGATTGAGCGAATAGAGCGACTCGAACAGCAATATAAAGAATTGAAGGCAGAAAATCAATTGCTGAAGGAGCAGTTGAAGAAGAATAGCAAGAACTCATTAAAGCCACCGTCGCAAGATCAAGGCAAAGGATTTAAAACCAAAGAGAAAAAACGGGGGCAGCAGAAACAGGGAGGTTACGCTAAGTTGGCCCTGGAGGAGACTGTGGGAACTTGTCAGCAATGATTGAAGGTGAAAACCGCATTGTGGACATTTGTTACCACTGAAGGGATTGAACCGACTAATAATGCGGCAGAACGAGCACTGCGCCCGGCAGTTTTGTGGCGCAAAAATAGCTTTGGCTCTCAATCTCAGGCGGGCAGTCTATTTGTTTCCACAATAATGACTATTGTAACAACTTTACGCTCTCAAAATCGTCCGGTTTTGGATTACCTAGTCGAGGCGTGTCAGGCTTTCCGACAGGGTCAAGCGGCTCCACCTCTCGTACTCCAGCAGCGTTAGAAACGCTGTAAGAGGAATACAATCCCGATTTTACTGGTTTTAAGAAATAGAATTAGGCCCTAGGGAGGTTAAATTTACATCAAATTCGGGTTAAGGAAAGCTTGATGGAGGAGCAGTTCACTTAGACCTCAGGTTGTACCTGATACAATATAGATCTATGAGGGATCGACTGGAACGGAAACTATTAATCATTGATCATTATGAGTTGATCAGCCAGTCATCCTCCACACCAGATTTATTGGGGAGAACAATGATGACTGAACGTGACGACTTCCTGTACCCTCGTGGTCGCTACTATGGGAAATTTAGCCCCGAATATTTGACGTTTAATGCAAATTTACAGGAATTTGCCCAAAAAGTTAATTTTATTTGTGGTTTAGAAACGAGTGGTAAACTTCCTCCAGAGGATGCCTATCACCAGATTAAGTCCCTGTGGAAGCAGTTAAAGAGCTCTAAAAAAAGCCTGGGGATCGGGGCAGAACCACCGAAACCTGATCAGAATTTCGGTCTTGAGGAATAGGACTTTTGGGTTTCATCAAGATAGACGACTGTCACTAATACCCATCAATTTTTAATTCTGAAGAATTTTAGGGTCGGGTTGGGTTAAATATTAAATAAACGAGTTATTGCTGTTATCAAGCTAAAAAACTATAAAAACTACAAAAAAATCATGACTGAACGCGATGACTTTCTCTATCCCCGGGGCCGCTATCGAGGCAAATTTACCCCCCAAAACCTAACTTTTGATGCCAACTTGCAGGAGTTTGCTCAAAAAATTAACTATATTTGTGGCTTAGAAACCAGCGGTAAAATCTCACCGGATGAAGCCTATCATCAAATCAAAGACCTCTGGAAACAGGTCAAAACCTCTAAGGACAATCTGGGAATTGGTGAGGAACCCCCTGAGTTGGGGCAAGACATGGCCTGATCTGCTATGATTTAGCCTGCACTTTGGTTTGAGTCCAGCATGGCTGTATCGGTGAGTGTTCCAGGGACAACTGCAAATTTGGGGCCGGGTTTTGATTGTCTGGGGGCGGCCTTGACGTTGTACAATACCTTTCGATTTTCTCCCCTGGAGTCTTTGACTGAGGCAACGCCCGTTCAATTTGTGGTTCGAGGTTTGGAAGCAGATCGGGTTGCTACGGGAAATCGCAATCTAGCCTATCAAGCGTTTGTCAGACTCTATAAACACCTGGGGCGAACCCCACCACCGCTGCAACTGACCATCGAGTTGGGAGTACCTCTGTCCAGGGGTTTGGGAAGTTCGGCAACAGCGATTGTAGGGGGATTGGTCGGGGCTAATGCCCTAGCCGGAAATCCTCTGGATCAGGCAGAATTGATCCAGTTGGCCATTCAACTCGAAGGGCATCCCGACAATGTAGTGCCAGCGCTCCTGGGAAACTGTCAACTTTGTGTGGCGACTGAGGCTGAACAGTGGCAAATCTGCCCGGTTCCCTGGCATAAAAGTATAGTTCCTGTTCTGGCAATTCCCGACTTTGAGCTTTCTACGGCTGAGGCTCGCCAGATTTTACCAAAAACCTACAGCAAAGCCGATGCGATTTTTAATGTGGCCCATTTGGGGCTGTTGCTGCGGGGGTTGGAAACGGGGCAAAAAGATTGGTTGCGAGTTGCCCTGCAGGATCGGATTCATCAGCCCTATCGTCAGCCTCTCATCCAGGGTTTCGCATCGGTTCGGCAGGCTGCCCTTGGGCAGGGGCCTGTGAAGTGGTGATCAGTGGGGCTGGGCCTAGCTTGCTGGCCTTAACGGATGCCAATGCCTCAACCGCCGTTGCCCTGGCTATGGCCGAAGCCTGGAATCAGGAGGGAGTCAAGGTTGAAGTGCGATCGCTGGGAATTGACACGGAAGGAGCCAGGGTTCTGAACCACGATTAAGAGCGGTTGATAGCATTCTGGAGGAACCTTGATTCTTGTAATCCTGAACTTCAATCCTAAACTTTAATAAACCAGCCTTTGAGATAGAGCCCAAAGGCCACCATCCACCAGATCACAACAGTGACCACAGCAAATAATAGGGAACCATTCATCTCTCCAGCCCAAGAGGCAAACCCCTGCTGATAGATCCAGGTTTTCAAGCTAATCGGTTCAGGAACGGACTGAATAGGGGTAAAGATCAGTAATCGGGCGACGAACCCGGAGGCCACAAATAAAAAAATCGAGTTCAACCCCATAACTTTGAACGGAAAGCCCCAGGTTTGGCCCCGAACCTCCAGGGTTTCATAGCAAATTCCTAGAAAGACTAAAGCCCATCCGGCAGTGTAAACGACATAGGAACTAGTCCACAGGGCTTTATTCAAGGGAAAAATTATCCCCCAAAGCGAACCCCCAATGATTCCACAAACTCCAGCCATAGCTAAGTTCAGGCTAGTTTGAGTCTGGATGGGTTGCCGCTGTAACCACACTCCCGTTAGATAGCCCAACAGCACCGTTCCCACCGCTGGCAGGGTACTGAATAACCCTTCTGGGTCGTAGGGCCCCCCTTTTAACAGGTGTTCCTTCCCCAGAATCAAGGTATCCAGATAAGCCCCTAGATTGCCCTCAGGAGTGAGCTGACCCGCCCCATAGCCAGGAACCGGAATCCATTGCATTGCTCCCCAATACCCCCCTAACACCACAACTAAGGTCACAACAATTTTGCGGTAAGACCCGTGCAACACCACCATTGCTGCCAGAAAATAGGCCAGACTAATTCGCTGTAAAACTCCCATGATTCGAATCGTGGAAAAGTCGTAGTTGGGATAACCATTTAGCAACAATCCTAAACCAAATAACAGGGTACATCGCCGCAAAATTCGCCTGTACAGTTGGCTGGGAATGGTTGGAGTTTGAGCAGTTAGCCGATTTTCTGGGGTAAATTTGCCCAGGGAAAACGCCATAGCTGTTCCGACGATAAAGAGAAAAAACGGAAAGACTAAATCCGTCACTGTGCAACCCTGCCATGACGCATGTAATAAGGGCGGATAAACATGATCCCAACTTCCGGGATTATTCACCAGAATCATACTGGCGATCGCCACTCCCCGAAATACATCAAGAACACTCAGACGCATTTAGATTTTATTGATTTAATGTTATTAATTTAGCGTTCACTTGTTAAATTACACTAGCTTGGAATTATGAACTAAATAGAATAGAATGCTCATCTTAGCTGTTTCCCAGCAGACAAGATGCCTGCACCACAGAATTTTCGGCGTTGCATAATAGTGCCATGAATTGAGGCTCAATCTGATGCAATGTCCTGACTGTGGTTCCAGCCATATCCGTAAAAACGGCAAGATGAGGGGTAAACAAAATCACATTTGTGTGGCGTGTC
>JAAURB010000126.1 GCA_012033335.1 Oscillatoriales cyanobacterium RM2_1_1
CGCCAACCGAAGCTTTGGCAGCTTGGATGAACTTGAAGAAATCACCGCTCATCGATGCCGAGTATTGCTCAAGCGCACCGAGTTGATTCAAGGATTGACAAATTTTTATTGGTGGGCAGAGGCTGTTAGGTAATTATGGGCAATTAAACGGATTCGATATTAACCGCTAAATTTTGGAATTGGAACGAAAAGAATAGACCAGGCAAGATTTTCGATTCCTCCACGGGGATCGAGCTGCCCAAGGATTTGCGATCGCATTTTTCCAAAGTCGCTATTCTAAAATTTTGCATGTAGAACCACCCATCTCATTCCCACAGGAGCAAGCTGCTCCATGAAATCATCGGGAATTTCAATTGTTAGTTTTGTAGTGCTTTGCCCGGGGCCTATGAATCGGTGGCTATCCGTCTATTGATCTGAACCTGTTCGGGCCAGCGCCGCCAACTCTGCTCAGCCCTGAGCTCCAATGCCTGGGCTCCCTGACGGCGGGCAATTTCCAGGGCGATCCGAAAACACGCTTCCGGGGTAGCCGAGGACTGATCACCCTTCAAAGAGGGACGGTTTGAATTGATATTGAATCCAGTCTCCTGGAGCTGATGGGCTAAACCCTGAAGGAATTCTCCCTTCAATCGATAGAGCTCTGCCTCCCAGAACCGTTCCTCAGTCTTCTCGACCGCCTCTAGGGCTTCCTCCAGAGTCCCTAACCCCGCCTCTAATTGTCCAATTCGAGCCTGGGCCTGGGCTAGGAGTCCGAGAAAATAAGTCTGAGAAATTTTTGCTCCGGTTGCCCGATGAGCATTGATTCCCTGACGGATCTGGCTGATTCCGGCCTCCAGTTGAGATTTGACAGCGGGTTCTAGGGCTTGGGCTGGGACAGCAAACCCCGGCTCCGAATCGAATAGGGCTGAGACCTTTGACCAACCTTGCATGATGATTCCCAGGGCCAACCAAAAGTTAAATTGTTGTTCTTCAGCCAGGGCGATCGCCCTGGCGGCTTCGGTTCGCAGCGCCCCTTGATCGTTGCGGAATTGGTGAAAAACGGTTCGCATGGCTACGGCTAAACAGGTGCTATAGGGATGGGCCCGTTCAGTTGCCAGGGCGATCGCCCTATTGCTATAGTTCAGGGCGGCATCTGACAGACCCAGCAACCAGGAACTCCAAGAGAGAAATGTGTAGCTGGATACTCCCACATCCTGACCCGTAAAGCAGGTGCGACAGTCCAGGGTTAGATCACGATGCAATCCTATGCCCTCGAGCCAATGTTCCTGAGCCGCCTGCAAGCGCCCGACATAGAGCAAGGCCAACCCCATATTGAAGTGGGCTTCCATCTCCATAGTTGGATCATTATAGCGACGGGCCAGGCCCAGGAGGCGACTGGCCAGTTCTAGGGCAATTTGATGGTCAGCTCTGGCCGCATGATAACCAAACAACCCCCACAAAACCGCAAACAATTGGGGGGTGCTACCCAGTTGTTGGCAGAGTTCGTGACTGCGGCGAAATACCTGTTCAACTTCTGGGGCCGCATACCCTTTGGTGGCTATCAGGGCCTTACCGAGTAGGGTTTGCAGATCGAGTTCCTGTTGGATGGATTCGGGGGTTTCTGATAGGGTTTGCAGAGAATTTAACCCGGAGCGCAGATGGACGATCGCCTCTTCATTCGCAGACTTTTCGAAGGCGAGCTGACCCGCCTGCTGCCAGTAGAGCACGGCCTGGGCCGACAGACCGGCCCGATCATAATGGTAAGCCAGCAGTTCGGGCTCCCGCTGCACGATATCTGGAAAAGTGGTTTCTAAGACCCTGGCAATGCTGCGGTGATACTGTTGCCGGGTACTTCTCAAGAGGGAATCATAGGCGGCATCCTGAATCAACACACTGCGAAAGATATAGGAGGCCACCGGCAGTTCCCCGGTGACAAACAGCAGTCGGGTTTCTACCAACCGCTGCAAACCCTGAATAATTGCGGCTTCATCCAGGTTTCCCGAATTGCCCTGAAGCACCATTTCCTGAAGGGCGATCGCCCGCAGCAGTTCGTAACTAAATTCTCGACCAATGGTGGCCCCAAGTTGGGCCACTTCCTTGGCGGCTTCCAGGCGATCCAGGCGCTCCATCAGCATTCCCTGGAGGGTATCGGGGATCATCCAGTTGGCCGGGAGGGAACCGGTGAGTTCATAGCCTGCCTCGGTATCCTGCAACCAACCCGATTCCAGCACCATCTTGGTCATTTCTTCGACAAATAGGGGAATTCCGTCGCCTTTTTCGATCAGGAGTCGTTGCACCGCTGGGGGGAATGATTTTCCCCCGGTGATCCCCTGAATAATCTGCTCAGTTTGGTGGGCAGGCAAATGGTTCAGGGTGATTGAGGTGAGGTTTGGCAAGGTTGACCAATCAAATCGAAAACCCGGACGAGTCGTATAAATCCGTAAAATTGGATAGCGATTGTAGTCTTCCATGGCAATCAGCTTTTCTACCAGTTCCAGGGTGGACGGATCAATCCAGTGAACGTCTTCGACGATCACCAGTAAGGGCTGTTGGCTGGCTACCTGTTGAATCAGGGTCAGCATCACCTGGAGTAATTTCTGCTTTTGGGCCTGGGGGGAGAGGTTTAAATTGGGATAGCGACCCTCTAGGGGCATCCCTAACAACTGGGCCAGCAGGGGAACGGCTTCTGACAGGGAAATTTGAGCTTGATGAAGAAACTGTTCGATTTTGTCCAGGCTCTCCTGAGGAGTATCCTGCCGCTCGATTCTGAGAATTTGAGTCCGAAACATTTCGGCAATCGGATAGAAGGGGGTGTTTTGATGATAGGGAGAGCAGTGAATTTCCCGGAGGGTATAGGGATCTTGGGAGATCGCCTGGCGGAGCTCCTGCACTAGACGGGATTTGCCGATCCCCGCTTCACCGATTAACAGCACCACTTCCCCCTGACCCGATTTGGACTGTTGCCAGAGGGTTTTGAGCCGATCTAGCTCCGGTTCTCGACCGACATAGGGAGTCCAATGACTGGCCGACACCTTCATCCGCTTGCAATATCCCACCTCCTGTAAGACCTGATAAAGTTCTACTGGTTGGGATACCCCCTTGAGGGAATGCATCCCTAGGGATTGAAACTCAAAAATACTCTGCACCATCCGATGGGTTGTGGGGCTGAGTACCACCGTATTCGGTTGGGCAATTCCCTGGAGACGGGCGGCGATATTAGGGGTCTGACCAATGGCGAGTTGCTCCCGTTTATTTCCGGCCCCTACCTCCCCCACCACCACTAACCCCGTATGAATCCCCAAGCGTACAGACAGCTTCAGATAGTGATTAGCGACACAGCCAATTTTTAAGTTACTAATGCCCTCAATAACGCCCAAGGCAGCCCGAACAGCCCGTTGGGCATCATCTTCATGGGCAACCGGATAGCCAAAATAAATTAAAATGCCATCCCCTAAATATTGAGCAATGTAGCCCTCAAATTTCACGATGACTTCCGCGCAGGTTTGTTGATATTTCTGGACTAAATCCCGCAATTCCTCTGGATCAAGCTGTTCTGACAGTTGGGTCGAACCCACCAAATCGCAGAACATTACGGTCAACTGCCGACGTTCCGCCGGTCGAGAATTGACTCTTATTCCGGCATCCTGCTCCCTGAAATGGGCTTTGAGGGGCGTTCCACAATCAATGCAGAACTGGGCCTGGGGCAGATTACTCAACTGGCATTGAGGACAGTGCCGCTGCAATCCGATGCCACAAGACATACAGAACCGAGCAACTTGAGGATTGAGTGTCCCACAGTTGAAACATTGAATCTCTAGGGCTGTAGAGGATTGAGAGCGGTAGATAGAGGACATAGTCACACCCTTTTTGAAGTGCATAGTAAGATGATTACTATTATGAATAGATTTCTATGACATCGAGCTTTATGGGTTCTGAGCAAAACTATCATGAGCAGTGCCTCAAAAAGTTGGAGTGGGCGATTGATCAGCTCCAGCAGCAGGTCAGTCAGGCTGAGTTATCAAATCTGGCTGACTTAATTGTGCAAACGATGACAGGGCCCTGGCGTTATTTCCATACCCCAGAGCATATCTTTGAAGTGGGGGGGGAAGAAGATGCCATCGAAGTATTGGCGGCCCTGTTTCATGATGTGGTTTATGTTCAAGTGGATCAAAGTGTTAATTTTAATTTGACCTATTTTATTGCCCCATTCATCTGGCAGGTTGGGGAACATCTGGTGATTCGGGGTACGGATCAACCCATCGGTGATTCCTTATTTGAGATGGTCAAGGAGATCTTCAATTTTGAGTCTGGACAGACTTTATCCCCCCTGTCGGGACAGAATGAATTTCTTAGTGCCCTAGTGGCTGTTAAAGTCTTAGAACCGTTATTTTCCTATGAGTTGTTGGTTCAGATTGCCGCCTGTATTGAGGCAACAATTCCGTTCCGAGTTGAAAATGAACATGGATTGAGTAATAGTGATATTCTCTATCATCGTTTAAAGTTAATCCGAGAGCGATTTAATCTGAAATTGACCGACGCGGAACTAATGGATACTGTTAAACGTTCTGTTCGTCTTTCCAATCGAGATGTTGGTAGCTTTGCCCATCGTAATCCTGCCCTATTTTTAGACAATACCTGGAATCTTTTACCTGAAACCAATCATCATTTAAAAAATTCCAGTTCCTACACCATCAATCAGTATCGGACGGCTCTGCAAAAGATGGAAAGCTTCATGAATTTTGTCAAGCCTGAGTCTATTTTTCATCAGTTTCAACATTATCCTGATGATCAACAGCATCAACAATCCACGGAGCAGGCTAGAAAGAATATTGAAGTCGGCAAGCTTTATCTGGGGAGTAAACTGTTTACTATTGCCTTTTTAGAAGCTTTATCGCTACGGTTTGGTCGAGTCATTCCAGTGTCTACCTTGATGGGAGAAATGCCCTCCGAAAATTTTACTACTATTTCTCTGATCGATTTCCTTTCTGAAATTCCCCAACCCTATCTCCCGCAAAATGAACTGGAAGAACAAGTGTTGCGATTGTTAGAAAAAGGTCGCACCCAGAGCTCCTCCTATGACATCAAAAATTCACCTCTGGCGACTTATATGGTGAAATCCATGGGATTTGATGCCATTCGCTATCAGCGCGATCGCGCCCAGGAATTTTTTAAAGGATCAATTTCCCCAGAAAATTTCCTGGCGGGTTGCGATCCTGAGATTCGTCGGGCGGTCACCCAGGGAATCGTTCAGCTCTTTGAGAGCCGTACCGCTGCCTTGTGTCAGGGATGAAATTTTCATCTGAAGCTGACACCCTGAAGCTTCAGGGTTAATTCAACTCAGGTGTTTGATATCACGAATTTTGATATCAGGAATGAAATGGAATGGCCATCAAGGGCAGGAGAACTAGCAGATATCCAGTCCAGATCCAAATGTTCTTTAACCTGGCCGAATCATCGACCCAAACCGTTGACTGATCGAGTGAGTGAGCAAGAATGGCATCAATCCGTTCCGTCAGGCGATGGCTGGGGGCGAGACAACTAAACCCGGCCCAGTAATGTTCAGGGGTATCCAGGGGAGAGCGCACCATCAGCAACAGGGTTTCCGCCAGCACTAAGGGATCAACCTGTTGGGCAGCCCGCTGATCAGCCCGCAGTTCCCGCAGTAAGAGTAACTCCTGCCAGAGTAACTCGGTGTCCGGCAACCCAAAACTCAGCCGCCGACACCAACCCAGCCAGAAAAACCAGAAGGTATCTCGGTAGTGAACGTGGGCCTGTTCATGGACACAAACCGCTTGCTGTTGAGCTGGATCGAGTTGCTCTAGGAGTCCCTGACTGACCACCAATTCGGGTTGCCAGAAGCCGATCTGAGCACAGAATGGGACGGGGCTTTCTAGCAGGCGAGCGGTCAATCCCTGCCAGTTCACTGGGGCGTATCGCCGAACCTGTCGAGTGGTTTGCCAGCCTTTGACCGCCAGAACCATCCCCGTAATCCCAGCCCAACCCCAGAATCCCCAGGCCAGTCCATAGCCAATCCACCCCGTGGTCTGACCAAACATCTGGCCCTCTGGCCCCATCCATAGAATTGCGGTGGCCGTAGTCAGGAGCAATAGGGGAGGGATCATCAGGCGAGTCAGGGCTTGTTGCCAGCGTTGAACCCAACGGGTCGGGGCAGGGGGCTGGAGAAATCTCAACCCTGACCCAACTCCAACAATCATCAGAATCATTAAAAGATGCATTATTCTTCCTCTCGGGCTTGACGCAGGCTGCGGAGCCGCTGGGCGATCGCCTCCAACTGCTCAACGCTAGCGGTATCGAGGCTGTCGGCAAAAGCGGCTACGATATCGGGATTGCTGACGGCTAGAAATTGATTCAATTGGGCGTGGGCCTGTAACAGCTTGGCCCCTTGCTGAGAAACTAAAGGTCGCCAGACAAAAGCCCGCTGACTCTGATCGCAAGCCACCCACCCCTTATCTGATAGCCGATTCAGCACGGTTGTCACGGACGGATAGGACAGCTCTCGATTGGGATCAGAGAGGATTTGGTCATGAATTTGCTTCCCGGTGGCAGTTCCCAGGTTCCAGAGAATCGTCAGAATCTCCTTTTCTAAAAAGCCCAGGGAAAGCTTGGGGGGACGATGTTCAGGCAGGGGAGACATTCAGGTTCGTCAAATTAGGATACTTGGATAATCGGGTAATCGCCTCAGGCGAAATGATTCTAATGCCTTCAGTTGATACCCGAATGATATTATCTGATAAAGCCAACCCGAAAAGCCATAGACTGACCATTCAATGGCTCAATCTTCAGGGGAATACTTCTAGTCTGCCCTAATTTCTTTTCACATCATTGCTTTTTAGCCGATATCAACCCTATCGCAAACGTCCCGATCTGAGAATACTGATCACTAGCCAGAGTCCCAGGAAGCTAGCCGCACCAAATAGGGCATTAGTCAAAAAAGTGATTTGGGAGGTTTGCGCCCCGGTGGTGACGATAGCCGCCCCCACGATCAGGGAGCCCACCACAATACTAAAGGAAAGCCGATTGACCGAGTCATCCAGACTCCGCCGCAGGGGATCGAGCTCTTTGAGGGTCAGATTCCATTTGAAGGTTTCAGAGGTCAACCGATCCAGAAACTGTTCCAGTTGCCGAGGAGATTGTAGAGACAGACTCTTCAGATCCAGGGCAGTTCTTAAGGCCAGTTGAGTAGGATCACTGCCCATCAGTTGACGGCGAAACAAATCCGTCATCAAGGGGCGAATCTCTTCGAGCAAATTCAATTGGGGGTTGAAGCTACGGGCTACTCCTTCCAGATTGGCCAGGGTTTTAGAATAGAGCCCCAAGTTGCTGGGGAGTTTGATTCTGTTGTTCCGGGCGATTTGCAGAATTTCATAGAAGACCTCTGAGAATTTAATCTCTGACAGGCTGAGATTGTAATACTTCCGCAACATGCGGGCATATTCATTTTCCACCGTGACCAGACTGGGAGGTTGGGCTGACTCTGCTAGCCTCAGAGTCAGCTGGGTACAGCGTTGGGCATCGAGATCAACAATGGCTAGCAACAACTCTGTCAAAGCTTGTTGGGTTCTGGGGTCGAGCCGCCCCACCATGCCACAATCGAGCAGCCCCACCCGACCATCCTCAAGATAGAAAACATTGCCGGGATGGGGATCGGCGTGGAAAAAGCCATCGATATAAAATTGCTGAAAGAAGACCCGGCACAACAATGTACTAACCGCATTGCGTTCAGACTCCAGATCTCCCTCATACCCCTGCCCTGAAAGCTTTGCCGAGAGGATGGGCTTGCCCTCTAGCCATTCGATGCAGAGAATTTTTGAGGTGGTCACCTCCCAGTAAACTCGGGGTACAACAATTTTCTCCGGGTCATACCACTGAGTCTGGGCAAGATTGCGCCGGAGTTCTTCCGTGTATTCGGCCTCGCGGATAAAGTCTAGTTCTGCCCGCAGGGCCGTACCAAATTCCTCAGCCAGGGCCACAATATCATAATCTTCGCCAAACTCAGTCAGGGCCACCAATTCCCCCAAACCTTTGAGCAGGGCAATGTCCTTTTCTACAACCTGCTCAATACCAGGACGCTGAACTTTTAGCGCCACGGCTTCGCCGGTTTTTAGTCTGGCCCGATAGGTTTGAGCGATGGAACCCGCAGCAACGGCCTGGGGCTCGATGTGGTCAAAGATTTGTTCCAGGGGTTGATTAAACTCTTGGCGAATCAAGCTCTCCATGGACGACCAATCGACCATGGGCACCTGAGCCTGTAAACTGGATAAGGTTTCGATATAGGAGGCCGGCAGTAAATCGGGACGGGTACTGAGGAGCTGGCCCAGTTTGACATAGACCGGGCCTAATTCAACTAGAATATTGCGGAGTACCGTCGGCGGTGGCAAATCGGGAGAGCCTGTTTTGCTACCGGTCAGGAGCCGTCTCATGTAGTCCCAGCCATTGCGAAGCACCACTTCAACAATTTCTGCTTGACGAGAGCTGGTTTGAGCTAAGCCAGAAAACATACTGCCTCCTGAGATCCTGGGTTCAACGGGCGAACATCTAACGGGCGATCGCAGTCCTCCTGAACTGGAGATCACAATCCTGACTGAAGTCAACTGAAGTTGAGCGGCATCTACCCTGTCATATTGAGTAAATAGGCTTAACAATCAGACCGGATCACCGGAAAAACTGTAATTGCATTGTAACCGTTTGAACTGGTAACCGTTTCCAATAGAGTTGATGATCTAAATTGCCGCCCGTTAGTTGTGTGTGGAGGGTTAAGAAGCTCAACTTTCTTTACCGGCTTGAGGTTTCAACGTAGGCTGCTTGCCAGAGGTTGAATACCAGGGACTCGGTATAACTGTTTAGCAAGGTAACAAATACCCCCGCCTCAGCTTCAATCTCCTCAGCAATCCAGGTTCCAGATAGGACAATCTCAAAAGTCTCAACATCTGCCATATCCAGGGCGATCGCCTGGGAATCTTTTTGTTGGATTGCTTTTTCTAGCAAAGCCATTGTCGGCAAATGGGCTGGAATCAGGAATGATGCCGTGCCGGGCTGAACGCAGATCGGCTGACCCAATCGCATGGCCAACTTGACTCGCAAAGCTACGAGCCGTTCTGGGGCTTGAGACAAGCACTCCATGTGAAAAGTTGCTTCAGTGTAGGTTAACTTCAACATGATCAATGTCCCTTTTTACCGGGTTAAAATGACCAGAAATTCGGAGCTTGGAGTTTTCTGTGGCAAGAAACCCCGTGAAACTAAGCCTGTAAAAGCTGTTACTCCATGCTTAACTCCGAACCGCTAAGGTCTGAGATTTAAGGTCTGGGATTCCAAGTCTAGTCGAAATTGTCAGGGGTTAGGAGCTAGACGATCAAGGCTAAAGGCATGAATAGTTGAAAGCTAGAAATCAGGGGAAGTCAAAAGTTAGAACTGGAACATCAGATAGAGTTTCTGATGCGAAACTTGATGCAAAGCAGTTAGTTCAAAGCGTTGAATTCCAACCCGTGAATTCCAACCTGTGAATTCAAAACAGCAAATGCTCAACCCTGAACAAGCCTCAAATTCAATATTTCCATCACTCTCAACCCGTTACTTCCAACTCTAGATTCCAAACTCTATAGCGATTCCTAATCACGTGAGGTACAGATTTGAGAAGTGGCGGCCCACCGCGCCACCTCTAGTACTCCAGCAGCGTTGGACGCTGTAGATTCCAAATTCCAAATTCCAAATTCCTCCTACTCCTGATATCCCTTCCAGAACTGTTCCGCAAAGGCAACGACCGGATGCAGAGGAGCTTTGGGTCGCGATCTGAGAACCATGCCAATTTCCTCTGGGGTATGACTCCCTTTGCGGGCATTGCAGCGCTCGCAGGCAGCAACCACGTTATCCCAGGCATGGGTTCCCCCCCGGGATCGCGGCACAACATGGTCAATGGTCAGGTGCTTGGTGGTACCGCAGTATTGACACTTGTGATGATCCCGTCGTAATATCTCTCGACGGTTGACGGGGGGAACCTTCCACAGCCGCTCATTGCCCGTCATCGTCAGGCGAATCTGGGCAGGCACATGCAATACCACACTGGGAGATCGAACCAGCCATCCTGCCCCCCCGGTTTCTGAATTGAAGGGTTCAGCTTTGCCAGTGACCAACAGGGCGATCGCCCGCTTGATATTGATCCGACTCATGGGCAGATAATTTTTTGAAAATACCACCACCGATTGCCTCATTACGTCTGTTGTACTGCTGGTCACGGCTTTCCTCCACAGTAAAAGTTCTATCGCTGACGTGAATTACTACAAACCCCCGCTTCAGAGTTTCCGAGGCGGGGGTTAAGCAAAGAACTAGCTGTTCTGATCAGGCAAATCTAGCCTGCCCATCGCCATTCCTCCCGCAATGTAGTCTTGAATTGATCAAATAGATCAAATTGATCAGTTTAATCCGTCGGCTATCGGTCAATTGAGCACCAAATCTGAGAATAATTGACTGATAAATGCTGACATGACTCTCATATAGCTTAATCTTTTTAATCCAAATTCCGTAGCGATCTCCCGGGATATTTTGCCAGCCTTCTATCGAGCTCCGACCTGAACAACAGGTATTAATGGGCTCAAAGCTGCTGCTCTTCGCTAAAAATAAAAATGAGAAGAGCGGGAATAAAAATATCACGGGAAGACTAGCTCTCACTTGATCAATTTTGAATCTCGTTTTTTTTATACTACACTGAGTATTACAGCAATGTCTAGTCTTTTATGGAGGAAAAATCCCGTGTATACTTTACCCCGAACTTCAACCACTGAAATGGAAGTCACCAGCATCCGTCTGGAGCGAGAGCTCAAGGAAAAGCTCAAGGACTTAGCCAAAAATCAAGGTTACCAGGCTTTGATCCGAGATATTTTATGGAACTATGTTCAGCAAAAGTCTGGAGAGTATAGACCCCAGTTTTCTCGCAATGATATTCGGGCTAGTTTTTCAGCCCTGGCTCGACAGGAAGAATACTGCGCCCTCACTGGAAAAATTATTCAACCCCACGAAAACATGTTGCTCGGCCTGACTAGTCAAGGTGAAATGGTTCCCCTCAGCCTCGACAGTTTGCAAGATTGACCCTATCTCTTCATCCCACTGCACCACATCTTTTGAAAGCCTTGCGTTGCAAGGCTTTCAAAAAAATCTTATCAGAGTCTTATCAGTTGTAGCGATATTCAACCTGGTTGGAACCCTGCCTGCTTGAGAACGGATTCCATAAATCCGCTTGATTACCCTAGCTAAACTCAGGTCGTCAATCAGCTAAAAGCCTTGTTGCCCGGGGATTCCGGTCTCAATGACGTTGTTTGCACTTCAAAGGACTTGATAAGTAGATGGTTGTAATTAATTATCAAATAGAAGGGGGTTGAAGGGGGCAGCGCCC
>JAAURB010000025.1 GCA_012033335.1 Oscillatoriales cyanobacterium RM2_1_1
TGAATCGCTAGCCGTTCAAGACCTGCAACGGCGACGGCACGGCAGAAGTCTGGTTTCACCTGGGCGACAAAAATCTCTATTGCTGTGAAGCACCCGCGTCTACGAATACGACCCAGAGCAGGCGGCTTACCGAGCTACCGAGCAGGTCTGGGAGGACGCTGGAGTGGCGCTGCGCTATGAGGGGGGACAGATTCCTGTCTTTGCCAGCGGCGATCGCAGGTTTGGCTGGCCTTTTGGCCCAGCGCTAGCAGGCTCTCAGCAGCGCCAGGTAAATGGATTTGGCGGCAGCGGTATGCCGCTACAGCTCTGGCGCTACGGTCTGACAGGGTTTGAGGACGTGACGCTAGACTATCCGGGCGCAGTTTATGCTCACGCTTTTAATATGTGGCTGCAGTTCTGGCACGATCGCAGAATGATCCTCACTGTTTATACCGACGTCAGTATGCAGCCTATCTGGGCGACCTATCTGGCCGACAAATATCGGCTGGGTCAGGCTGAATCTGGCTGGCAAATTGTGCAGGCCAACTACCGCGCTGCTGACCGCGAAGAATTTTTTAGCCGTCTGCGTCAGAGGCTGGTAGAAACGGGCTATCTCGAATAGAGAGGCACATAGATCAGATGCTATTGATGAAACCATAGCCTGTGTTGTAATGAGCTTGGCAATCTAAACTAACCCGCTTCACCCACAAGATAGCAAGCATGAGGCGGGCGATGCCCACTCTACGAATGAACGCTACTCAAATATTAAAAGCTCATTTTCCGGCGTCAGTAATTTGTCCTGCGAGGTGCTTTCTATGGTGAATGTAACTATTGAAGAGATACAGCGAGATCCATTGAAATACTTGCGCCAAGTTGAGGCAGGTGAAACGCTTGTCATTGTTAGAGCTGATCAGCCGATTGCCTGCACACAAACCGATTGCCAGCAGTGAGTCCCTACGACCGTTTGGTTTGTGTGCAGGCGAGTTTACTGTTCCAAACGATTTCGACGCTCTTTTGCCGGAAGATCTACTCAACGCCTTTGAGGGTAAATGAGGATTTTGCTAGATACGCATATTTTTTTTGGTTCGTCAGTGGTGACACTCAGTTGTCAACGGATGTTCGGGATGCCATTCGTGATCTAAGCAATGAGGTCTATCTGAGCGCGGCTTCAGTCTGGGAAGCAATTATCAAGTACCAGTTGGGCAAATTGCCTCTTCCAAAACATCCCGAAACGTATTTGCCAAACAGCGCGATCGCCATCAAATTGTCAGTCTTGCCCCGTGATCCGTTTGACAGAATGCTCATTTGCCAAGCTTTACAAAACGGTCTAACCATTGCGACAGTAGATTCAGCAATTCGTGCTTATCCAGTCAGCGTCATGTAGCAGCACAGCCCAACAATGCTTTGGTGCGGACGGTACAAAGGCTATCGGTGGGCGTTCAAGATTATTTGCCGCCGCTCAACTGGAACGTTATGTTGTTGGGCGATCGGATGAGGCGGTACTTCAAGATTGTCTGTGAGGTTCTCAGCATTGATTGGACAGTTTGGGTTGGCACGAGTGAATCTGCTGAAGTTAGCTTGCCAGATTCTGAAGCATTAGCTGCCGCAGGAAAGCAGGAGTTGGAGCATTGGCACTCGCTCCACTGGGGAATTGAGTGTTTCCATCGGGCTGCCAAGCAACTGTCGCTTGAGTTAAGCGATTCACACTCATATCTTCTGTTCATTGAGAGCTTTCATTGAATTGGAACTGAAGCGTTGGGTTACCCTGACCTCTGAGTTAAAAGTTAAACAAACAAATTAAAAAGTGACTTAAAAGTCAAAGTAAATATAGGGTAAACTCCCCTCTGGAGCCAGGAGCCAGACCAGGAAAAAGCACAACGGCACAAATAGTAACTTAATTGGCCAATTAAATTGCAGTTTCAGTCCTTGATTAAACAGAGAAACTAATCCCATCAGGCTAAAAATTAACCCCAAAATCAACACCAGGTGAATCCGTTCCAAACCGAGGGATTCCACATAAACCTTGTGGGCAAACTGGACATCCGCCCCATGACCAAATAGATGCCGCACCGCCAGACTGGAATCCTTCAAATTGGGCAACCGGAAAAAAATCCAGGCCGAAAATACCATCAACTGGGTGATTAACCAGCCTAAGAAAATTCCCCCGGGGGTTTTCCACAACCATTGAATTGACCAGCGACTTGAAGCCACTTCGGTCAAGCGATGAACAATCAAAGCAACCCCATGCAAAATCCCCCAGACAATAAAGCCCCAGGCGGCTCCATGCCAGATGCCAGCAATTACCATGACTATCAACAAATTCAGGCAGGTACGAGCCAACCCTACCCGCGAGCCCCCCAGGGGAAAATACAAGTAATTTCGCAGCCAATCTCCCAAAGTCATGTGCCAGCGTCGCCAGAAATCCGCAATGCTGGTGCTGAAATAGGGGGCGTTAAAATTCTGGGGCAAACTCAAACCCAGAAGTAAAGCGCTACCCCGGGCCAGATCTACATAGCCGCTGAAATCCAGATAGAGTTGTAAGCCATAGGCTACCGTCGCTAGCCAGATATCCCCACTGCCCGCCCGCTGCAAATTACTAAAACTCAAATCAACCAGAATCCCCAAATTGTCAGCCAATAAACCCTTTTTGACGGCTCCCCTCGCCATCAACCACAGCCCATCGGCAATCTGATCGGCCCTGGGAAATTGGAGGGACTTGAACTGGCTTTCTAGATGATGAAACCGGGTAATGGGCCCGGAAATTAGTTTCGGAAAGAACAGCTTGTAGGACGCAAAACTCAGAAAAGAATGGGCCGCCGGCGCACCCCGATAAACGTCAACCAGATAGGCAATCAGCTCAAAGCAGAAAAAACTCAACCCCAAGGGCGCGACGATATTTTCCCTGACCCAGTCCGCTCGATCCAGAGTAATTGGTTGGTCAAGCATCATTCCCATACTGGTCAGGATGAACGGTACGTATTTGAATCCCAACAACAGCCCAACATTAACAACAATTCCTAATCCCAAAAGCAATGATCGTCGGCGGTTCCAGGTTACATTCGCCACTCGCCAGTCCAGGGGCTCACCAATGGCGATCGCCAGCCCAAAATTGAACAGGACACACAGCAGCAAAAACGGAATATAGTACAGTTGCAACGTCCCATAAAATATTAAACTCGCCACCAGCAGAATCATAATTCGCCAGGACTGCCAGGGGACGATCCAGTAGACTCCAAAGAGAACCAGCAGAAATAGGGCGTAGCTTGAGGAGATAAACGTCATAGCTTGAGGCGATGATGCACACTTACAGATAATAGTTACAGATAGTACCGGCAAAGTCCACGAGGTTCAGGTGTGGGATCTAGCCAAGCACCCATTAGGGTGTGTGATGCTTAGAGTGTTCGGCAATGTACCGCTTAATTGTCTCGCTTGAGACATTGCCAACTGACCTATGAGACAAGCGACTCAAACAATCAAGCCAAAATTTCTCGACTTGAACCAAGTCAAGTTTTGATCATCAAGTTTTGATCAAATGTCCCTATATTTCAGGGAAAACCCGACTTCAAGCGCTCTGGAATTGAACAGGTGTTTGAAACAGGTATCAGGCGGCACCGATAAACTAAACTCGCAACGGAAGTATAGGAGTTTTTAGCAGCGCCGCCCAATCCACTGGATCACAGATCCGACTTTGCAAAAACTGCTTTTAACCTTGATAGCTAACGGTTAAGCTAGCGGGTTTGCCTGAATCTCCTTTGAGAAATACCCCCCGATCATTAGCGGCCAGATGGCGGAGAATCTTATAGATGGCTTCGACTTCTTCAGGGGCCTCAGCTTTTTGGGCGATCGCCTCGAGGGACAGGCCCCCACTCTCTGTCCGCAAAACCTCAAGCACCCGATGCTGAAGATCTAACACTACTGCGGCTGCCTTTTTCCCCGCCTCAACTCCCGGTTGATGATAGGCATTGATATTCACCAGGGAAGCATACAAACCCACAGCCCTTTCATAGAGAGCAATCAAAGCGCCGACAATTTGAGGAGTTACCTCAGGGACGGTAATGGTGATCGAGTCCCGATGATTATCGTAGAGGGCTGCCCGGGTTCCCTGGAGGAAGCCAGAGAGATAGTCCCCGGCGGTGACATTCGGTTCAACTTCGATGGATGGCCCCTGCCGGTCCTTGAGCACCTCAATGAAGGTCGCAAAGAAGTTGGGAATTCCCTCCCGCAATTGTTGAACATAGGCGTGCTGGTCGGTTGATCCTTTGTTGCCGTAGACGGCGATTCCCTGGTAAACCACATTGCCCTGGAGATCTTTTTCCTTGCCCAGGGATTCCATCACCAACTGTTGCAAATAGCGACTGAACAGAAGCAGGCTGTCTTTATAGGGCAAAATCACCATATCCTTTTTCCCCTGACCATCACCGGCATAATACCAACTCATAGCGAGAAGGGCGGCTGGGTTTTGCTTAACGTCATGGGATCGGGTAGCCATATCCATAATTCTGGCCCCTTCCAACATCCCCCGAATATTAATTCCCTCTAGAGCCGCTGGCAGTAGACCCACCGCCGAGAGCTCTGAAGTCCGTCCTCCAATCCAGTCAAACATCGGAAATTCAGCCAGCCAATGCTCTGCCTCGGCATACTGATCCATCTTGCTGCCATCCATAGTGACAGCGATGGAATGCTGGGAAAAGTTCAGCCCTTGTTTTTCGTAGGCGTGCTTCACCTCTAGCATCCCATTGCGGGTCTCTGGGGTGCCACCGGATTTGGTAGTGACCAAGACTAAAGTAGTGTTCAAGCGATCCTTGAGCTGACTGAGAACTTGATCAATTCCAGCGGGATCCGTATTGTCGATGAAATGAATTTTCAATGCCGGAGAAATTGGGGAAAGGGCTGCCGCAACAAACTCAGGCCCCAGGGCTGATCCCCCAATGCCAACTGAAAGTAAATCTGTGAATTTTTCGCCATTGGGAGGCTTGATCTCACCGCTGTGAACCTGACGGGTAAAGTCCTCCATCAGGGTCAGGGTGTGATTAATCTCCTGCTTGAGCTCGGCGGTCGGGGCAATCTCAGGATCCCGAAGCCAGTAATGTCCCACCATCCGATCTTCATCTGGATTGGCGATCGCCCCCTGTTCTAGAGCCTCCATATCCTGAAAAGCTTTATTGAACTTGGGTTTAATCGCCTCAAAGAAAGCCTGATCAAACCGCATCCGGCTGACGTCAAGGTACAATCCTAAGCCTTCGTGGTAGTAAATCCAATCTTGATAGCGTTGCCAAAGTGCCAGAGCGTTCATAGTATCACCTTTCACGAGGTACAAATGGAAAGCTAGAATCTGTTCAGTCCAGACAGACTGAGTGGGTATTGTAACCGCCCCTAATCTATCATTGGTGAGGGTTGGGTGGAATGCTATTCACCAAATCTAAAGATTAAGGATCTATTAAATTAAATTAAAATTGCCAATCTTGTGGTGCAGGCATCTTGCCTGCCCCGAAACAGCAGAGACGGCTATTCTACCGTCCGGGCAACTGGATTGCAGGATTTGCTTACCGGCTAGGAAACAGCCGTCTAGGCTGTTCTACCGCTCTATATGCATCCATAATCCTAGTTGAACCAGGCTAAACTTCGGGTTTTGGCAGGATACGGATCAGCTTGATGATCCGTCCGGTGGCTTCAATGCCAATCAGGTAGTCCTTTAAGCCGAATCGATAATAAATTCGACTGGGATCTAAAGGGCGGAGTCCCGGCAACTCATAGACACTCTCAATTTGTCTCATTTGAGTCAGGACGTAGTCATAAATTTCTTGATGCTGTAGAGGATCTAGCTGGACTAAATCCTCCAGAAAAGACCGGGCATAACGAATTTCCAAATCCTCCGAAGTCCCTTGAGTCATGGCTCTGGGTTAGGGATAAATTCAAGCCAATCAGAGCTTATGGCCATACTCACTATACAGAGTTTGGATTGTTTCTTCATAGGTAAAAGAATCTCCCGGTTGAGGCTTGGCTTGAGCGGCTTGAATGGCCCTCAACATGGATACATCATAGTAAAACGTGACCAGCAATTCCCAGGCCAATTCCAGGTCTTGATCCTGGAGCCGGTCAACTAACTGATGCAATCGTGCGTTTAGGGGAGTCACAGGCTTAGGCTTTATTCAAAAGTTGCTCAAGGTCAGGAACCCGGATCCAGGTTCCAGTGGCGTTGGATTCATGGGTCAAATCCATCAAAAGCTGAGCATACACTCCGGCTTTCAAGCAGGGTACCAGGGATTGACCCTGGCTCATCCCCTTTATCCATTGGTCTACAACCCGAATGAATGGAGCAATTCGACCGTCAGGGAATATCTGGGGAAAAGCCAAACGTTCAGGGGTGGGAATTTCGGTTAAAGCGGCTCCCTGATGGCTACCCCAAACTTTGAACCCGTGGACATAATCCTGTTGATTGTCACTGCCCAAAATCAGAGTGCCCTTACTGCCATAGACCTCAACCCAATGTCCTCGACCCTGATAAGTCACTGAACTAAGACAAATCTGACAGGGCGTACCATCCTCCAGTTCTAGCATTAATGTACAGGTGTCGTCAGCATCTACCGGTTTGAGCTGACCATTCTCCAGGGGATCGGGACGCTGTAAGATTGCCGTACTGAGCTGCCCACAGAGCCGCCGAATTGGCCCAAACAACCAGTGAATGTAATCAAAACTGTGGGAGGCGATCGCTCCCAAGGCCCCACCGCCTTTGTCTCTTTGAGCGTACCAGTTCCAGGGACGTTCAGGATTGGCGCGACTGGAGACTAGCCAATCAATTTTAATGAGCCGTTTCTGGCCCACATAACCTGTAGCCAGAAGTTCTGCAAAATGTTGCCAGGCTGGGACGAAGCGAAACTCAAAATCCATGGCCGTAACACATTGTTTATCCTGGGCCAGATGATAGAGATAGCGGGCTTCATGAACCGTCAAAGTGGTGGGTTTTTCCAGCAGCAAATGTTTGCCGGCGTAAAGGACTTGCTTGGCCATTTCAAAGTGCAGGAATGGCGGCGTTGAAATGGTGACTCCCGCCACTTCCGGCAGGGCAATGATCGTTTCAACCTGGTCAAAAGCATGGGGAATATGGTGGTTTGTGGCAATGGTTTTTGCCTTGTCTAGATCCCGATGATAAACGGCAACAACTTCAGTTTGGGGATGGGCCTGCAATCCTGGAATGTGAACCTTCTGGCCAAATCCTGTGCCAATTACTGCAATGCCTATTTTACTGATCATTTGTTCATCACTTTTTTTAACCTGCAGTCCTATCTTCCAGCTTTCAAGTTCCAGATTTCAAGTTCCAGATTTCAAGTCCCAGCTTGTCCGTTCTAAACAGGAACATGCAACTTAGATGCAAACCTGATGGAGGGGTTGAGGCCAGTAGGGGGCTACCTACAGCCGCAAGCTGCTTGAACGCTGGGATACCAGCTATTGATTATTAATGGCGTAACCCGTTCTCCATCAATAAACTAGAATGAATTAGCCCGGCTATTTAATGTAGACGTTTCTGAAGCAGTCCAGAGCACATCAAGGTCGGCCCGAGAAGTAGTCATAATGGTTCATTCTGTGGCAATCTGGTTAGTAAGAAAACAATTCTTGAGTATCTGTTACACCAATACACTTTTAACTGAACTCTTAACAACGCCTACCAATGCCCCTGAATATGCAAACTCTACCCCTGGCAACCCCGTCTGTATCCAGTGATGCTCCGATTGATACTGTGATTCATCGCCGTAAAACTCGCCCTGTGGCTGTCGGTAGCGTCATCATCGGCGGCAACCATCCAGTTGTGGTTCAGTCCATGATTAATGAAGACACCATGGACATAGACGGTTCGGTAGCGGCAATTCGTCGCTTACATGAAGTAGGATGTGAGATTGTGCGGGTGACGGTTCCCAGCGTCGGTCATGCCAAAGCCGTTAAGGAGATTAAAGACAAACTCAACGCCACTTACCAAACCGTACCCCTGGTGGCGGATGTCCACCACAACGGCATGAAAATTGCCCTGGAAGTTGCCCAGCATGTTGATAAGGTGCGGGTGAATCCGGGCTTATATGTGTTTGAAAAGCCCAAGAGCGATCGCACTGAGTATTCCGAGACCGAGTTTCAAGAAATCGGAGACACCATCCGTGATACCCTCAAGCCCCTGATTGTTTCCCTACGAGATCAGGGCAAAGCCATGCGGATTGGCGTGAATCATGGTTCCCTAGCGGAGCGAATGCTCTTCACCTACGGCGATACCCCTGAGGGCATGGTAGAGTCCGCCCTGGAATTCATTCGGATTTGTGAGTCCCTGGACTATTACAACCTGGTCATTTCTCTGAAAGCCTCTCGAGTTCCGGTGATGTTGGCAGCTTATCGGTTGATGGCTAAGCGGATGGATCAACTGGGCATGGAATATCCCTTGCACCTGGGGGTGACTGAAGCCGGTGATGGAGAATATGGCCGGATCAAATCAACGGCTGGAATTGCCACCCTGCTGGCCGATGGCATTGGAGATACAATTCGCGTCTCTCTCACAGAAGCCCCAGAGAAAGAAATTCCGGTCTGCTACGGTATTCTCCAGGCTTTGGGACTGCGGAAAACAATGGTTGAGTATGTCGCCTGCCCCTCCTGTGGTCGGACTTTGTTTAATTTAGAAGAGGTGCTACACAAGGTTCGAGAAGCCACCAAACATCTGACTGGGTTAGATGTTGCCGTCATGGGTTGTATCGTGAATGGCCCCGGTGAGATGGCGGATGCCGATTACGGCTACGTGGGGAAACAACCGGGTTATATCTCCCTCTACCGGGGTCGTGAGGAAATCAAGAAGGTACCAGAAGACCAGGGAGTTGCGGAGCTGATCAACCTGATTAAAGCGGATGGACGCTGGGTTGATCCCTAGGGGTGTTCTAGAGGAATTTAGTAATCCAGGATTGAACTGAACTGTTGAGTTCGACTCAGTTCAATCTAAGTTATTTCAATCTAAGTTATTTCAATCTAATTATTTCAATCTAAAATGTACTTAATGGGGTTTACGGGCCTGTCAGTCCTCCGTGCCTGTGCTACATTGGGCATAATGAAGTGAGTTTCTCTTCTGGTCTCAGACAGTGCTAACTCAAGGATGCTGATTCGAAAATACTGATCAAAGATATTGGTTCAAAGATAAATGGCTATTTCAAGAAGCGGGCTTGTGGTTAGTACAACTGTGGTGGTTTTGACCGCAGTTGCTGTTGCTGGTGCGGGGATTCATCTCTCCAGCCAAGCCTCCTTTCGGGAGAGTCCGAAGGAGCTGATTGATGAGGTATGGCAGATTATCGATCGCAACTATGTCGATGGGACATTTAACCAGGTTGACTGGAAAGAGATTCGGACAGAGTATTTGGGCCGCAACTATACGAGTGACAATCAAGCCTATGAGGCCATTCGAGAAATGCTCTCTAAGCTCGATGATCCTTATACTCGCTTCATGAATCCAGAAGAGTACAAGAACATGCAGATTGATACTTCTGGAGAGCTAACTGGGGTTGGGATTCAACTAACTCAGGATGAAGAAAGCAAGAAGCTGATCGTGATTTCCCCCATTGAGGATTCTCCTGCTTTTGATGCCGGAGTTCAGGCCCAGGATATTATTCTCAAAATTGATGGCCAGAGTACAAAAGACATGGACATCAATCAGGCTGTGAATTTGATTCGGGGGCCTGTGGGAACCACGGTGATGCTGATAATTCAGCGAGGGGACAAGGAGTTAGAGTTTCCCATTACCCGCGCTAAGATTGAGGTGCATCCGGTGCGGGCTTCCAAGCAAACCAACTCAACAGGAGAAGTCGGTTACATTCGGCTCAATACCTTCAGTGCCAATGCCGCCGAAGAAATGCGGGAGGCCATTGATGACTTAGAAAAGCAAAATGTCTCTGGATACATCCTCGATCTCCGCTCAAATCCAGGGGGGTTGCTGTATTCTAGTGTCGAAATTGCTCGGATGTGGCTCAACAATGGCGATATTGTCTCCACGGTGGATCGGCAGGGAGAAATTGATCGCCAGAAAGCCAATAGTCGGGCTTTGACTGATAAACCTTTGGTAGTTCTGGTGGATGGGGGTTCTGCCAGTGCGAGTGAGATTTTGTCTGGGGCGTTGCAGGACAACAAACGAGCAGTTCTGGTGGGGACAAAAACCTTTGGTAAAGGGTTAGTTCAATCCGTCAGACCCGTGGGTAATGGTTCAGGATTGGCGGTCACAATTGCCAAGTATTTCACCCCCAGTGGCCGGGATATCAACCACGAAGGCATTGAGCCCGATATTAAAGTTGAGTTAACCGAGGAACAGCGGGACGTTCTGCGGAAAAGCCGAGATAAAATTGGTACCCCGGAGGATCCTCAGTATGCCAAGGCATTGGATGCACTGATGAAGGAAGTCGCTACTAAGCAAGGAACTCAGAAAAAAACCCAGGCCACCCCCTAGTGCCAATGTCGGTGAGCAGAGTTGCCGTGGCGGCCTTGATTCTAGCGGGGGGCCAAAGCTCTCGCATGGGACAGGACAAGGCTCTAATTGCCTTTCAAGGAAAGCCTTTGTTGAGGTCAGTCTGTGATGTTGCCATTACCTGCTGCGGGGCGGTTTATCTGCTTACGCCCTGGCCCGAACGCTATACAGAAATCTTGCCCGAAGCCTGTATGGCTCTGCAAGAATTAAATGCGGGCCAAGGGCCATTAGTTGCCCTAGCCCAAGGTTTGGGGGAGATTCAGGCGGATTGGGTTTTATTGCTGGCCTGTGATTTACCTCGACTCGACTCCAGGATTTTACAAATCTGGATTGGACAGTTACCCCAGGTTCCGAAGTCAACCCTGGCTGTTGTTCCCTACCAAAGCACGCGATGGGAACCCCTCTGCGGTTTCTATCGCCCGATCTCCCAATCTCACCTGGGACAATTTATCCAGCAGGGGGGCAAATCTTTTCAAGTTTGGCTGTCTCAGATTCAAGTTCAATCCCTGGCTGTGGATTCAAGTATTGCTGCAATGCTGCATAACTGCAATACTCCAGAAGATTTGTCCAACTACACTTAATAGTTGCAGTCCTAGTAGTTAGAGCTTACACGTACAAGATAGTCTGAGGAATGTTCAGTCTGAGGAATGTTCAGGCCACTTGCTGACTTCTATGAGCCTAGGAGGTCTGAACAGTGAAGAGAGTATAGAGCCGATTTTGAAACACAATTGGCAGATTGAGCTTTTGTTCTGCTGGGGCTAGAAAATAGCGGGCTTGATACTGATTCATCAGGGCGATCGCTTCATCGGTGGTCAACTGTTGATAGGCTTTCTGAAGTTGGGGAATAACATCTACAAAAACATTCACCTGATCGTAAGGCGAGGTGAATGCCCAGAAATTGGGATCTCCGCTCAAATCCTGCAGCCGTTGATACCAGGCCACAATGCCAGATTTAGTTTGGGGAAATAGTTTAAACTTAGCCACGGTAGCCCGTTCAGCCAACCCGGTAAAGTAATCCTGATCGGCGGGGGAGGTAATCACCAGACTTTCTTCAGGACTATTCCGTTTGATCCAGAGGCAAATTTCCTTGCCTTCTGGGGTAACGTTTTGTTGATAGTTGGGAAATTGGCGTAGGCCCAGGGCCGAATCGTAAAAATCAGGAATCCAAACGCTGCTGGCGATTCCGACTAAAAATAGAGGAAAGATTAAACTTAATCCGTAGCTTTGTCTGATCAAGCAGGTTTGTAAGTTACAGGCAAACAACAAGTAAGTACCCAATGGCAACATGACATCTCCAAATCGAAAGGGATAATATTGAAGAAACTTTCCTTCAGAATCAAATGGAGAAATAAGTAAGCCCATAAAAAAGGGTATCAAACTAATCAGAGTAAATTGAAACAGCGTCAGTTGAGATTCATAATGTTGAGCCGTATATTGAATTTCTATCGGAGATTCTACGCGGATGGAATTGAATCGCAACATTAAAATACTCGCGATCAGAACGGCAAAATAAATTGATAAATTAATCCACCAATAGGATGGCCAGGAAAAAGGATTTAAATGGTGGGGTAATCTCAGAAATACATAAACATAGGAAGGACTGATTTCCTCAGCAGGATTGGCTGTTAGCAATTGATCGAGTCCAGGCTGAATTGCAAAAACACTCCCGGCAAGATAAATTCCCAAGATTCTCAGGAATTGCTTGGAGTGACTCAAGCCCAACTTTCCTTGAGCTAACAATAGAATAATAGCAGTCAGACATCCATACAATCCAGCTAGAATATGAAATGAGGTAGCAATTCCTAAACATAACGCCATTTCCCCATAGCGATAACTGAGCATGAATCCAATGGCAATTAAGATCAAACCATAGGCAATAGCCTTTGTTTCTAATCCTCCTATCATCCATTCATTGGCAACAATACTACCGGATCGATTATTTCCAGCCAGTAACAAACTCAATCCAAACATGACAAACGGAAGTTTAGGATTGATCGGAATTCTTTGATGAAATATCAGATAGAAAAAAGCCAGAATAGCAACTACGATAGCAACATCATGCAAAGGATATTTGATTCCTAATCGAGAGAGTAATGCAACACATAACTGCCGATAATCCTCCAAGAAAACTAGCAACGTTATTGTGAATAGCAACCAGGGAAGTTTCAGTCCCAATCTACGGCCAATTAAAGTTAGGCCAGTGGCAACCAGACCATAGCAAAAAGCCCGACCCAGAATCGAGGTGGCCAGGAACCCCCATCTGACAATCAAATGACCAAAGATAGTTTGAAATAACAGACGATAACCTGGAGGCTGATTCAGATACCAATCGGTGGGAACCCAGGCGGGATCAGCAAAACGTCTAGCCAGGGGGAGTACATCAACTTCATTTTGCCCCAGATTTTGCTGCAGGAGATGACTCAGACAGATCAAGGTAAAAATTACCAGAACTTCTAGAATAAACGTGACTTGAAAACGGCTTGGTTGATCGGTAATCATATTCTGTAATCATGGGCAAATCATGGGCAGTTCACGGTTGCTTAACTTGAGTCACCCGCCAGCTTAGTTTGAGATTAATCCAGAAATTCCAGAGGGTAACAGTGCGATCGCCATTAATTTTGCCAGATATTGATTCATCCCAAAGAGATTAAATAGCAAATTTACCAGGGCCACATTTAAGATTAGTCCTAGCAAGCACACCAGATTAAACTTGATGAATCGTTTTAGCCCCCGTTTCCAGCCCCGTTGCTGTCGGGAAATATCCCCAAATGTCCAGAGATCATTCCAGATAAAGTTATTCAAAATGGCAACTTCTGCCGATAGGATAGCGCTGCGAGTCAATCCCAAACCCCCCGTTGTTCGGAGCAGATAAAATATCCCGATATCCACAAATACCCCGCTCAATCCAACTATCCCAAATCGTAGAAACCGACCCACTGGCCACCGGGAAAATCGCAACCTCAACAGATGCTGGAGATACTCAATGTATTGTTTCCAGGTGACTTTACTTTCCCCCTCCAACCGTTCCTGGAAGACATACCCCACTTCAGTAATCTGGCGGATATTTCCCCGCGCCACTACTTCCAGCAAGATTTTATAACCAATCGGATTGAGGGTGACGTTCTCCAAGACTTGCCGCCGCACCATAAAATAACCACTCATCGGGTCAGACACCCGTCCCAAAACCCCCGGCAAGAGCAACAAGCCAATCAACTGGGCCCCCCTGGATAGAAATCGGCGAGTCACACTCCAGTCACTCACTCCCCCTTCTTCGATATGACGACTGGCAACCGCCAGATCTGCCCCCGCTTTTATAGCCTCAAGGAGTTGAAGCAGGGTTTCCGGGGGATGCTGTAAATCCGCATCAATTACCCCAAGAATTTCTCCTTGGGTTACTTGCCATCCGCGAACCACCGCCGTAGACAAACCCCGTTCCCCCTGGCGGCGCATGACCTTCAGTTGAGAATATTGGAGAGTCAGGGTTTGAGCAATCTTCCAGGTCTGATCAGGACTATCGTCGTCCACCAGAATTAGTTCATACCGATGGGGAATCCTGGCCTCTAGCAACTGGGTCAAGTGCTGAACAATCTCCGTCACATTTTCGCTTTCCTGATAGGTGGGAATGACCAAAGAAAGCTCAAGGGGGCAAGGATTGATTTCTGGGGATTCTGCCTGAGCTGGAATTTTCAGGGGCCCGGTAGGAACTTGGAGCAGATCAGCGGGTTGATTTAGACTCATGAATTCTTCACATCTACCTTAAAAGCTGAGGTTGAAAAGTTGAGGTTGATAAAGTTGAGGTTACAGACCTAGGCATCCCTAGGCATCAGTTAAAGTAATCCGACCGGCCTGAACATGATCAAAAATGCGATTGATCTGATGGCGCTCCATGTCTGTGATCTGACTATCGGACAAAATCGCACTCATCAAATTCAGATATTCAATGCGGCTGAGCTGGCTGGAGGAAAAAATCCGATCTACCTGCTGGCCTATGGATAGACTGGACTTGCGTTGGGTTACTCGTACCATGGATTCCTGTTCAAGTAATTCTCGCTAGAATAACAAAGGTTGAAGCCCCCAGAACTAGACTATAGCAATCTAGATTGCAATCCCAACATTGCTCCCCCAGGAACCTCTATCAAATAAGATGCAAATCCTGTGGCGCAGCCATCTTGTCTGCTGGGAAACAATTGCCTGCTGGGAGCCAAGATGGCTGTTCTGCCTAATCCATAATTCTGAGAAACCATAATCTTGAGAAACTCGATAGGACACTGAACTAATGAACGTTGAGCGAATTCCAGTCCTCTCCGATAACTATATCTTTCTCCTGCACGATTCCAACCCGGATTCTGAGCAGGAAGCCAGATCAATGCCCTTTGCCGCTGTGGTCGATCCAGCAGAAGCAGATCCAGTGTTGCAGCGCCTCGAACAACTGGGGGCGGAACTGGTGGCCATTTTCAATACTCACCATCATGGCGATCATGTAGGCGGGAATCCTCAACTATTGCAACAGTTCCCGAACGCCCTTGTTTACGGGGGAGTAGAAGATCGGGGTCGGATTCCGGGGCAAAAAGTATTTTTACAGGAAGGGGATACGGTTCAATTTGGGACTCGCCGGGGAAATGTCATATTTGTTCCTGGCCATACCAGGGCCCATATCGCTTACTATTTTCCGCCTGAGATGGGCCATCTTGGAGAGCTATTCTGCGGGGATACTTTATTTGCAGGAGGCTGCGGTCGTCTATTTGAAGGCACTCCCCAGCAAATGGTGGAGTCCCTCAGTAAACTTCGGGCTCTACCGGATGCTACCCGGGTTTGGTGCGCCCATGAGTACACCTTAAAGAATCTTCAATTTGCCCTGACAGTAGACTCAACGAACCCCGATCTTCAGGAACGTTGGCAACAGGTCAAAGCAAAACGCGATCGCCATCAGCCAACCATACCCTCAACGATTGGCATCGAGAAACTAACCAATCCATTCCTGCGCTGGGACATGCCAGAGTTGCAAGCCTCCGTCAACCATTCAGACCCGGTTCGTGCCTTTGCCCGACTCAGGGGCATGAAGGATCAATTTTAGAGAGCTTAGCGAGAGTTGAGCCCCTTGATACCCTTTTAAGCCCCTTAATGTAAAACGGGAGGATTAAACCTGGACACTGTACACACCCTGACTGAGATAGCGTTAAACTAAATTAATATTGCCCCTTAATCTGAAAAGGGCTGAATCTTACAGAAAAGGCAAAGTTATATGAAGGGATCTCCCATCCTCCCCAAGGGAACTCATCAGTCTATTCAGTTGGAATCCTCCTCCACCCCCAAAAAGCGCCACCTGTGGCGGATTCTAGGAAGCTGGATACTAGCCCAGGGGCTGATGATTGGAACCCCTGCCCTAGCCGAAAATACCCCTCAAGTCCTAAGCTACACAGACTTTCTGAAAAAAATCAACGACGGAGAAATCCAGCGAATTGAGGAAGACCCGGCCCAACAAACCGTCCGAGCCTGGGCCAAGGAATCCCCCGAAACCAAGACTGAAAAGACCGAAACATCCACGACTGCCAATGCTATCCCAGACTACAAGGTCTCTCTATTTGAGCGCAATCCAGAGTTAGTGGATGCCATTCGCGCTCAGGGAATCGACTACGAAGTGACCCCCTCAGCCGATAATAGCGCTGCCATGGGACTGATTATCAACTTGTTGGTGATTTTCTTCATCCTGGCCTTCCTGTTGATGATTTTGCGTCGTTCCACCCAAGCCTCTGGAAACGCTCTGAACTTTGGCAAATCCAAGGCCCGATTCCAAATGGAAGCCAAGACTGGCGTGATGTTTGATGATGTTGCCGGGATTGAAGAAGCCAAAGAAGAACTCCAAGAGGTGGTGACTTTCTTGAAGCAGCCCGAACGATTTACCGCTGTGGGAGCTCGAATCCCTAAAGGAGTTCTGCTAATTGGCCCACCGGGAACTGGAAAAACCCTGCTGGCTAAGGCGATCGCTGGGGAAGCCGCAGTCCCGTTTTTTAGTATTTCCGGTTCAGAATTTGTGGAAATGTTTGTTGGGGTAGGGGCCTCGCGGGTACGGGACTTATTCCGTAAGGCCAAGGAAAATTCACCCTGTCTGGTATTCATCGATGAGATTGATGCTGTGGGTCGGCAACGGGGCGCTGGAATTGGGGGAGGCAATGACGAACGAGAACAAACCCTCAACCAGCTCCTGACAGAGATGGATGGGTTTGAAGGCAATGCCGGAGTAATTATCATCGCCGCCACCAACCGACCCGACGTTCTAGATACGGCCCTGTTGCGTCCGGGACGTTTTGATCGACAGGTGATTGTTGATTTGCCCGGCTATAACGGTCGTCTGGGAATTTTGAAGGTTCATGCCCGCAATAAAAAGCTATCGGATGATGTTTCCTTAGAGGCGATCGCCCGTCGGACTCCCGGATTCTCCGGGGCAGATTTAGCCAATTTATTAAACGAAGCGGCTATTTTGACGGCCCGTCGCCGCAAAGAGTCAATTACCCTCACAGAAGTTGATGACGCAGTGGATCGGATCACGATTGGTCTGGCCCTGACTCCGCTACTCGATAGCAAGAAAAAGCGACTAATTGCTTACCATGAAGTGGGCCATGCCTTGATGATGACCTTGCTGGAAAACTCTGACCCCTTGAACAAAGTCACTATTATTCCCCGATCTGGTGGGATTGGCGGTTTTGCTCAGCAAATGTTCAATGAAGAGATGGTAGATAGTGGCCTGTACTCCCGGGCCTGGTTGATGGATCAAATTACCATCGCTTTGGGGGGACGAGCCTCGGAAATTGAAGTCTTTGGTGAGGCAGAGGTGACAATTGGGGCCAGCAATGATATTCAGCGGGTGACGAATCTAGCCCGGGAAATGGTAACTCGCTATGGCATGTCTGATTTGGGCCCCCTAGCCCTGGAATCTCCCAACAGCGAGGTCTTTTTAGGGCGAGGCTGGGTGTCCCAGTCCCCAGAATATTCTGAGGAAGTGGCGGTGCAGATTGACCACAAGGTCAGAGAAATTGCCCTGATCTGCTACGAACAAGCCCGCCAACTGATTCGCCAATATCGACCGCTCATGGACTATTTGGTGGAGTTGTTGCTGGAGCGAGAAACCATTGAAGGCGAAGAGTTCCGCAAGATTGTGGCGGAGCATACAGCCTTGCCCAAGAAACAATTGATTCCCAGTTGTTAGGGATTAGTTTTTAGGGCTTAGTTTAGGAATTAGGGGTTAATTTTCCCAATTCTCTTCGTTGTTCACTCTCCTCTGGTTGGATCTGGTTATGGATCAAGAATCTTATCAGCAAGCTTACCAGCAGGGATTGTCTCAGGCCCAGCAAAAAAACTATCTGGCGGCGGTGGGGGCCTTTACTGAGGCGATCGCCGCTAACGCCTGGGGGGCAGATGCTTATTATCAGCGGGGTCTGGCCTACTTTGATCTGGGGCAGGCACATCCGGCCATTTCTGACTACACCCAGGCCCTCACCCTCCAACCTGACCACAGTTTGGCTGCCTATGGTCGAGCCCTAGCCCGGTTGAGCTTAAAAAATCTACCGGGGGCCTGGGACGATATTGAGGTTGCCATCCGTGTTGACCCCAAATCTCCTGGGGCGCACCAACTCCGGGGAACCATTCTCCGGAAGCAGGGCAATCTTCCAGAAGCCGTCAATAGCTTCAAACAAGCGGCCCAACTGTACCTGGAACAGCAGGATAAGCAAGGCTGTCGCCGTTGCCTGGAACAGGTAACGGCCCTGACTCCCCAGCCCGTAGAACAAGAGAGATTATCCCGATCTGCTCCATCTCAGAGAGCTGCATTTTTAGAGGCGGATTTCTTTAAGCAACTCCTGGTGCGAGCTGAACGGGGGGATTTTCGAGGGGCGATGGAGGAACTTGCTTGGGCTATCCAGGTTGATCCAACCGATGCTAAAGCCTATTACTGTCGGGGAATGTTGCACTGCAAGCAACAGCATTATCGTCAGGCGATCGCGGACTTCAACCAAGCTTTACACTGCATCTCTCCTGGAGAAAGTAGCCCTGATGTGGGGTCAATTTTCCGCAATCGGGGCAAAGCTCGGATCCAGTTGGGGGACTATCTCGGGGCCATTACAGATTTTGAGCAAGCCCTGAAGCAAGACCCTCAAGACGCTGCCGTTTATGTCGCCCGGGGCAATGCCTATCGCCTCAGTGGCAAGTATGTCGAAGCGATCCAGGACTATTCCCAAGCCTTGAAGATTAACCCCAAGGATGCTTTGGCTTACTATAACCGGGCAATAGCCCAGGTCTGCATTGAAGAAACCCAGCAAGCCAGCGAAGACTATCAGCGAGCCGCCAGTCAGTTTTGCGAACAGGAGGACTGGGAGAACTATCAAAAAGCCCTGGATAGTTTAAAAAAGCTCCAGAAAGCTATGCCCCGAGCCCGCCCAGAAGACTTGACCGCATTACTCCGGCAGCGATTACTGCGGTTGGTGGGGGGACACTGGGAGATTGCCGAGCGGCTAATTCAACAACTCAAGCAGAAACGCCCCGGCATGGCAGAGGAATGGTATCTCGACCGGGTTATTCAGCAAATTCAGCGAGATGGCCGTTAAGTTCAACTCGAAAATCTTAGGATTCTGACTACATTTCTGGTCAGATACATTACAATCATTGTGATCAACATAAATAAAACTTGATTCCATCTTTCTTCCTAGGGAACAAAGATTTGTTGTTTAGTTGTTAGTTTGAACCCGTCCCCTCCAAGTGCCAGGATGCCACTTGAAGGATGCTTCCTCCCTGTGTAGACCTCAGATGGAGCAGTGAAGTGAATAATTTTCCCCCAGGCCAATGTTTGGAGGCTCAGGGTTGTGGCAATCGGCCTTGTGTTTTAGTTGTCGAGGATCATGAAGACAGCCTGATGCTGTTGACCTGTGTCTTGCAATCTTTAGGATGTTTTCTGGTGCAGGCGGGTTGTGCGATACAAGCTTTGCAATTGGCAGAGGCTTATGCCTTTGATCTGGCTCTGATTGATATTGTTTTACCTGATATCAATGGTTTGGAGTTACTCCGTCTGTTAAAGCTGAAGCAGCCGACTCAGGAAGTGGTTGCGATCGCGGTTACCGCCCTGGCTTCCATCAAGTATCAGGCTCAAATTCGTGGAGCAGGCTTTCAGGGCTACATTTGCAAGCCTTACTTATTGGAAGATTTAGAAGCATTGATTCGCTATCATCTCAGAAGTAAGCTGACGCATTGTTAATATTTTCACTATTATTTGAGCTTTCCTTGAGGATGGGTTCAAAAATAGCAATGATTCCAGTTCGACCCGTTTGAATCGAAGTGTCATAAAGAAAATCAATGATAGTAGTAGATATCGTTTCCTCGATTAATAACTTAATTTGAGGTTGAATCAAATGATCAAAAATAGTTCTGACTTCCCGGGTTAGTTCTTGAACCTCAAATTGAACCAAAAGCTGCTCAGGTTTGGTGGTTACATTCTCTATTAAAATAATCAGGTTATTGCCAAAGGAATGATAGATAATCTGATGAATTTGATGGTTAAACTGCTGTTGGTATAAAGTTTTGATTCTAGCTGTTAAGGCATCTTGGATTGTCAAAGTAGCCATCTCCGATCATTCCTTACAATCAATGGTGATTCTTTTGCGGTTTTTGAAGGCATAATTGTATGTTAATCAGATTCCTGCTGATCTAGACGTTTTCTCTGTCTAGCTATTGTGGAATGGTCTGAACTCCTTACCGCTGGAGAATTAGCCAGTACAGCAATGATTCCGGTGCGACCTGTTTCTAATGTCGCATCACTCAGGAGATCTGTCACCTCAACTTTGAGAATTTCGGTGACTAATTCCCTGAGTTGGGGTCTGAGGAGTTCATCTAGATTTGAGCGAACTTTTTCTGCTAAATCCTCCTTGCCTTCTTGAATTAAAAGATTCTCAGCGGGGGTAACAGACTCTTCCAGGATAATTGCTAACTTACTATCAAAAAGCTGACAGGTTACCTTAGACGGTTGATGTCCTAATTGTTCCCGATAAAATGCCTGAATTTTCTGAGATAAAGTTCTTTCAAGTTGACCACGTGTCGGAGACTGTACTACCATTTTGTACCTCTAGAATTAGTTCAGACTTGCATCGATAAGTCAAAAAAACTGTTAAAAAACCAAGATTTTCAAGTTATCAACTAGCAGTGTAGATTCAGCAAGTAATACAGCGACATTTGCAACATCTAAGATAAGACTTTTTCGTGCAGGAATAGCTTACATTCCCACGGATATCCTTATGCTAGCTGAAGTTATATTTGAAATCAAAGCTGATTTAGGCGTTAAAACTGATGCTGAATATCAATTAAATTTTAACTAAATCTTAACCAAGCCTAATCAACATTGATGATCTCCAATCAAGTCACTCCTGACTGAGCGAAAGAGGGATACAAGGTCAATCCTCCATCAATAAATAAGGTCTGACCTGTAATGTAAGAAGTATCTTCAGACGCTAGAAATACAGTAATTGCTGCCATTTCTTCAGGAGTTCCAACTCTTCCCATAGGAACAAAATTCGCAATTTCTTCCATTTCTTCGGGATTATTCTGCCAATCATTAATAGATGTTTTGGTTGCGCCTGGAGCAATCGAATTGACTCGAATTCCTTTTCTAGAATATTCTAAAGCTAGGGTCTTAGTCATATTTTGTAAGCCTCCTTTGCTAATAGAATAACTTAGATATTGAGGGCGAGGAATGACCTCATGAACACTGGAAATATTAATGATAATTCCCGCCTTTTCTTGGGTAAGAAAACACTGAATGGCTTCCCGAGCGCAGAGGTAAGCTCCTCGAAGATTGACACTAATAACTAGATCGAAATCATCGGTTTCAACCTCATGGGAAGCTTCCTCAATCTGAATGCCAGCATTATTGATCAGAATATCTAGACTCCCCAATTTTTCTACAGCCTGACGGAACATTTCGGTTACCTGATCCTCATAACGAACATCCCCTTTGATTGGAATGACCTGAACCGCTTGATTTTGGCTAATGCTAGTCTGGATCAAATTTTGGGTCTCATCAAGGGATGAGATTTCGCCCCGATAATTTAGGGCAACATTCGCTCCTTCTTGAGCAAATCGAACTGCGATCGCTTGACCGATTCCCGATGTTGCACCCGTCACTAGGACATTCTTTTCTGATATTCCTCGCATAAGCGCCTCTACTTTTGTATGAACTGTTATTGGATAGACACATTTCAGATAAGTAAATCAGGTCAGATTGACCTGATTTGCTCAAAGTTTCACAGTTGTAAATCAAATCAATCAAGCTTTACTGACCGAAGAAATTTTTGATTGCTTCTCCCACATTTTCAGAGGCATTTTCCAAATCCTTTCCAGCATCTTCTGCCTGACCTTTCAGCTTACCCAATCCCTGCTCAGCTTGACCCTGCAATTGCTTAGAAGTTCCTTCTAGCTGACCGGCAGCATTTTGCATACTTCCTCGAAGATCACTGCCTGCCTTTTGAGTTGTACCAATATCTTTCTTGACTTTTCCCTGAATTTGATCAATAGTGCCTGCCCCGAAAGTTTGATCAATTGGATTTGCTTCTGCAAGGAATTCTAGAGGCAGTTGTAAAGGGGCGGCCTGAACATTCAGGACTGTTCCTGAAAATATTCCTGTCCACATTAGTAGACCCGCAACCAGTGAGAACATTACTAGCGAGAAGCTTTTAATGGAGAATTTGCTTTTCATCATGAGCTTTCCTTTGTTGGTTTGAACTTGTCTTCTTGAGCTTGATTTTTTGGAGCTTGATTGGAAGCTGACTTTGAACTGAAACAGTCATTTCCAAACTTAGGTATAACCTGAAATTAACCCTAAATTATTCACTCGTTAGATAGAAAAAAACATGATCTACGACCTAAGACTTATTCCTTAAGATAGATTGATTTTTTGTTCACTAATATAGCTACATTAGTATGTCTACAGCAGTATGTCGGTTGATAGAAGATATTTCAGGCTTCTCAAACTAGAGTATAAATAGTCAAGTTCAAGTTAGCACCTTCGAACTACGGCAAGTTCAATTGTTCTTAACAAGGAAAGTTTAATCATGAGTATTGAAGATAGAGCCAAAGCCACGGCTAAAAATCTAGAAGGGAAAGCCCAAGAAGCAATGGGAGAAGTTACAGGCGATCCCAAAGATAAGGTTGCAGGTCAAGCCAAGCAAGATCAAGCTAAAGTTGAACATTCTGTAGAGGATGTCAAAGATCAGGTCAAGAAGGCTGTTGACTAGTAGTTTCTTAGTCATTACATTTTTGGTGGTTCAGAGTTCAGCTAGGAATGGTGTATGCATCTATTCTTTGGGCAATCCTGTGAACTTAATTTTGTGAACCAAAATTTTGTAAGCTAAGTTTTACTAGTTTGGTCAATCAGTGGTTAGCAGGCTCTAAATTCTTTAGCTAACCACTGCCAACTTCGCTTTCTGGCAGGTATTTCAGCTCCGATGTAGTATTCTGGGACACTCCATTCAGGTGATAATTCATTGATAATTTAGGAATGGCTAAAAGCGGTTCAGAAATGTGAAGCAGAAATAATTGATTTAATTCATTGTCAGTCCGCACTTCTAATATTTGATTTCAATACTAGATATCCAATAACTTTAACGTTCAACCGACATTCAAAGACCAATGAACAATTCAATGACCCAAGATGACAAGTTTGCTAGAACCCAACCCATCGTCAATCAAGAGGTTGAAAAGACCAAGGGTTTAGACTTAAACGATACTGAACATATAGCTGATATGGCAGGTGTTGCAATTCCGGAAGGAGAAGAATTGCAGGTTCAAGAAACCCTGGAAAATCGAGATCAGGAACGTTGGCAATTAGACCCCGACTCCGCTGCTGACCATCCCAGATAGTCCAGGTAAGTTTCCAAATTCTAAATTACTTCCAAGAAAAAGTCTACAAAAGAAAACCAGCAGTAGCTGCCACAATTAAGTTTGCTAAAATTCCACCAACCATTGCTCTAACTCCAATCTCAGCAATCTCACCGCGACGTTCCGGGGCAATCCCACTCAGTCCACCGATTTGAATACCAATTGAACCAATATTAGCAAAGCTACAAAGTACAAATGTAGCAATGCGAATTCCCCGTTCAGATAGGGTGTTATCTTTAATCATTTCAGCCAAGTCAGCATAAGCAATAAACTCGTTGAGAACAATTTTTTTCCCAATCAAAGCTCCAATTTGACCGGCATCTGCTGCTGGAACTCCGGTCAGGATCGCGACTGGATAAAGTAGAATTCCTAAAATAAAGTCCAAAGAAAGTTGAGGCACTCCGATCTGCCCTCCCAACCACCCTAGAATACTATTAATCAGGGCAATTAAAGCAATAAAAGCAATCATAATTGCAGCAATATTAACGGCTAGTTTAGCGCCTTCAATCGCCCCTCCAGCAGCGGCATCAACTACATTCACGGTAGTCTTTTCAATTTCCAATTCTAGCTTTCCGGCTGTTTCAGGTTTCTCCGTTTCAGGATAGAGTAACTTTGATACTCCTAGGGCGCATGGAGCCGCCATGACTGAGGCGGTAATCAAATCCCGAGCCGAAATGCCAAAGGAAATATAAGCCGCTAAAACACCTCCGGCAACTGTTGCAAATCCCCCAGTCATGACTGTATTGAGTTCAGATCGAGTCATGGTTTTGATGAACGGTTTGACCAACAAGGGAGCCTCAGTCATCCCAACAAAAATATTGGCAGCATTTGAGAGGGATTCCGCCCCGGAAGTGCGAGCAGTTTTGAGCATTACCCAGGCTACAACTTTGACAATTTGTTGGAGAATTCCTAAGTAATATAGAATTGAAACAAAGGCAGAAAAAAAGATAATAGTGGGTAGGACTTTGAATGCAAAAAAATGCTCTTCATAGTTCTCACCAAATACAAACTTTGCCCCTTCTACAGTAAAGTCTAGAAATTGAGTGATAACCTGACCAATCCCATCAAAAACTAAGTAGGCTCCCGGTACTTTCAATACAATAATCGCAATGATAAATTGTAAAGCAATTCCCCAAGCTACAGGTCGCCATTTAATCGCCTGACGGTTAAACGAAATCAGATATCCAACTGCAATAAAGGTTAGAATTCCCAAAAAAGAAATAAGACGTTCCATAGTTTTTAGGTTGGGTTTCGGGGTAGAATTTTAAAGTTGACGTGAAAATTATACAGCCCGTGTCAATAGGTCTAACTTGAGCCGGATTGAATCGGTCTAGAATTTCATTTACCAATTTAGGAATGCTATAATCGGAAGTCGAGATGAAATTAGCTGATCTCAACAGAAGACTGATAAAAAATACTTTAAATACTTTAGTGTTTTAGTTCTACTAGTTTTTACAAGATTTTTTTCATGATTTCATGTTCTGATCTTCACGGTTTTCGAGGTTTGTTTTTGGATTTTATTGGCGATCCATTTGATGACTTCGAGGCCAACTGTACTCGATTTTTTGCTGATGGCTTGTTAGTTGTTGAGTCGGGTAAAATTAAGGATTTTGGGGAATATAGAATCCTAAAAAAACAGTATCCTGAGTTAGAAATTACAGCCTATCCTAATCAACTGATGATCCCAGGATTGATCGATCTGCATGTCCATTATCCCCAGACTGAAATGGTTGCAGCCTATGGAGAGCAGTTATTGGAATGGTTGAATAAATACACCTTTCCAACAGAAGCCCGGTTTAAGCACCAAGCCCATGCTCAAATTATGGCTGACTTTTTCCTGGATGAATTGTTACGTCATGGAACCACAACAGCCCTGGTTTTAACGACAGTTTTTCCTGAATCTGTTGATGCTTTTTTTGAAGCGGCTGATCGTCGGCATCTCAGGATGATCGCTGGCAAAGTCATGATGGATCGCAATGCGCCAAAAGAGTTACTTGACACCGCCAGCACCTCCTATGAACAGAGTCATCAACTAATTCAAAAATGGCATGACTATCACCGCCTAGCCTACGCTGTAACTCCTCGTTTTGCCATCACTTCAACCCCTGAACAATTGGTTCTAGCCGGAAGACTGCTTCAGGAGTACCCGGGGATTTATCTGCAAACTCACCTGTCTGAAAACTTGAAAGAAATTCAGTTAACCCTAGAACTTTTCCCAAATAATTCAGATTATTTAAGTATTTATGAACAGTTCGGTTTAGTCCAGTCCCGATCTGTTTTTGCCCATGGGATTCATTTATCTGATGGGGAATTTAACCGATTATCAGCAGCCCAATCTACCATTGCCTTTTGCCCCACTTCTAATTTGTTTTTAGGCAGTGGATTATTTAAGCTTCATACCAGCCAATCCTTGAATCCATCAATTGCAGTCGGTTTGGGTACAGATATTGGTGCGGGAACTAGCTTCTCGATTTTACAAACGATTGGTGAAGCTTATAAAGTAACCCATCTCCAGGGACAGGCATTCTCTGGATTGCAGGGACTTTTTTTGGCCACTTTGGGGGGAGCCAGAGCCCTACAACTTGATGATAAAATTGGTAACTTTCAAATTGGTAAGGAGGCAGATTTTGTAGTTTTAGATTTGCAGGCTACTCCTCTATTGTCCCTCAGAACCCGACAGGCTCTAGAGGAGAAAACCTTAGAGGCGATCGCCGATAGTTTATTTGCCCTGACAATGCTAGGAGATGATCGCATGGTTCAGGCTACTTATATTATGGGAAAACCAGCGCTTTTTGCGACAGACCTGGGAAGCGGTTAATGTAAAAATTTTAACGGTAATAGGTTATGGTCTTTTCCTGAACTGAAACTCAGTAGTAAAACCTAGAATGACTCTGCTCTTGGCTGATATTAATGAGTCAGGAAGGATTTTTTATGCAATCCACAAAGCTTAACCCAACCTGAACCTGAAGTTAACCTGAGTTAATTATGCTACATGCAGAAGTCTTGTAACGGTTTTGTAACTTTATCGTGACAGCATCTAACGTCATCACGCTTCCACGCCAGGAATCCCGTAGTTTTGGTCGTCGCGATCTGATTCCATTATGGCCAGATGCTCTGTGGAAGATTGAGCGGGGTGTTGTTCGAACTCTGACCTGGAGCGAGAATGGAACTTTGATTAGTTTGGGATATTGGAGTACAGGAGAGGTTGTTGGGCAGCCCCTGACCTGTCTGGATCCCTATCAGATCGAATGCCTCACCCCCGTTTCCGTCCACTTGATTCCATCCCAACAGTGGCCCCAGGAACTCAATGCTATCTTTTCCTACGCCCAACAGGTGCAGGAACTTCACAGTATTGTTCAGATCCAGGGTACAGATCAACGGTTGCTGAATTTCTTGAGTTGGCTGGCGAAAAAGTTTGGTCAGGTCACCGAAGCAGGGCAATTGATTGATTTGAGGCTGACTCACCTGGAAATTTCCGATGTGATTGGTACAACCCGCGTCAGCGTCACCCGGATGATGCGTCGCCTAGAAGCCCAGGGGATTATCCTGCGACCCACTCGCCACGCCATTGTGCTCCGCAGGCTTTAGTCATCAGGAGTTAATCTCAAAAAGTTCTGAGCTTCTAACCTGATGATTTAAACCAGGTAGATACGGCTTTTTTACAATTCCTTCATAAAGAATTCTAGATCTTTACAAAGGTTTTTAACTTTATATCTATAAATTTAGTCATAATACTTTTCTAAACACACTGACTCACTACACTTAAATCCTTTATTAGAATAGCTTCCCTACTTGGAAAACTACTTGGAAGACTGATCGTAAAGAACTGATCATCAAAAAAATCATTGACTAAGTATTCTAGTGAGTCATGTATACTATATCCAGAGCTTCTTCCGTGATTTCACCCTAGGTCTTTCATGAAGAAATATTCTATTATCTAGGAGTATATGAATTTAAAAGAGCAATAAGATGATTTAGTATGGTCACTATTAATCCGTCCTTTGAATATTGTAATAAGCATTCTTGAACAAACTGATTACTTCAGTTTCAGCCACCTTTTTAACCAGGGTTAAGCAATATGATAATTGACTCTAAGCTTCTTTCACTCCAGCAACTTAGCCAGGAATTCATTGAGAAATGCCAGCAACAAACAACAGGTGATTTACTGATAGAATCAGCTTCAGCGGCCAATATTGGAGCGGTGAAGTTTTCTTTACTCTATGGGCGTTTGCTTTATGCCGCAGAAGACTCCCATCAGGTGCGGCGATTGTTCAGGGCGATCCAAAAATATCATCCGCACTGGAAACCCCAGCCAATCTCTTTGTGGAGTCAGAAGCAACCCTGGGAATATCAATTGCTTTGCCAGAGCTTAAATCAACAGCAAATTGATCTAGGTCAGGGCAAGAAAATGATTCGGCAGATTCTGTTGGAGATTGCCTGTTCTCTGGATAGTACAGCTCAGTTGACTACCCAATGGGAAATTGACGACTCCGGAGCTTCTGAGTTTTCCTCTGGTTTGGGGCTTTCTTGGCGAGAGGTTGAGCCAGTCTTCACCCGGGCATCCGAAATGAATCAGCAATGGCAACAGGCGGGTTTAGGCAAAATCAGTCCCAATCTTTCACCGACCTTGAAGAAAAAAGTCAATCCAGAGGCGCTAGGGGTATTTGGAAAATATCTTAACGGTCAGTTTACCCTCTGGGATATCGCCCAATCTTTAGATAAGTCTCCCCTTGCCATCCTTCGCAGCTTGGTTCCGGTGATCAAGAAAGGGATCATCCAACTGCGACAAATCCCCGACTTGCCCAGTTCAACCCTGATCCTGGGCCGTCAACTATCGGAATTCCACAAATTGAATCGGGCGATCGCTGCTCCCGTTGCCGTTGAACCCCCATCAGCTACCACAGCCGTTAATCCCCAGGGCAAGCTGATTGCCTGCATTGATGATAGCCCGGTCATTGCTCAGACCTTGAGGCAGATTCTTGAACCGGCAGGCTATCAAGTGATTACGGTGCTGGATCCGTTCAAGGGATTGGCGGAGATTGCGGAGCACAAACCCGATCTGATTTTTCTCGATCTGATGATGCCAAATGTGAACGGCCACACTGTTTGTCAGTTTCTGCGAAATGCAGCCGCTTTTCAACGGACTCCGATTGTGATTTTAACCAGTCGAGATAACATGCTGGATCGGAGTCGCGCCAAAATAGTAGGGGCTTCTGATTTTTTAACCAAGCCCCCCAAACGGGAGGAAACGTTAGAAGTGATTGCTAAGCATATTGGCAAGAGCGTTTCTTAGATTCTGTTGATAAATCTGTTGATAAAGAGGTAAGTTAATGACAAGTATTTTGGTGATCGAGGATAGCATGGTTGAAGCAGAACAAATTGTTCAATGTCTGCGGCAATCTGGCTATAACGTTTTCAATGTTACCACAGCAGAAGCGGCAAAAGCTATTCTGGAAAAAAGAACCTTTGATGCGATTGTGACTGATATTGTCCTGCCGGGGCAGAGTGGATTTGGCTTCTGTCGAGAGCTGAGAAACCATCAAGAGATGGCTGATGTACCGATTATTATCTGCTCCAGTAAATCTTCAAAAATTGATAAAAGTTGGGGGATGAAACAGGGAGCCTCAGCTTATGTAACCAAACCGATTAATCCCGAAGAATTAATTCAAACCCTGGAACGGTTTGTCTAGCCGTTTGCTGACAGCCTTCTTAACATTGGCTTATACAGTGACTTTCAATCGCGTACCCCAGCAAGGTGAGAAACGCTGGAACAGCCCTAAATCAATCCTGAAAAAAGCGAGGGGGGGATTTGGGGATACAGTCCCAAAGGATTGGATGTTGTCCCCTTCACCCCATTTCATAAATCATTTGTGATTGCTAATAACTTCTAGAAATTTCTAATGTAAAATCCATGTCAACCCTTCAATCGAGTCATGAAACCCCCTCAGAAAACTTACTGAGTTTTTTTCTGACAGCAGATCTGCAGATGGTCTTGCCCACCCATCAGCTCAGGGAAATGGTCAAGCTCGAAACCAGTCAAATTGCCGCAATCTCTGGAATGCCTACCCCTGTGGTGGGAGTGTGTCTCCTGCAAGACGAAGTGGTTTGGTTAGTTGATTTACCCTGCTGCTTTAGGCTCGGGGTCAGTATTCAGGCTGGGGTCACAACAAACTGTAATGTGCTCAAGGTGAAGACTAATCAGGGTAATCTGGGAATCATCGTTCAACAAGTGGGTCAGATACTTGTTCCCGCAGCCAATTCCCTCCAAGCCCATACAGAGGTAGAAACCTGGATGACCAGCCTGACTCAACCCGAGATGGATTCTAACCAGATTGAGCCGATTAAGTCGCTGATCAAATTGCTCTGGATTGATTCTGCGGGCTTATCTCTACCGGTTCTAGATGTAGATGCGATCGCCCCTTATTTGGAACGCATTGCTTAGACTATTTATGGTCAATCTGTCAAGTTACTTAGGAGTAAGCCCCAACCCAGGGTTGGTCAATGCAGGTGGGGTAAACATCATCAATCCAACTTGCTCAGAAGATAGGTCTCGCCGCTTAACTTAAACGTTCGCACTTTCATTCCACCGTCTATTTATCTTTAATCTAAACACTCCTAACCATGACTAAAACTCCTTATCAATCTTCCAACCGCTCCGAGAATCCCAATTCTCCTGACCGTCGCCAGCAAGCCCGAGCCCAGTCTGCCAGAATCCAAAAACCTGGTTCTGCCTTGGTGACAACAGAAGAAGCAATTTCCGTCGAAGTCGAGGTACAACCCACCACTCGGCTCGCCCCCGAGCAGCGCCTGGGACTGAAAGCTAAAACCATTAGTTTGGCCCGCGAATTGTCCGTGTTGCGCTCTAGCATTGATGCTCGAGTGAATCAACTCCAGGTTTTGATTCAGCAGGAAGGAGCCGCCGCCGAACGGGCTGAACTGGTGAATGAAATCACCTCCCACATGCGGGAGTTCCTCAATCCCGAAGGCATTTACAAAACAGCAGTCGAGGACTGTCGGGCGGCGCTACAAACGGATCGGGTGGTGATTTATCTATTTGATCCCCACTGGAAAGGAACGGTTGTCGCTGAATCCGTCAGTCCGGAATGGCCCTCTGCCCTGGGAGCTGAAATTGCCGATCCCTGTTTTGCTGACCGCTATGTAGAGTTTTATCAACAGGGACGGGTCAAGGCCACGGCGAATATTTACGCAGCCGGATTAACGGACTGTCACATCGGCCAGTTGGAGCCCTTTGAAGTTCAAGCCAATCTGGTAGCCCCGATTCTGACCAATACCCACTCCAGCCCGATAGCCCAAACCACCCAGGCTGAAACCTCCATTACCACTGAAGGCTCTGCTGGTTTAATTGGATTGCTGATTGCCCACCACTGTGCCGAACCCCGGGAATGGCTCGAACCTGAAATTGAGTTTTTCCGCCAGGTAGCGATTCAGTTGGGCTACGCCATTGACCAAGCGTTGTTACTCCAGCAACAACAGGCCATTGCCCGACAGGCCCAGCAAATCAATGAAATCAGTACTCAAATCCGTCAATCCTTCAAGGTTGATGCTATTCTCAGCACCACCGTTGAAGCCACTCGGCAAGCCCTGAACTGCGATCGCACCATCGTTTATACCTTTGATCAGAACTGGAAAGGTACCGTCGTGGCCGAATCCGTTGAAAATCCCTGGCCAGTGGCGATGGGGGCTGAGATTGCCGATCCCTGTTTTGCCGAGCGCTATGTACAGCAATACCTGCGGGGACGGGTCAAGGCCACCCCAGACATTCATAACGCAGGCTTGACTGAGTGCCATCTCAAACAGTTGGAGCCCTTTAGCGTCAGGGCCAATCTGGTGGCCCCGATTGTGGTGAACCAACACCTGATGGGGTTATTGATTAGCCATCAATGTTCTGGGCCCCGGAACTGGACAGAATTGGAAATTGATCTGATCCGTAAGGTAGCCACCCAAACGGGTTATGCCCTGGATCAGGCCCATCTATTGGAAGCTCAAGCATTGGCCACCCGCAAAGCCCATCTGCTGAATCAAGCTTCAGCAAAATTAAGAGATTCTCGCACCACTGAGGACGTGTTCGATACGATTGTCCATGAAGCGCGGGAAGCGATGCAGTGCGATCGCGTGATTATCTATCAGTTTGACGAAAACTGGATCGGCACCGTGGTAGCAGAATCGGTCAGTTCAGGATTTCCCAGCGCCCTAGGCAAAAAGATCGCCGATCCTTGCTTTGCCGGCCAATGCGTCAAGCCCTATTTTCGAGGCCGGGTGAGTACGATGGACAACATCGCTGAATCAGGACTAACGGACTGCTACAGACAACTGCTCGACCCGTTCAAGGTTCAGGCCAATATTGTCGCCCCCCTGATTGCCGAAACCCGGCTCCATGGTTTACTGATCGTCCATCAATGTTCCGGCCCCCGCCACTGGCAGGAAGCCGAGGTGAACTTCATCAAGCAGTTGGCTACCCAGGTGAGTTTGTCCCTGGATCAGGTGTTGCTGCTGCAGCAACAGCAGCAGGCGGCCAAAGAAGCCCAAGCCCTGAATCAAATCAGTTCCCATATTCGTCAATCCCTCAACGCCCAAGACATCCTGAATACTGCGGTTGAGGATACCCAGGAAATCCTGCAAGCGGATCGGGTCGTAGTTTACAAGTTTAATCCGGAGTGGGGTGGAGCCGTTGTGGCTGAATCCGTCGGGATTGGTTTCCCAGAAACCCTAGGGGCCCAAATTGATGATCCCTGTTTTGCCAAAGATTATATCAAGCCCTACCTCAAAGGTCGGGTGCAGGCCACCGATGATATTTTCAACGCTGGGTTGACGGATTGTTATTTGAAACAGCTCGAACCCTATCAGGTCAAGGCCAATCTGGTAACTCCGATCATTGCCAACCAGAAGTTACACGGATTACTCATTGCCCATCAATGTTCTGGCCCCCGTCGCTGGAAAGATACTGAAATTGAACTCACCCGCCAGATTGCAATTCAGGTGGGTTATGCCCTAGAGCAGGCCCTCTTACTGGAACAGCAGCGTTTGGCCACTCAACAGGCTCGATTACTGAGTGAGATTGGTTCTCGCATCCGTGAATCCCTTGATACCGAACGGATTTTCCGAACCGCCGTGGATGAATCCCTGAATCTAATGCAGGCGGATCGGGTTGTAGTTTATCGGTTTGACCAGGATTGGCGGGGTCAAATTATTTCAGAGGCGGTGCGTTCCGGCTGGAACAAAATTGCTGAGATGGATGCTGATCTGGCCTGTTTCCCGGTTGAGTATGTTGAGCCCTATCGCCAGGGGCGGGTACAGGTGACTCCGGATGTCAGCGCTGCAGAACTCACCGAGTGCCACCGCGAACAATTGAAAAAGTGGCAGGTCAGGGCCAATGTGGTGGTTCCCATTATTGTGGGTCAAACGTTGTTTGGATTACTGGGGGTGCATCAGTGTGCTGAACCCCGGGTTTGGCGAGAATCCGAAGTAGAAATCTTCAAACAGGTAGCGCTGCAGGCGGGCTACGCCCTGGAACAGGCCCAGTTACTCCAGCAAGTCCAGCAAGCCCGACAGTTAGCTGAAACCACATCAGAGTCCCAGCGTCAGCAGAATGAACTCCTGCAACACCAAATTGAAGGGTTCCTGGGGGATATTGAGGATTCGTTTAGTGGGGATCTGACGGTACGGGCAAAAGTCACGGAAGGGGTGATTGGCACGGTGGCAGACTTTTTCAATGCCACGATTGAGAACCTGCAACTCCTGGTCAAACAGGTGCAGTCAGCGGCAACGGTGGTTACCGCAACGGCCCAGGGCAGTGAACAGGATATCAAACAGCTCTCCGATGAGGCCCGGCGGCAGTCCCAGGGGATCAGTGATGCCTTGAATCAAATTCAGATGATGGCCCAGTCTATTCAGGTGGTGGCAGAGAATGCCCAGTCGGCAGCTAGCAAAACCCAGGAAGCCAGCCAGCTCTTACGCAAGAGTGATATTGCGATGAACCGCACGGTTGATGGGATTGTCGGGATTTATCGCACGGTTCATGCCACAGCCCATAAAGTGAAGAATCTGGGAGAAGCCTCGAAGAAGATTTCCCGCGTAGTCAACCTGATTGGGGACTTTGCTAACCAGACTAATGTTCTAGCTTTGAATGCCTCCGTTGAAGCCACCCGGGCTTCTCAGGACGATCAGGGATTTGCCACTGTAGCCGGCGAAGTCCGAACCCTGGCCGAACAATCTGCCATTGCCAGTCAGGAAATTGAGCAAATTGTGGAAGAGATCCAGGGGGAAACTCAAGAACTGGTTGATGCTATGAAAGTCGGCTTGAAACAGGTAATCGTGGGTACAAAGCTGGTCAAAGGTTCCCGCCAGATCTTGACCAATGTAGTAACGGCCAGTGAACAAATTCAAGTTCTGGTCAATCAGATTGCTGAATCGGCAACAGTCCAGGCTCAAACCTCCGGGGAGATCTCCCACACCATGGAAGAGGTTGCTACTATCGCGAATCAGACTTCTGAGCGATCGCTCAAAGTGGCTGACTCTTTCAGCCAACTGCTCAAAGTGGCTGGAGACTTACAGACTGGAGTTTCCCAGTTCAAAGCCTGATCGGTTGAGCTCACGTCTGAAAAACCCAATATTCCAAAAAAACTTGGGTTTCACTGCGCTCTAGCCTGACCGACTCCGGCTCACAAGCCGTCTGGCACCCACCCTCAATCCAATTTTTATGTAGCAGTCCTCAATCGATCATGAAGAAAGCGAGAGCGGGGTTTGGAGACTTCTTTCCCAAGAAAGAGGCTTTGCTTCCCTTACCCCATTTCCCAAATCATTTGTGATTGCTATATTAACTTCACCCATGTACGACCGGTATGATTTTCTTGAAAGCCCAGCAACTCAGGGCTTTCAGGAAAACGCAAAAGATGACGAATCAACCGGATTCGATACTACCCTAATCCTAGCTGTGACTTTTAACCATGACTCTCGACATGACTGATCAAGCCTATGTGTTCTTTGTGCAGGAATCCCTGGAACTGATGCAGATTCTAGAACAGGGATTGATCACCCTGAGCCAGGAACATGATTTGTCAAAATTACATAGCCTGATGCGGGCCGCTCACTCGATCAAAGGGGGAGCCGCTTGCGTTGGCTTGGATGGGATTCAGCAGATCGCCCACGAACTGGAGAACGGAATTCGGGCTCTGTATCCAGGGGACACTGTTTTTGATGAGGAGCTAGAAGATCTGATGCTCAAGGGATTTGACTGTTTGCGCCTGCCCCTGACCGAGCAGATCGAAACGGGTATCTGTGACGACGTTACAGCCTTGGCCTTGGCTCAACCGATTTTTCGGCAAATCGAGACAAAAATCGGTTGTTCCCTGGAGGAGGCTGCAGAGTTGCCGGAAGTGCCGATGCAGACAGACATGACCCTATTCCTGTTTCAAGAAGAGGTTCCCAGTGGCCTACGTCGGTTAGCCAGTCTGATTCATCAGCATCCTCAGCCGACTGACTTAATTGCTGAACTCACCAGTCAGTTGGAGGTGTTAGGAACGTTTGGTTCGATGCTAAATTTGATAGGATTCTCGGCGATCGCCAATACTGCCTTGAAAGCACTCCAAGTCAACCCTGATCAAGCCGTGAACATCATTGAGTTGGCCCTGTCCGATTTTTGGGCCGGACAACAGGCGGTGTTATTGGGGGATCGGATACAGGGAGGTCAACCCGTGGCCGCTCTATTTGAATTAACCCGAGCAGACCTTTCCCCGGGAGAATTTGCCCCCCGATCTTCGATAGAACCGACAATGGCGGAAGAACTGACCCGTGACGAGCTGACCAGTATTACAGAGGCCTTGGCGGGGTTTGATCTCGATGCCCTTGAAGGTTTCTCTGAAGTGGAATTCCCTGAAGAAGACCTTCCTGATCTTTCTGAAGATGAACCCTCTAATGAATCCTTTGAGGGCAGGGTAGTTGAAGCAGAACCTTCTACAGTAATTTCAATAGAACCCTTGAAGACAGCATCAAACCAGATGTTTCAGTCCTCTTCACCAGCAAACCCTCAATCCGTAGAAACTCAGACAAAACCTGATCAGACCTCAACCCGTTTGGGGATTCGAATTGATCTAAATCGCTTAGAAAAGATCAATACCTTGGTGGGAGAATTGACCACTCAGGATAATGCTTTCCTGCTCAGAAATCAGCAGAACCAGACCGCTGTAGAAACCCTGAGCAAGACCTGGCAAAAATTTAAAAAGTTAGTCGTTCAGCTTCAAGGATTAACCGATATCGATCCAATGCTAGAATTCACCCAGGATTTATATCAAAGCTCGACCCGCACCTCTCAATCTAGTTCTCACGGTCTAGCCCATTTGCTCAATCAAGTTGGGCTTTCTCCTGAACTCTTGACCAAAACCCTGGAGGATGCCGAACAGCTTGATAAAATTCTCTATGACATGCGATTGTCCAGTCTCCAGGGCCAGCAACTATTAAAGAAGCGTCAAACCACCCTGCACCAGGTACAAAAACAACTGACTGAGACTCGAATGGTTTCGGTCGCTACCCTGTTGGAACGGTTTCCGCGAATGCTGAGGGATTTGTCCCGGCAAAAGCAAAAGCCCGTCAAGTTAGAAATTACGGGTCAGGATACCTTGATTGATCAGGTGATTCTGGAAAAACTTTACGATCCCCTGGTGCATGTGGTTAGAAATGCCTTTGAGCATGGAATTGAACCTGGAGACATTCGCCGAGCCCAGGGCAAATCAGAACAGGGAACGATTCAGGTCAAAGCTTATCACCAGGGAAACTATACCTATTTAGAAATTCAGGATGATGGTCAAGGAATTAACTTGGATAAAGTGCGGGCAAAAGCAGTTCGTCAGGGATTGGTTTCCCATTCAGATGCCCACAAACTCTCAACTGCCAAACTCTATGATTTGTTATTTATCCCTGGTTTTTCGACCACAGAAACGGTGACTGACTTATCCGGTCGAGGAGCCGGATTGGATGCCGTTCGCCATCAGATTGCCTCTCTCAAAGGCTCAATCAGTATCCAATCGGAATCCGGTAAAGGCACAAAGTTCACTCTACAACTTCCCTGGCTTTTGACTGTAACCAGATTATTGGTATTTCAGGTGGCTGGAACTTTGCTGGCAATTCCCATGGATGCCCTTTCAACTATTATTTCGGTTGCTCGCCAAGATATCAAATTTGATAGCAACCAAGAGATTTACAATTGGTTGGGTCAGCACGTTCCTTTGATTCAATCGTTACTGTTGGACTATCGATATCCAGATTTAATAGTCAATTCCCTTGGTCATCAACCCCAGAACAGTTCTAAGAATAGAGAGGCTGCAACACTATCTTTAACACCGTCTTCAACAATAGATCTAGCAATAGATTTAGCAAATTCTCCAGGCAGTAATTTCAGAAATAAACTAACTTCAGAGTCCCCTTTAGAAACCACTTCAGACCAATCCTTAGTCCTGTTGTTGTCAAAAGATTTAGAGACCATTGGATTGAGAATTGATCAGGTGGTGATGGAGCAAAATTTAGCCATCAAACCCTTTAGCCAGACCTTAGCGCCCCCTGCTTATTTTTATGGGTGTACCGCCCTAGGAGATGGTCGTTTAGTTCCGGTGATTGATGGAGCTAGACTATTGGACACCTGGATACGACAGCAACGAGCCGAGACAGATGAGGATAGGCTCCTGTTGATGCCTCAGCCCAAACTGCTTCAGCCTCAACCCCAGGCAACCATTCTGGTCATTGATGACTCGATTACAACCCGTCAGTCCCTCTGTGCCAACTTATATCAATCCGGGTATCAGATCCTCCAAGCTCAAAATGGTCGGGAAGGGTTGAGGCAACTCCAACAGCACCCTGAAATTCAACTGGTGATTTGTGATCTGGAAATGCCGGAAATGAATGGGTTTGAATTTCTCAGCCATTGTCGCCGTCAATTTCCCAAAGAAAAATTGCCTATCTTGATGTTGACCTCTCGCACTAGCGATCGCTATCGGCAACTCGCTCAACAACTGGGAGCCAATGGTTATGTGACTAAACCCTGGCAGAATAACAACCTGTTAAATCTGTTGCAAGATCTGTTGTAAAGGCATTGTAGTGAGCTTGATAGACGATTTTAGACTGGTTGAGCACATCAACGAGGATCCAGGGGAAGACCTCCGAGATTGAGAATCAATTCCGTTGGATACTTGATTTCGATCCTATAGCTGGGGGATTTCTCGAGCTTGGGGGGGCAAATGTGCCTGCCGTTGTCCCTGGGAACGGGCTTGAACATTCAGTAACCCAATCGGCGTAGTTAGCAAATCTACCCAATCGGCTTGCCCCGTGATCATCTTGATCCCAGTTGGTGGCACTTCTTTGATCAGCCAGCGCCCCAGACGATAGAGATAATCCCCCAAGGTCAGGCCCGGCATCAAGGCAACGTTATGCAGTTCATGGAGGTATTGATTGGACTCTCCATAGCGGTGCCACTGACTCCGTAGGGCCTTGAGAGTAGCCCGATGGCGGTGCTTGACGATTGCCTGTTCAGCAAAGTGCAGTGAACATCCCGTCTGCTGTTGAACCCGCCAGCATAGATCTGCATCTCCCCCGGTGGTGAGATAGGGTCTAAATAGCCCCACCTGTTCCAGGAGCGATCGCCGAATTCCTAAATTTGCCGTCTGTCCATAGGGCAAAAATGCATGGGCCAAGGTATGTTTTTGAGAGAGGGTATCCTGTCGGTCAGCGTGCTGTTCTAACAAACTCGAACCCGGTAGGGCCACAATTTCCCCGGCAACCAGACCCACCCTAGCATCGGCAAAGGGCTTGACTAGTTCTGATAACCATTGGGGTTCCGGACGACAGTCCGCATCGGTAAAGGCCAGGAACTCTCCTCTAGCCGCTCGAATGCCCACGTTACGAGCCCCATAGGAACTTTGAATTTGGGCTTCTGATAAGGGTATGAGCTGAATTTGAGGATTCGCTTCAACGGCCTGGTGTAAAATTTGACCAGTTTGATCCTGGCTATTGTTATCTACAAGTAAATACTCCACCTGATCCCGGGGAAGATCTGCGATCGCAGGCAACTGACCAGTTCAGGCAGGTCAGCTTCGCCATTGTAAATCGGCACAATAACTGAAACAGAAACCATGGCTAGTTGAAGTCTTTCCTTGTTTCTGAGCCGGAATTTTTGAGCCGGATTACCGTAATCCTAGCAATTTTCAGGGGTTTTGTGACCAGATATTTGAGTCAGAGAGTCAGGTTGAGAGGCTGCAGGAATTCTAATCAGTGAATCATCCAACTGAGAACTACTAACGTTGCCCCGATGCCGTAAAAGCAAGTAACCACTTGGGTTTCTGACCACCCCAATAGCTCCAGATGGTGATGCAGGGGAGCCATCTTGAATAATCGTTTACCAATGCCGTCAGAACCTTTTGTAGCCTTATAATAAATTACCTGAGCAATGACTGACAGGGTTTCGGCCAGAAAGATGCCGCTGATGATCAAGAGCACCCAAAGGCTATTGGTCAGTAAGGCAGTGGCCGCCAGACCTCCCCCCAACGCCAGGGCTCCCGTATCCCCCATAAAAACCTTAGCAGGATTACGGTTGTGGCTGACAAAACCCAGGCAACTTCCGGACATGCAGCTACAGAAGGCGGCCAGTTCTGGGGAAGTCGAACTCAAGTAAGCCCCCAATCCCAGGAAGGCGATCGCCCCCAAACCCCCCATCAAACCATCTACCCCATCCGTCAGATTGGTTGCATTACTTTCAGCCACCAGTACAAAAGTCGCCAGGGGCCAGAAGAGTAAACCCAAAGGTAAGAACAGACCAAAAGGTAATGCAACCGTTGAGATGCCAACCGGATGACTCCAAGCCAGCCAGACACAAAACAGCACTGCAAAACCAATTTGCAACCCCAACTTCACCCGAGGAGAAATCCCTTTGTTGGATTTGCGCCGGAGAATCTGCCAATCATCCAACCAACCAATAAATCCATAGGCCAGAGTCAATACGGCAACTACAATAACATCAAGATTAAATCGAGACATTAGCACTGCTATAACAACCCCCACCGGAACAAAAAAGATGCCCCCCATGGTTGGAGTTCCAGCTTTTTTCAGATGGGCTTGGGGGCCATCTTCGCGAATGAACTGGCCCGCCTTAATCCGAGCCAATTGAGGAATTACCCAGTAGCCCATCAGTGAACTGATCAAAGCACACAGGGCAAAGGGGAAAAACAAAGAAGTCTTCCAGTCCAGTACGTGGCCTGTGATTAAATCCAGCACCACTGCCATCAAGGTCAGGCTCAATCCCAACCAAAAAAACAGAGATTGGCCCGAAAGGCCAGGAAGTCGAACTCTCGATAACGAGCTATCCATAGAAGGGTCTGAACGCATCCTCTAACACCAAAAATTTGACCTCAGACTTGGACTCACCAGAACAAATTAGATTGACTGAAAAGTCTCAGCCCTAGTCTTCTATCAGATCATCATCACTATCGTCGTCATCATCATCAAAAGATGATTCATCAACAATCAGATCAGAAATCTCCTCTTCCGCCTCTGGGTAACTCACTTGCTCTTGAACATCCCGGGCAATCAAACGACCCGTTGACTCAAGCCACTCAAGCAGCGATGAATGCTGCGATGAAGGAATAACATCTGCAGGCTCATAAACAGGAGTCTGACGCAATGACGGATTATGCATGGTTTCGTGATAAGTGTCAATCATCCATTACAGATTTATCTACAGGAGAGCGAGATCCCTTTCAGGCTAATTCTGTCCTCAGTTCCTCACTCTGCCGTGAAAACAAACCCTGAATCAAGCGTTTAGCTCTGCTTTTACTTCTTCATAGAAGTCAAGAATCAGAGTCAAAGATGCTGAATCCCCCATAATTTAGCATAAGTAGGCCATGGATCATACATTCAGAATTTATTCTAGGAATATCCAAGTATCCTAGATTTTTTTAATCTTAAAAACACGGTACAATTCTTCTGGTTTCAACGCTGCCCAACCCAATGACAATATAGTAGTAATGACAACCCGCGTTATCCTGGTTCGCCATGGTCAAAGCACCTACAATGCCCAACATCGAATTCAAGGTCGCCTGGATGCCTCAGTATTGACGGAGTCCGGGTGTGAGGCTGCCTGTAAAGTCGGGGATACCCTGGCCAGTCTTGCATTTGATGTGATTTATTGCAGCCCTTTACAACGGGCTCAAAAAACGGCAGAGCTGATTCGAAACCGCCTCCAGGCTTCGCCTCCTCTGGAATCTACAGAGCTTTTGCTCGAAGTTGATCTGCCCTTGTGGGAAGGGATGGAACGTCAGGCTGTGATCGATCAGTTTCCCCAGGATTACCAACGGTGGCATGAACATCCAGAGCAGTTTTACATGACCATTTCCCGGGGAGAGGAGGAACACCAGCATTTTCCTGTATTGGAACTCTTCGAGCAAGCCCGCAATTTCTGGTTGGAGATTCTGGCTAAACATGCCGATCAAACCCTGCTGATTGTGGCTCATAATGGGATTAACCGCTGTTTGATCGCCACGGCTCTGGGAATTCAGCCCCAATTTTATCAATCAATCCAGCAGTCTAATTGTGGGATCAGCATCCTCAATTTTTCTGAGGTCGTCCCTGGAGAATTTCCTCAGCCCGCCACCGTTCAACTGGAATCCCTGAATCTGACCCAGCATCTAGGGCAGGTGTTTCCCTCCCCGCGCAGCGGTCATCAGGGGCCAAGATTATTGCTAGTACGCCATGGGGAAACGGAATGGAACCGTCAAGGGCAATTTCAAGGGCAGATTGACGTGCCTTTAAATGATAATGGTCGGCAACAGGGAGAAAAAGTCGCTGATTTCCTCCAGTCGGTGCCCCTCGATTTGGGTTTCAGTAGCCCGATGTCTCGTCCGCAGGAAACAGCGAAAATTATTCTCCGCCATCATCCTGATATCACCCTACAACTGGATGATGACCTCAAAGAAATCAGCCATGGTCTCTGGGAAGGCAAGTTTGAGGCAGAAATCGATCAGGCTTATCCAGGGCTACTGCAGCAGTGGAAAACGGCCCCAGAAACCGTACAAATGCCAGCAGGCGAAAACCTCCAACAGGTCTGGATTCGGGCGATCGCCGCCTGGACGCGACTGGTACAATCGATTGATCAGCAGCCCCTTGTCGGAATTGTAGTGGCCCATGATGCGGTCAATAAAGCTATTCTCTGCCAATTGTTTGGTCTGAGTCCTGAGCATTTCTGGAATTTCAAGCAAGGGAATGGGGCGGTGAGTGTGATTGATTACCCGGAAGGGCTGGCTGGTAAACCCGTATTGCAAGCGATTAATATCACTACTCATCTAACGGGAAGCGTGCTAGATCAAACCGCAGCGGGAGCCCTATGATCTGGGATCGAAAACTTGTACGGGTTGAAGGCCATGGTTGCTGAATTGCTCAGGCAGGTCAGGGTACTAAACCCCCAGTGGGGAACCGATCAGATTGCTGATGTTCTGATTGTTGATGGGATGATTGGGGCGATTCAGCCCCAGATTACAGATTGGCCCAGGGAAACCCAGGTTCAGGACTGTCAGGGATGGGTGCTTGGCCCTGGATTATGGGATCTCTACAGCCATGGGGGAGAACCCGGATTTGAGGAGCGAGAAACCTTAGCCAGTTTACTAGCGGCGGCCCAGGCCGGAGGATTCACCCGGATTACCCTGTTGCCGGATACTGATCCAGCCGTTGACAATCCGGCGGTGCTGAGTCTATTCAGCCAGAAACTCAGCCGCAACCCGGCGCAAAACTGCCAGCTTCAGGTTTGGGGGGCTCTAACCCAGGGAGTCGGGGGCACACGGATGACGGAACTGGGAGAACTGGCAGAATCAAATATTGTAGGTTTTGCAGACGGTCAGCCCATTCAAGATCTGGTATTGTTGCGACGGATTCTGGAGTACCTGAATCCCCTGAATAAACCCATTGCCTTGGCCTGTGGCGATCGCACCCTAGCCGGAAATGGGGTGATCCGAGAGGGAAAAGATGCGATTTGTAGCGGTCTTCCAGGAATTCCGGTCTATGCCGAAACCGCTGCTTTGGGGGCTATTCTAGAGCTGGTGGCGGGAACCCAAACCCCTGTTCATCTCATGGGAATTTCTACGGCCCGGAGTGTGGAGTTGATCCAAGCCGCCAAGGCTCGACAACTCCCGATCACTGCCAGCACAACCTGGATGCATCTGCTGCTCAATACTGAAGCAATCAGCGGTTTCCCGGGGGGAGAATTTGTTGGAGAATCCCGCGAAGAACCCCCCAGAGCACCAGCCCAAGCATCCGAAACAACTCCTTTCAACTTTATTCCTACCCCCTATGACCCTAGCCTGCGGCTTGATCCGCCCTTGGGGACTCCCACCGATCAACGGGTCTTGATTCAAGCGGTTGCTACGGGAATTATTGATGCGATCGCCGTGAATCATACTCCTTATACCTATGAGGAAAAGACGGTCGCATTTGCGGATGCTCCCCCCGGAGCCATTGGTCTAGAACTGGTGCTACCTTTGCTCTGGCAGGAATTGGTAACCTCAAGGCAGTGGTCAGCCTTAACACTTTGGCAAGCTTTGAGTCTAAAACCTGCCCATTGTTTGGGACAATCGTTGCCCGAAATGGCCCCGGGCCAACCTGCTGAATTGACCCTATTCAATCCTCAACAACCCTGGACAATCACTCCCCAGACCTTAAACTCCCGGGCCAGCAATACCCCCTGGCTGGGACAACCCCTCATGGGTCAGGTAGTCAAAACCTGGTCAATATCAAGTTAGAGCAGCACCAGTAAAACCAGGGCTCCCGCCAGCATTGCGACCAATTCAACTACGGAGCTTCTGGAATTTTTCGCGGGCTGGATCAGGGGTCTAGCAAAGTCTTTTTTGAAATCACAGTTGATGCAGGCATATACATTTTCATCCCGCTGAACCAGACTATGCCTGGTACATTTAGGACATTCTAATGCTTCATATTTAAAATACATCAGAGGTTCCTCAGGTGTCTAACTAGACATACGTCTCACCCCTCAATACTTATGCAACTCCATGAAACAGCCCTATTTCGACTGTTTCCCAGAAGGAAAGACGGCTGCGCCAAATCAGGTTTTATCTGATTTGACAGATATCCCTATGATCCTGGGAGGGGGAGGATCCATGGGTGACTAAACGGGCCATTTTCTAAAGAGGCTGAACGATGTAGAAAGGCCAATAAAATGTGGGTATTCTAGGGTCAGACATCTCCTGAACTGAAGCTCTAATCTCCAGTCGGATTTTTGAGCCGGGTTCCAGTGCCGAGACATCTCAAGACTAACGTTGAGACTAAGTAAGTGATTGTAATTAATTGTTAAATGGCAGGGGGTCTGGGGCTTCGCTCCAGGAAGGGAGCACTACTCCTTTCACCCCCCATCAATCTTCTAATTGATTGCGCCAAGCCAATTAACCTCAAGCCACTTAACCTTAAGACTAATTCTAGGACTATGGCTAATATTCTTCTGGTTCAAAATGATCACTGCCAATCCCATTGGCGCAAGCTATTAATTGCTCAGGGACATCAGGTTGAATGGGCAGACAACGCTGTGTCAATGCTGGAAATGATTCACCAACATCGACCGGAACTGCTGATTCATACTCCAGCCCATTCCAATCTGGATAGTCTATCTCTCCTGCAACAGGTAAAATCCCAAGCTTCAGTTACTGGCCCTTTTTGTCTGATCGTTGTTTCTGATGAAGGATTCCAGAAGCAATTTCAGGCGATCAAAGATTTTGCCGATGATTGGATCATAGAGCCCGAAAGCGATCTAGAGCGTCTCTGGCGCATTCAGTCCAGTCTGCGAACTTATCGCCTGACGCAAGCTCTCCAAAAAGAATCCGATCAGCGACAGCGTTTGGCGCAACAACTGATCCAGAATCAAAAAATGATCAGTTTAGGACAGATGATTTCAGGAGTCGCCCATGAAATCAATAATCCGGTTTCTGTGGTGAAGGGGAACGTCAGTCATGTTGCAGAATATGTTCAGGATTTGGTTGATCTAATAGAACTCTATGGGGAGACCTATCCCGAGCCAACAGCGCCTATTCAAGAGCAGATTGAGGAAATTGACCTAGAGTTTCTCAAAGCGGATCTACCTCAGGTGATTGATTCAATGAAAACCGGATCAGAACGCATCCGGCAACTGGTTCAGTCTTTAAAAAATTTCTATCAACTAGATGACACTGAATCCAAATTCGTTAATATTGAAAATTGCCTGGAGGATATTTTATTAATTCTTCAGGGAAATCTTAAAGGAAAAAAAGGTTGCCAGATTCAGGTGATCCGAGAATATGGTCAATTGCCTGAAATTAAGGGCTATCCTGGGCAGTTGAATCAGGCTTTGATGAATATACTGAAAAATGCCGTAGATGCCCTGGAAATTCGACGCATAGAGGAAACCTCTAGCGCGCCAACCATCTGGATTAAGACAACATTAACCTCAATAGCTCCAAACCCATCCACCGTAGAGATTTCAATTCGAGACAATGGAGTGGGTGTTCCTTTAGAAATTCAAGATCAAATTTTTGAGCCATTTTTTACCACCAAATCGATGGGAAGAGGGGTAGGAATTGGGTTGGGAATTAGTTATCAGACAATTGTCAAACAACATAGCGGACACCTGACTTGCAATTCTCAACTGGGAACAGGTACAGAATTTATTATCACATTGCCCCTTGATTCTGAGGGGTGAATCTCATGAGTTGGCAATGTTTGAATAATACAGGAATTTTCAATCCCGTCAGGTATGGATTTGGGAGTTAGGGGCTCGTTGTATCAGCGGAGTTTGGGTTCCGTCCCCAAGAATGGGGCAACGCCCCCTTCGCCCTCTTTTAAAAATCGTTTGTGACTGCTGTAGTGCAGATTGTAGGTGCAGATTACAACTCCTTCTTTAGATAGAAGCCAAGAGTTAGATTGATTTATATACTGATTAATGAATACAATTGTCAAATCATTAGATTAAACATAACAATTATGGCCTCTAATAATCTTTCTGAAAGTAATCTTGATCGCGATCGCATCAAAAATCCTGAAGTTGTTTCTAACCCTGAAATTACTACCAAAAGTCATGAAATCCAGGATGCGCCCACTGCGAATTATCAGGTTCCTTTTATGGGTGAAGCACCTGAAACTAGTGCAGAAGAATACTATTTACCCCACACTAGCCAGCCCGGTTCAGAAACCGCAGAGAATGATCATTTTCAATTGCCTCACACTGGGGAAACCCCTGACCAGCGAACCTATGAGTATGAGATGCCAAACACCAGTCAATCCTAAAAGTCCAATCGCGAATATTCATTAGAATTCAGAACATCTGATTCCAGAAGTTTTCTGCCTTTCAAAGAGGCAGCTTCTGGGATTTTCTCTCAGCAATTTGAAATTAAGAATTAACAACGTTGATATTATTTGTTCAATTTCGTTATTTTGGCAGAATGTTTTCTATCTTTGGTGATGCTTTTCACCATGAATCAGGTCATCTCAGTTCTTTCCCCAGATTGGTTTCAGCCTTGAGGTTATTCAAGATTTATGGTTCAGGACACTGGCGGTTTCAGCATGAACAAAGGCAATATTTGGATCCCGCTGAATGGCTTCATAATAGCGTTTTTCCCGCAGAGTTCCATTCTCTGCGGGACGTAGCAGCAAACGGGCTTCTGCCAGAAGCTCATTGGCTTCCTCCAGGGTAATTTGTTGCTTGGGGTCAAGGGCCTCATCAATTCGCACGATAAACTGGGAGAACGGTCGCAACCAGCTAAACCACTCATCTCCAAGGGCTAACCGAAAGAACTCTCCCTGGGTCTGAATGCGGCCATGAAATTGTTCGTAGGTGACTCGCTCAGAATCAAGTAGGGCTTTGTGGAGGCGAAGCAGGGAAGCGCGGAGTTCTCGAAGACGTTGGAAGGGTAAATCGAGAGAAGACATAACGCAAATAGCTTAAAAGTTCAACTTAACAATTCAATCTGGCAATTCAGCTCAAAATGACTCTCTCTATCTTGTCATATTGGCGGAATTTGAATTACCAAGGGCTACCAATCAGGCTAAATCCAGCCCAATAGAAGGGGTGAGTAAAGTCTTCATTCCTAAATTCTGTCAAATCAGGCAGCAGGGTCACTCCCCCCCGGGATCCGAGAAGCTCATTTTGTTCAATCCGAACTTTCCCGGACAACATCGCAATTTGAGCCTGACGCAGGGCCTCCGCCTTCGTTGATGTAGTTTTGAGCTGTCGATAAAACTCGCTCATCAGGGCCAGGGTGCCGGTGTCACTGACATACCACAAACTGGCCACAGCAGATTTAACCCCGGCTTGCAGGGCCAACCCCGCAAATCCAAGCTCAACTGTATCATCGCCGATAGCGGTCTTGCAGGCGCTCAGAACTAGAAGTTCCGCTGGAGGATTTTGCCAATTGATTTGATCCATCTGGTCAAGCTGAAGTTGATCGTCCCAGAGCTGAATGTAAGAATTCTTAGGAGAACCGGATTTGAACTCCGCATGGGTCGCCAGATGAACTATCTGAAAACTGCCGGATGCCAGTTGATTCTGGAGATTCTTCAGGGTAAATGCCTGGTTGAGAAAACGCTTCCCGGGCCATTGACTCTCTAAATCCAGAGCTTGGGTCTCCCCAGAATGGACAATCGCATTCAATTCAATGGGGACAGCCGGTAAAGGAGTCTGTTGCTGAAATTCGGAAGCCCCCATCGCCAAGACTTGAGCAGCTTTTAAGCTGGCTGGCTCAGAATTAAATAGATTAAAGGCTGGAATACGAGTGATACTGTAGCGCTCAATCAAAAACTGACGACCATCATGGAGGGCCGCAAGCGGTAATGTTCGGAGTCCTGGCCCCGTACAGAAGAGGATTGTATCAATACCCTCTGCTGCTAAGACGGTCTCAAACGGTTGTACGATCCATTGATAGAGCTGTTGAGCGGAGTTGAGGTTGGCGATTCGGTTTTGTCTGCGGGGATCCGTCAGCTCAGCTCGTAAAGTCTGAATCATCGGCAACAAATTCTTCATTGTCGCCGCCGGGATCAGCTTTCCTACAGGGGATCCTCCGGGGGTGAGTAAAATCAAGTTCAGCCCCTCGGATTCAGGAATAACCCAGAGAACAGCCGGATGAGTTTGGGTTCGTTGGGCAGCTTGCTTGAGGGTTTGGGAGATGCCTTCAGCATCTAATCTGATTTCGGCTAAGTTATGATTGAAGTAATCTTCGTACTGGGCTTCCCAGCTTCGTTCGATTTGAGTAATTTTCTGATTCCAATTGATAGATGCAGGATTATTTGGAGAGAATCCAGTTAAAAAAACAACGGCAATTGCCGTCAGTATTCCAATCATAATTGCTAAGACTGGAGAGCCAAGGTGTTTTGGGTTCAGCATTTGCTCTAAGCACTGTACGATTAATATTCTAAAGAATAAAAATCTAAAGAATAAAAATCCCCAGAAAAATTAAGCCTCCCAAAGATTTGTAACAGGATCTCCAACGTTTTCTGGATCTCTCGTTGAAACATTGAATACAATAGGGGTAATACCCATCACTCATATTGCCCCTGATTGGAGGCCAAGTCACCATGTTTTGGACAGTTTTACTGCGATATTTTTCCGCCCTAGTTCTAGCTGGAACCCTGGGGCTAACCGTTAATTTTTTGATCGATTCATCGGCTCAGGCTCAACCCAGGGGCTCAATTCCAAGCTCATCAAGTAACCAGGCCCTCAAGTCTACCTGGGATGCCTTTCAACCCCCAAATCGGGGAGTGCCAGGTCGCCGGGAAGGCGGCGGCACCCGTGGCCCCCTGAGCTGTCCAAGTGGAGCAAATAAGCTAACGGCTTTGATTCCGACTTCGACCCTGGGACGGACGGCTTCTGACCAACCCAGCCTACTGTACTACGTTCCGGCAGTTTTAGATCAGATTCCCGTCCAGCTAGAAATCACCGACGAGTCAGAAAAAGTGATTTATACCACGTCCTTCAAACTCAGCAATGATCAACCTGGAATCGTTCAGTTGAGTCTGGCGGATAAATCAGATGCCCCTGACCTGAAAGCTGACCAGAAATATCATTGGTATCTGACAATCCGCTGTGAGCCTGATTCTGCAGATGCCTCGTCTGACATTACCGTTCATGGCTGGATTGAACGCGTAGACCTGCCCACGAGTGAAGCGGATCAGCTTGCCCAAATGCCTCCTCGCGATCGCCTAGCCATCTATCAACAAGAGGGATTATGGTATGACATGTTGTCAACTTTAGCCAGATTACGGGCCGAAAGCCCAGATGATGCTGCTGTAGAGCAACAATGGTCTGACCTGCTCAAGTCGGTTGGTTTGGAGAAAGTCACCGAAGAACCCCTAGTCTCTACCCAACTGATTCCCGGAAGTTAGGCAATTTTTTCAAGGGATTTCTGCTTAAATCCAACCCTTCCGGTGGTAAGGTGTCATCTACCCTTGACTCTCAAATCCTCAGTGCCCAGAAGCTAGCTACGCCAGAGTGCCGAGAATCATCCCGCCCAACAGGATGAACCCAACCCAGACATTTTGCTGAAAAATCGCCCCATAGGTCAATTGAGGAATTTCAGCTTGCCGGAGTCGAACGTACTGCCAGATCCAAACCCCTGTCCCCAGGGCGAGGGTGACCCAAAATCCCAGATGGAGATTTGCCCAAACCCCTACCGCTGTCAGTAACCCTATAGTTCCCAGGAAAAACAAACCAACGGCATTGGCCACTTGATCGCCAAAAAAGATGGCACTGGAGTTGATCCCCAGTTTCTGATCATCTTCGCGATCGCTCATGGCATAGACCGTGTCAAATCCTAAAGTCCAGAGTACCGTAGCTCCCCAGAGCAACCAGGCGGTCGGTTCAAGCTGACCTACCGCTGCCGTCCAACTGATTAATACGGCAAATCCCCAGGCAATGGACAGCACCAGTTGAGGGATGGGAAAGAACCGTTTAGCCAGGGGATAGCCAATGATGACCGGGACAGCGGCTATGCAAAGGGCCAGGCTGAGGGGATTGAGATAAAGGGCCAACCCACCGGCACAGGCAAAAGCGACCAAAGCCACCATAATTCCAGTTTGGACAGTCAGGGCCCGGGAGGCAAGGGGACGATTTTGGGTGCGTTCAACGTCTGGATCAATGTCTCGATCCCATAAATCATTAACCACGCAGCCCGCCGCACTGGTAGCCAATGTCCCAATGATAATGACGACAATCAAAGGCCAGGGTGGAGCTCCTCGGGCTGCTAGGAAAATTGCCCACAGAGCAGGAACCATTAAGATGAGACGACCTGCAGGTTTATCCCACCGCAGCAGACGGACTATTACCTGCCATTTCGGTTCTGTAGGGGGTTCTGAGATGGGGGCTTGAATGACCATTGATTACCTTGTTCTACCAACAATATTTAAGCAAATTCGGTGATACTCGCCAACCCAACTGGTCTATTTTGGGTGATTCCTCGTTGAAGAAATTAATTCGTAAAGACTACTTTAAAAAAATGCTTAAAAAATGCTTAAAAAATTGAAATATATTAAAGGCGTTATGAAATAACGCCTGCTCAAACGTCAACCTTTGGTCAACTGAATATGGTTGATAATTTGCCGTTTACGTTCCTCTGAATTGGTCAAGCCCATTGAGGTTGATGATGATAGGGAAAATTTTCCCATGCTACGAGCAAGATGCTCTTTGATTTTTTGCTTTTGTTTCTCTGAACTCGCCATAAGTCCTCCCAGTAATAAATGCTACTAACGGCTTGCCCAGATCGGGTAATTGGGAACAGGTCGCTTCTTGATCTGGCAATCAACTATCAGAATTAATTGAAACCTGATTGCTTTAAGATCTCAGTCACTAACCTCATCTGATGATAACTAAGATGCCATGAGCTTTCTAAGCTTGAAACCAATCGCTGTAACCCAAATCTGCGAGTTGGACAAGCCTCTAGCCTTTCTACCTAATATTCTACATATTTTTTTTGAAAGTTTCACATCTGATGTCAAGTTTGATCTGGATTGATCAGGTTGGGGTTCTGGTTCCCTCTTTTATTAGTTTTTATATCCTGGTTGCTATTTTACTTTCTGGTTTACTTTCTAAAGTGGTTCAGGATTCAATCTAGAATCGCGAGGGACATGGTAATTTTAGGGAAGCATTAGATCACTTCAAATCAGTCGCCTCCATGATTTATGACCCCTCTTTTCAGGATTCTAAAACCAATCATGCTGGATCAATTGATCTGCTACGGGAAGCAATGGATCAGATATTCACCCATATCCTAGCTAATCAGACTTCCGCGTTTGAGTCCAATGCAATTATTCTGGGCGATCGCCATTCAACTTTATTGAGCTTGATTCGGGAAATTCAGCCTCAAAAAGCAGAACTGACTCCGGATTTTTCTTCCGATTTAGAACTAATTTCAGGTCGGGAGGACTACGCTCGAAACCAGGATCATCTGGCGATTCAACACTATCAAAATAGCTTGCAATTCTGCCTGGATCTATTTGTCAATTCAGCCCAGCACCTAGAAATCTTCAGAGAAATTTCTCCTGAAACTTCCAGAAAAATCCTACTGAAAAGCCCTGAATGCTTTTCATCAGACGATCCGCCGATTCAACATTTGGTGAAACTTGGGATTGTTTTGTTTCATCTTGGCCTAAGCCATCTCCGACTTGGAGAGTTCAGTCCTGCAGAACAAGCCCCTGAGCTTTGGGAAAAGGCCAGCATTGAATTCCACCAAGCCCTGAAGGTATTTCAGCGCGCAAATCGTCTGGATTTGGTGGCTAAATGGGCAGAACAATTGATCATTGTATACTCCAAATTGGGAAACTGGCAAGCTGTTAAAGACTGGACTCAGCAAGCTTTAGATCTTCATCTTTCCTACGGTTCAGCCGATCAAATTGTTCAGGACTATCGCTGGCTAGCTGAAACTGCAATGCAGGAATCCAAATGGTCACAAGCCAGTCAGTTAGCCGAGCTAGCTTTTGAAATTCAGCAGCAATCCTCCAAGAATTCTTTCAATTCAATTGAAGAGGACTATCCTGATTTATTACTTTTAGCCAAGTCTCACGAGCAACGTGAAGATTGGCAAATCAGTGTCAATCAATTAGAAGCCGCACTGCAAAATCCTCACCTCCAGCAAGATTCCCAAGCTTATATTCAGGTTTTAAAAGCTTTGAGAAAACTCTACCTTGACCGATCTGAATATGGTAATGCTTCTCATCTCAAAGCCGAACAACTGCAGATTGAATACCAATCTGGCCTCAGATCTTTTGTTGGGGTACGTCAATTGCAACCAGCGCTTCAATCTCAGGGAGAACAGGGAAATATTGCCCGGGAGATCTTGAACTCTGATCGTCTTCTTCAAGTGCATGATTTAATTGATCGAATCCAACATCAAGATTTACGATTATTGGTACTTTACGGAGATTCAGGGGTTGGTAAAAGTTCCCTTTTAACAGCCGGAGTGATTCCTCAGCTTTTGCATCGTCAGTTGACTGAAACAAAAATTGCTACACCAATTTTGCTTCGAGTTTATACAGATTGGTTACGGGAACCCAATCCAGATATGTGGAAGCTAAATCGTGTAATGCAAGTTCTAGAAAAAAATTGCGATCGCCAGTCCGTTACCATTTTAATTTTTGATCAATTTGAAGAGTTTTTCTCGGTTTGCAAAACTATCACTCAACGGTTGCCATTCTATCAATTTTTACAGCGCTGTCTATCGTTAAATGAGGTGAAAGTACTACTGGTAATGCGGACAGATTACTTGCATTATTTATTAGAGTGCGATCGCTGGTTAATTTATCGGAAATTCTGCAGACTGAGGTACTATCTGGTCAGATTTTGTACGGCTTAGAAAATTTTTCTTTAGAACAAGCTGAAAATTTTATTCAGCGCCAGACTGCTAATAGTCCCAACCAATTTGATCAGGATTTAGTCCAGCGGATTGTCCAGGATCTTAGTCAACCCTGGAATGGGATTTCTCCCCTTGAGCTCCAACTTGTAGGTTGTCAATTGCAAGTTCGGGAAATCACAACGTTAAGCCAATATCAACAGTTAGGAAAAAATCCTCAACAATTTTTACTGAATCAATATATTGATGGCATCATTGAGGACTGTTACGGTCAAAATGAACGAACTGTCATTTCAGTGTTGTATGCCCTAACGGATGAAATGAATTCTCGACCGATTAAGACCCATTCCGCCTTGCAAGCCGAACTAGAAATCAATTCTGAGAAATTGGATAGGGTGCTGGAAATTTTAGTAGAAAATGGAGTTGTATTTCTATTGCCTGATATTCCAGATGATCGCTATCAATTAACCCATGATTATTTAGTGACTCTAATTCGCCATCAGTCAGGAGAACGCCGGGTAACTGAATTAGAACTTGATCGCAATCGAGCCCAGCGTCATTTACTCGCAGAAAATCCCAAAAGCCTGATCAATCGGGCGATTAGTTCTATGCTCAGATGGGCTAAAATCAACTAATCAATTATAATAAAGTGACTTTGAAGCTGCTCTGGCGACCCATGATGCACGAACCCTAAAATGGCGTTGGATTCTATTTGTCGGACTAATAGACCTGGGATTTGATTGATAACTGAAGGCTCAAAACTTAGTTCGTCTAGGGGTAAATTCTCTACTATTCCCAGAAAGTCTATAGAAGTGAAATCAAGGATTTGATCCGCCTGTTCCGGATCTTGAACAGTTAAATCAAGACTTAGAATAAACAAATCGGCTTCACTGTCGCCCCTGAGAAGATCCTGCCCTAAATCTCCCCTCAAGGTATCTTCCCCACTACCCCCAATCAAGGTATCATTTCCCTGACCTCCGAATAGTTGGTCACGGTCTAAATTCCCATCGATTAAGTCATTGCCTCGATTTCCACTGAGAAAATCCCCTCCTTCATTTCCCTCAATTTCATCATTTCCCTGTCCGCCAAATAAGGTATCATCCTGAGCCAATCCAACTAAAGTATCATTCCCTTGATTGCCATTAAGAAAATCATGGCGGGCATTTGTACCCTGAATAAAATCGTCTCCTTGATTAGATTGAGCAATCATTTGCTCAACCCAAATGACATAGGCAGAAACCCGGGTATCACTAAAAAATTCTCCAAAACTGGTATCGTTAGCCGGAGTCAAATTAACTCCGGCTTGGGCTGGATTTTGACCAAAAGAACTAATTCCAGCTATTTGCCCTGAATAAAAGCAGGCGCTCCGGAATCTCCACCGCTAATACCAATTTCCTCAACACCCAATCCCAGATCAAAAATGCCATATTCCCTCCCAAAAGCATCATTTTGAGGTAAGCCATTATCAAAATCATAGGCCAGTTGAGTATTAGGAATAATATCACTACCTGGAATATTATTGAAGATTTCACTGGAGGCATCATAGCGATTTTGACCCATCCGTTTAACCGAAGTTAAACCTGTAAAATTCTCCCCAGTTTGTCCCGTCCCTTCTACTCCATAACCGACCTTGGTAAAGACCTGGCCTACCTCATCAAAGTCAGAATAAAGTTTATATCGATCAACGGTTTCTGGGACGGTTTGACTCAGTTCAATAATGGCAATATCGTTGTTATTATCAAAATCTGCCGTCCACTCGGGATGGATAAAAACTTGCTTTACCCCTGCTTCCAGACGACCGGAAGGAAGATTAAAAATAACCCTATAGTTTGCTGGATCAGGAGCTAAATTAGCAGTGCCATCGCTGTGATTAAAGCAATGGGCAGCGGTGAGGATATGGCGACCTGTATAGAGAAGCGTGCCTGTACAGTCAATCAACCCACCTTGTCCAAGTCCTACAACGCCATCAAGTCCCATTCCAGGCTGCACAATATAACGAGGATCGTTAGGATTTTCGGTTGGGACAATAATGCGCGATCTCCGGGTTTCAGGAAATGACCAGGGAGCTAAATCGTTTGTTTCTGTAGGAAGCATCAGGGTTACTATCCGTTTCAGTCCTTTGAATTGCTAAGATATTGGAGTTTCAAATGCAATACACCCTTAAAAAGGTCTGAGCCTTTATGATTGACTCTGCTAGCGTTCAGAGTGTTCCCTGGTTGTGAGTGGCAACATTTTCTTTAATCATTTCGTCAGCTCAACGAGAGAATTATGCAATCAGTGAATGGATTTTTGATGGCATTGACAGATAAAAAGTTGATGCCAACTGCCCTGAAGATTGCCCTTGTGGTGGGCTCTATTTTATTCCTGATTAATCATGGTACAGCTCTAATTCGAGGTAAAATGACTCGCGATCGCTGGATTTCCAGCCTTTTAACTTATTGTATTCCTTACATGGTAAACATTCATGGACAATGTATCATTCGCCAGCGGAGCCTGTAAAAATCTTGAGGAATTTGCAGGTCTAAAATTACGAAAATCTAGCTGCAAATCCTGGGGTTTGTTAACGGCTGTTTGTCTCAGTTTTGGAGTTGCGTCTGTCATTTATTCAATTCCCGTGCAAGCACAAGAACAACAGATGCGATTAATCACTACTACGGGTCAAGGGATCGTCAATATTCCAACTTCTTTAACTCAAGTTCAACTCGGGGTAGCGGTTCGAGGAAAAACGGCTGAACTTGTTCAGCAGGAAGCCGCTCAACGTTCTAATGCTGTTGTCAATTTACTTAAGTCCCGCAATGTAGAGAAGCTAGAAACAACAGGAATTCGCCTAAATCCGCTCTATGACTATCGCAATGAACGTCAGGAATTAACCGGATATGTCGCAACCAATACTGTCAGCTTTCAACTTCCCACCGAAGCAGTTGGAACCTTGCTTGACGACGCGGTTCAGGTTGGGGCCACTCGAATTGATGGGGTTAGTTTTATAGCCACTGATGCTTAACTTGAAGCGGCTCGAACCCAAGCCCTGCAACAGGCAACCCAAGATGCAGAACGTCAAGCGGATGCTGTTTTAAGGGCGCTAAATTTAACCCGTCGCGAAGTGGTCAATATACAGGTAAATGGATCAAATTCTCCTGCCCCAGTACAATTTCAGGCTACTACAAGACTAGCGGGAGATGCTGTGGCTGCAGCTCCTACCCCGGTGATTGGGGGAGAACAAGCAGTTCAGGCTTCAGTAACATTGCAAATTCGTTACTAGAATTCAAGTCCTGAAATCCCTCTCCCAAAAATTGCCTGACAAACTTGCCCAAAAAAAAGCGCCTTCCGCAAGGGAGGCGCTTTTTTAGCTTCTAAATTCTAACTTCTAACAACTTGTCAATCTAAAGATTAACCGTTGATGGAAGGAGCAGAAACGATTTCAGCAGAAGCGAGGTCAAGAGGGAAGTTGTGAGCGTTACGCTCGTGCATGACTTCCATACCCAGGTTCGCC